>CARJCM010000008.1:0-8735 GCA_948999435.1 uncultured Bacilli bacterium
TTTAAGTAGTATATCAGGATATACTTTTGAAGATTATATGAATTATGGAATAGATAATTTAATAGATAAATGTGAAGAAATGTATCCTGACATTGATTTTAGATATATAGCTAGCACTGCTGAAATATTAAAAAGAGCTGAAGTATATGAAAATATAAAAATAGAACAAGACCCTATTGAAATGTATGATGAACTATTTAAGGTAGCTTTAAAACAAGTTAATATAAATAATATCTATGAACCATTTATTAAATTTCTTGATTGTTTAAGTGAATTAAAAGATAGAAGTATAATAGATAGTTATTTTAAAGAATACACTCAAGCCTTAGAACAAATAGGTTACTTTAATACGAGTCATGGACAAAAAATCAAAAAAAATATAAGTTTATATGACGAAATAAATAGTATTATATATAGTACAAATAATGAATTTGAGATATCTTTGGGAATAGTTAAAGAAAATAAGCCTATGCAAAGAATAAATGCTGATGGTACTCTTAGCGAGTGTAAAAATTGTGGAGGAATAAAATTAGATGCTACATCAAAAATTAGAATTTTAACTGGTGGAGAAAATATAAGTGAAAATATAGTAAATTATCTGAGAGAAATAAAAGGTATTAGTAAAGCAACATATATGTCACTTCCTATAACAATTAACAAAAAACTATTAACAACCACTATGATTACTGATTTAAGAATTCAAATAGGGGTCAATGATAATAATGATTTAGGATTTATAATTTCTAATCAAAAAGGTAATATTATATATCAAACAGAAGAGAAATTAAATAATTTATCTGACACTAGAAGCTTCTTTAATTATCTTTCGCTATATCAAAAGGATAATTATGAAGAAGTTGAATTAAATGAAGTATTGACTAAAGAATATTTAAAAAGTGTTCAACAAAAGGATAAAATTTTTGATAATATTGAAATAGTAGATGAAAAAGTAAAATTTAAAGAATTAGAAACAACTAAACAAGATAAACAGGAACAAGAAAATAATAAAGAAAGTATAGTAGAAAATAATTCTATTTCCGAAATCTACATAAATAATGAAGTAATTGCTAAAGTAAATGTCAAAGATTTATTTCTTACAATTGGTAAAACTAAAGATGGTAAAATAGGATATATATTATCAAATAAAGCTGGAATACCAATATATGAAAGCGCAGAAGTAATAGAGAAGCTATCAAATCCTATAAATTTTGAAGAATACACAGGTCCAGGATTTAGTAAAATGTATTTAGAAGATTATTTAAATGAAGATTATTTAAGAAATTTTCAAAAAGAAACAGGCAAGTTTAATAATTTAGAACTCATTGGCGATAAAATAGTTATTGATAATTCTGTAAAAATAATAATTCAAAGTAAAGTAAATGAACGAGTTATTAATAGTACATATAAGTTATCTAAATTAAAAATTTATATAAAAAATGGAATAGTAACAGTAAGTAGTTTAACTAATATGCCAGACATTGATTCTTATGACTTAGTAATTGATGTAGAAGATATATTAAAATATAGTAATATGCTAGATAAAGGAGTAAGCATAATAAGGTTAACTAAAGATGATTTAATGGAAATTACTGAAAAATATATTAATGATTTAAATAGTAATTTAGATGAAGGAAGCATAATAAGATAAAAAATATATAATAAGAAAAAGAAGAGGAAAAAATGAAAAAAAATATAAAGATATATATAGGAATAGTTTTACTAGCATGTGCCCTTACTGGTACAATAACCTATATTTTAGTAGACAAAAAAGATAATAAGCCAGAAGTAAAAGAACCAAACAATAATAATAAAGAAAATAACGAATCAAAAGAAAATGAAGATGATAACAACGAAGAAAATAAAGACAATCAAAATGAAAAGCCTAATACAAAAGAAGATGGAGTAAAATTAGCAAGAACATACAATTTAAATGACAAAATAATAGAAGAATTTGAAATTACTTTAAATAATAAATCTAAAACTATAAAAGTAGAGTATACTTATGAAGAAAAAGAATGTTTAAAAGAAGTAAAAGGTACAATAAATAATAATTTATTATATACAGTAGAAAATGAAGGATTTGTTGAAGATAATTGTAAAACTTATAGTAAAGATAAATTATTTAATATAGCAAAAATAAAAAATAAGTTTAACGAAAATAATTTTGAAATTATTAAAGGAACAGATAATAAAAATTATTTAGCAATTTATGGCTATTCTAATTATATAGTAAATGAAAGTGAAGAAGAGAAAAAATATTTATCTATTTTTAATGACGATTTAGAATTAATTAGTAAAGATATTGAAGATAGTTATGACTATGCTGGTAATGAGAATATGAAGCATGATTATTTTTATGAATATCAAGATGACACAGGTATAAATATAGTTACAGAAGCTGAAGGATTAAAATGGTATGGAAATAAAAAAAGTGAATTTGAAGGTACTTCCTCATATAAAATATTAAAAATCGAAAATAATCAAATATATTATTTAGCATTAAATATTCCTGAAGATTGGTATAATTCTTATGCTGAAATTGGAATTCCTGGATATGGTTCTAAAATAGAAGAAAGAATATATACTATAAATAACAATAAATTAGAGTATAAAGTTATTAAAGAGTATAAAGTAAAAAATATTTCTAATATGGTATAAATATTTAATTAAGCTTACAATTTTGTAAGTTTTTTAATAGTTTAATATTCCTTTTTCTTGACAAGCGATTACGAACTAATGTATAATAAATGTGTGGGTAATAATAGTTGAATTCAGGAGGTTTATAATGGAAAGTTTAAATAAAAATATTGAAAATATTATTTGTCAAGTAAGAGGAAAAAAAGTAATATTAGATAGAGATTTAAGTAATTTATTAAATATTGAGACAAGAGAGTTAAATCAAAAAGTAAAAAGAAATATAAATTTATTTTCAAAAAGTAATTATTTTCAAATGACTGAAAAAGAATTTATAGATTGGAAATCACAATTTGTGATTTCCAAAAATGATAAAATAGGGTTAAGAAGAGCACCATACGTGTTTACAATTGAAGGCATAAAAATTTTATCAACAATTTTAAAACCTGAGAAAGCAAAGTTAATAACAAAGATAATTACGGAGACATTCGAAAATAAAAATAATAATTTAAAAGTTTCAGATTGCTTATATTTAAAGGAAGAAAACATAAAAAATATGATATACAATATAAGAGGAAAGAGAGTTATTTTAGATGAAGATATAGCTAAATTATTTCAATATGAAACTAAAATGTTAAATAGACAAGTCTTAAGAAACATTGAAAGATTTCCTGGAAATTATTGTTTTCAATTAACTGAAGAAGAATACAATGCAAACTTGAGGTACCAATTTGGCACCTCAAGTTATGGAGGAAGAAGATATCTTCCATATGCCTTTACTGAATATGGAGTAATAATGTTAACTAGTATTTTAAAAAGTAAAGTAGCAATTGAAGCAAGTATTAAAATAACGAATACTTTTATCGATATGCGAAAAATGATATCTGAAGAATTAATAGAAGAAAATTTTTATAAAAGTCTAATTATCCAAAATACTGAAGATATTAAAAAAATAAATGAAACATTAAAAAGTTTATCTGCAAATGATTTAAAAGAAAAAATATTTTTTGATGGTGAAATATATGATGCTTATTCTAAAATAATAGGTATATTGCAAAAAGCAAAAGAGGAATTAATCATAATAGATGGATATGCAGATAAAAGTTTATTAGACATTATTAGAAATATAAATATTCCAGTAACTTTAATAACTAAAAATAAAACATTATTAAAAGATATAGATATAAAAAAATATCAGAAACAATATAATAATTTAAAAATTATCCACAATGATAAATTTCATGATAGGTTTATAATTATAGATAAGAATCAAATTTATCATTTAGGTACATCTTTAAATCATGCAGGTAATAAAGTTTTTGCTATTAATAAAATAGAGGAACCAGAATTAATAATAAAATTATTAAGCAAAATAAGTAGTATTAATATTTAAAAAGCTAAAAAATTAAATACTAAAGAATTATTAAAATTAATATGACAATAACATATATCCGTGTTATAATTTTATTAGGTGATAAAAAAATGTTAAAAATATGTGATGGTAATAAAGCTTGTAGTGATATAGCTTATTATTTTAGTGAAATATCTTCTATATATCCGATAACTCCTTCCAGTCCTATGGCATCCAATATAGATTCATTAAGCAAAGATAAATTAAATTTATATGGTGATAGTGTTAAAGTAATAGAAATGCAAAGTGAAGCTGGAGCAGCTGGAGCTCTTCATGGTGCTTTGATAAGTGGCTCTTTAGCTTCTACTTATACGGCAAGTCAAGGTTTATTATTAATGCTACCTAATATGTATAAAATTGCAGGGGAAATGTTACCTGGAGTTATTCATGTTGCTGCAAGAACAATAGCGACTAATGCTTTATCAATTTTCGGTGATCATAGTGATATATATGCTGCAAGACCTACTGGTTTTGCTATGCTTGCCTCATCAAATGTTGAAGAAGCTCAAAATCTCGCTGCTGTTGCCCATTTATCAGCAATTAAATCAAGTTTACCATTTTTACATTTCTTTGATGGCTTTAGAACAAGTCATGAAGTAAGTAGCATTGAAGAATTAGATGTAATGAAATTAGAAAAACTTATTCCATGGGAAGAATTAGAAAAATTTAAAAATAGAAGTTTAAATCTTGGAAGTGGCATTCAAAAGGGAATGGCTATGAATGAAGATATTTTTTTCCAAACGCAAGAAGCTCGAAATAAGAATTATAATGAACTACCAGATATAGTAGCAGAGTTTATGAATGAAATAAATAAAATTATGGGAACTACTTATAAACCATTTGAGTATTATGGTGCCAAAGATGCTCAAGATATAATTATAGCTATGGGTAGTGTAACAGATACGATAAAATTAGTAATTGATAAAGAATTAAAACAAAATAAAAAAATAGGATTAATAATAGTTCATTTATACCGTCCATTTAGTACTAAATATTTATTAGAAGTTTTACCAAAAACAGTCAAAAATATTGCAGTTTTAGATCGTACTAAAGAAGCAGGTTCAAGTGGTGAACCATTATATTTAGATATCGTAAATGCCTTAAAAGATAAAAATATAAATATTGTTGGAGGAAGATTTGGCTTATCCAGCAAGAATACTACACCAAGTGATATTAAAAGTGTTTATACAATGTTAGATAGTGTTTTAAAAAATAATTTTACAATCGGCATTATTGATGATGAAACAAATACTAGTTTACCAAAAGAAGAGTATAATATTGAATTAGATGCTGATGAATTTTTAGTGTATGGCTTTGGTTCAGATGGATGTGTAAGTGCATCTAAAGATGTTTTAAAAATTGCTGGTAAAGAAGGGTACTATGTAAATGGCTATTACAGCTATGATTCTAAAAAAAGTGGAGGAGTAACAATTAGTAATTTACGTTTAAGCAAAAGTAAAATTAATGCTCCATACTATGTAACCAATCCTAAGTTAATTGTTGTTACAAAAGAAGAATACTTTAAAAAGTTTGAAATGTTAAATAATATTAAAGAACAAGGTATTTTAATTATAAATACAAGTAAGAGTGAAAAAGAATTAAATGAATTTTTAACTAATAAAGACAAAGAAATATTAAAGAATAGAAATATTCAAGTTTATACAATTGATGCTGGAGAAATAGCAAGTAGTACAGGAATTAAAGGTAAAATTAGCAAAATAATTGAAATGCTAATATTAGACAAATTAAGTATAAATAATGCAGAAGAAATATTAATTGAAAGCATAAGAAAAGCTTTTAAAACTAAAGGCGAAAATATAATCAATAGTAATATAGAAGCTGTAAAACTTGCCAAAAGTAATCTAAAACTTGTAAATATAGATAGCGATATTGATAGAGCAACAGAAGAAAATCTAGATATTATAAGTATGATAAATAAAAGACTAGGGGATAATTTAACAGTTAAGGAAGTAAGTACATTTAAAGATGGAACATTCTCAAATGGTTTAAGTAAATATGAAAAAAGACATGCTAATATGGTTGCACCTAAATGGATTCCAGAGAATTGTACAGAATGTGGTAAATGTAGTTTTGTGTGTCCTCATGCTGTTATAAGAGCCTTTTTAAACAAAGAAAATCGCGGTATACCATATTTAATAAATAAAGAATATAATTATGAGATATTAGTAAGTGAAGTAGATTGTACAGAGTGTGGATTATGTATCAATGAATGTCCTGGAAAAAATGGTAAGAAAGCTTTAGAATTTGGTCCTGTTGCAGAAGAAAAACAACAAGAAGCAACAAAATATTTTGATAAATATGAAAATCCCGAAATCTTTAATAAATTTACTATCCCGGGTGCTTCTCTTTGCAAACCAAGATTTGAGTTTAGTGGCGCATGTGCTGGATGTGGAGAAACGCCATATATCAATTTAATTACTAGACTTTATGGTGATGAATTAGTTATAGCAAACGCTACAGGTTGTTCGAGTATTTATGGTGGTTCAGCTCCAAGTACTCCATATACTATTCCTTGGGCAAACTCATTATTTGAAGACAATGCTGAATTTGCTTTAGGAATGCATACATCATATACATCAAAACGTAATTTAATTAAGAAAATAATGTTAGAAGAAATAAACAATGTAAGTGAAGAGATTAAAGATGAATTTAATTTATACATTGGTAATATGAATAATTATGAAGTTACGAAAGAAGTAAAAGATAAACTTAGTATTATGGACATTCCAGTGAAGTTAAAAAGTTTATTAAATTATATACCAGCTAGAACAGTTTTAGCTATCGGTGGCGATGGTTGGGCTTATGACATAGGTTTTGGAGGGTTAGATCATGTATTATCAACTAATGAAAATATTAAAGTTTTAGTATTAGATACTGAAGTATATTCTAATACAGGAGGACAATCTAGTAAATCAAGTAAAATGGGTCAAGTATGTGAATTCGCTGATTTTGGTAAAAAAACAGTTAAAAAAGATTTATTTAGAATTGCAATGTCTTATCCAAATTGTTATGTAGCAAGTATCTCATTAGGGGCTAATATGATGCATAGCTTAAAAGCAATGAAGGAAGCTATGGAGCACGAGGGACCTGCTATAATACTTGCTTATTCACCATGTATAGAGCATGGAATTAAAACGGGAATGTCACATTCAATTGAAGAAGAGAAATTAGCCAGTGAAGTAGGATATACTTTATTAATGAGATACAATCCTAAAGAAGAAAAATTATACATGGATAACTTAGTTCCTAATTTTGATAATTATGAAAAATTCTTAGATAATGAAACAAGATACAATGCTTTGAAAATCAAAGATAAAGAACTAGCAAGTATATTATTAGAAAGTCAAATAGAGAATGCTAAAAAAAGATATCAATATTATAAAAAATTAAGTGAGGAATAAATATGCAAGATTTAACAATAGAGAATATAAATAATTTTAAAAATAATTATTTAAAAGATAAGAATAATAAAATAATTGAAAATGGTATAAAAAACATTGGAATAGAAAAGTTTTGCTTAGATAGAGATATTGTTAATAAAACTAGTAGATTATTTAATATTGAATTAACTCATAAAAAAATTTATAATCAAAAAGATAGTTGCTTATGTTGGATATACACTGGAATCGGTTTAATAGAAGACAACATAGCGGAAAATTTAAAAGTTGAAGAATGTAATTTATCAGCAAATTATTTATCTTTTTTAGATAAATTAGAGAAAAGTAATACTTTATATAACAAAATAATAGAAAATAAAGATTTTGATTTAGAAGAATTTAAAAAAATAAAATTTCAAATAGGAGTTACAGAAGGTGGCTATTTTGAATATTTCAAAAATTTGATTAATAAATATGGTATAGTCCCAAATGATGTAATGCCAGAAGTAAAAAGTACTTCAAAATCATGGAATTTAATTGTTTTGTATAACGAAAAAGTTAAAAAGGATATTTTTAAATTAATTGAATTAAAGAAAACTAACAAAACAATAGAAGAGCAATATATACAAAAAGAAAAAATGCTTGAAGAAAATTATAATATTTTAGCTAAATGCCTAGGAGATTTACCAAATAATTTTAATTATGAATATAAAGATAAAGAAGGTAATATTAAACAAATAAAAAATATAACACCTTTAGAGTTCAAAGAAAAGTATTTAAGCATTAATCTAGATAATATGATAAGTGTTGGTTCAATAAAAATGTTTAATAAAGAGTTTAATAAAGTTTATAAAAAGGATAATATTGAAAGTGTATATAATAAAAATGTAGTATTTTTAAATCTGCCAATAACAAGGCTTAAAGAATTAGCAATCAAACAATTGCAAAATAAAATACCAGTATATATATATTGTTCTATGAAAAAAATGCGCAATTTTGAATTAAGTATTATGGATTCAAAACTATACAATTTTAAAGAAGTATTTAATATAGAACCTCTAACCAAAGAAGAAGCTTTATCTACTTATGATATAGGTACAGACCATGCAATGCTTATAACAGGTGTTCATTTAGAAGCAAATAAACCTGTTAGATGGAAAATAATAGATAGTTATGGAACAGAAAATCATACTGATGGAACATATGTAATGAATGATAATTATTTCGAAGATTTTGTTTTATGTACAATAATTGATAAAAGCTTTTTAACAAACGAAGAAATAAAAATTTAT
>CARJCM010000008.1:8745-29504 GCA_948999435.1 uncultured Bacilli bacterium
AACAAGAACCTATAATATTTGATGAAAATGATCCATTTTAAAAATCAGAAAGTTAAAAATTCTGATTTTCTTTTTTATTTAATTTTCTAATTTTCTTTTTTAATTTTAGATTATGTTTTTTTATCATTTTTTCTTTTTTTAATAATCTTTCCTGTTGCTTTAAAAGTTTAGATTTTAAACTATTCAAATTAATTAAATAATCCACATCATATTTAAGTTCAGGATATTTTTTAAAAGCTTCACTTTCCAAGTAATTTAAATATTGGATATTTTGCTGAAACATAAAAAGAGAACTTTCCAAAGCAACCGAACCAGACTTTATTTGTGAGATATCCTCAGGTTCAAAATCTACAGATTTTCTTTTTAAAATAGCATCAAAAAATTTTAAATGTCTATTTACAAGTAATCCACCTGAAAAAAACATAAAATATTTATTACGGATAAAAGGTAGAGAAAGTAAAGTTGGTATTTCTAAAGAATGAAGAGCTTTCTTTAATTTAATTTTTAAAAGTTCTTTTTCTATTTTTTTTGCTTTATCAATAGTTAAATTATCAAGTTCTTCAAGTGATTTTAACATATATTCTTGCAAATCTAATTTATCTTCAATATGTAGTTTTTGTAAATGTTCTTCTAAAGAATTTAAATCATCAATTAAAATAGAAGCATCTAACAAATTTTGTTCTAAAGAAATATCTTTTTGTTTTTGAACTAAGAGATTATTTCTTAATGCTAAAACTTTATTCTCCTGTATAACTAGTTTTTCTTTTTGGATAGGATTTAGATTTTTAAGTTTAAGTTTATTAATTTCATTTAACAAATAATCAAGCTGTTTTTGAATCAAATCATAGTTTTTATCTTCAAATTCTTGTTTTTTTACTTCTTCATCATATAAAATAATAGCATTAGAAATTAATAAATCAATTTTATAATAATCATATTGTTCCATATCGTTTTTATTTTCTGATTTAGACTCAATTAATTCATTTGGTAGTTTATCTGATTTTTCATATTTTTCTTCTAATTTTTTATTTACATCTGTCTCATATAAACCTATTTCAGGATTTTGAATAGCATCTGTTGTTTTATTATCAGTTTCTTCATAAGAGGTTAAAGAAACATCTTCATTATTAGAATGAGGAGTGCAAACATTTGATTCGCTTTTTATTTCAGACATTTTTATATATATAGAAGATTCATTTATTTTGTTGTAATTAGGGACATCAGATTTATGATTTTCCAAAAAGAGAGTATCAATTTGTTCAATTTTTAAAACATCTGTAAGAGTATCATTACTATTATTAAAAGATTGGTTAATCATATAATTATTAATATCGGATGATTTATCTAAATCTTTATTATTAGAAATAATAAATTCAGTATTTTTAGTTTCGGATTTAACATCATTTCTTTTAGAAGCTAAAAAAGTTTCTTTGGTATTTAAATTAGTTTCTTTATTATTTTTTTTAGATAGAAGAGGAGTAATTATTATTTTAGAAGTAGGAAGTTCATTATTTTGTTCTAATTTAAATTGATATTCTAATTCATAAATAACTAATTTTTTAATTTCCTCATTTAAATCATTTGAGTTACTTATATATTGTTTAGTTATATCATGTTGAATAATAGGAATTATTTTTTCATTTAAAGATTTAATATATTCTTTTTGTGTATTAGTTAAATCTATTTCTTTAAGTTCCAATTCTTTACAAAATCTAGTTAAAGCTAAAAATTCTAATTCCTCATTTGAAATATTAAAATTTAAATTATCATTTATAGTTCTTGACGTTGGTTCTTCCATATATCCTGACGATTCTATAGTTTTATTATCATATTTTTTTTGAGATTTAATATTATTTTCTCTTTTTATTTTGCCCTTAGAAGTACTTTTATTACTAAATGAATCAAAAAAGAAACCAAAAAAAGAAACAATTATAGCTTTTAAATATTTTAAGATAGTTTTCAAAACATTTTTTAATTTATCAAATATATATTTCATTAAACATCACACAAATCATTTTATCAATAAATAATAGTTTTGTATACAACAAAAAATATCATTCAGAAATGATATTTACTTAAATTCTTTAATTAACTTCATAATATCTTCATTTGAAATATTTAAAATATTAATAATTTTAGCAATAGTTTCGAATTTTGCCTCTTTATATTTACCATTTTCTATTCTATATAAGTTTCGCCAAGAAATATTACATTTCTCTGCTAATTCTTCTAAAGTATAACCATTCTTAATTCTATAACTTTTCAACATATTCTAACCACCATAAAATTATTATGACATTTAGTTCATAAAAAATGTATGTCTTTTGTGTCATAAAACGATTGACATACATGTCATCTTATATTATAATTTTAGTATAAATGATAAATTTCTAATATAATTGAGCGCTCATTATTTAGAACAAGAAAGAGTGATAAATAATGCAATTTGAAAGAATAAAAAAGAATCATAAAAAGAAAATTATAATAGGAGGTTTGATATTAGTATGTATCACTTCAGCAATAACTATAACTACAACGAGAGCAAAATATAAATTAATACAGGATATACCTTTAGTAAGAGGAAGTATAAATTATAAATCATATGATTTTAAAGTAATGGCAATGTATAAAAGTGAAGATAAAATAAATTACACAGAAATAGATGAAATGCCAAGTGAAGGATATAATATTAATGAAGAAAAAAGTTATTGTAATGAGAGCAATGGAAATAAAGATACAACTGCGGTATTGAAAACAATAAATGGAAATCATACAATAGGAAAATTAAAAAAGAATGACAGATGTTATTTATATTTTGATAAAAGTTCAGATATAACAATTTCAGATATTATATTAGCAAATAATCCTAAAGAGACAGTTCCAGATTTTAGCCAAATAGCAACAGCAGATGAAGGAATGTTTAAAACAAGTGACGGAATGTATGGAGGATATTCATACTATTGGCGAGGAGCAGTAACCAACAACTATGTAAAATTTGGAAAGCATAGTAATAATATACCAGATGTTTATCAAGGGAATCCCTCTACAGAAAACACCAACTTTTTAGAATATGATAGCTTATCTTCTTGCCAGAATTCTTCAATATATAACGTAAATTGTAAGTTGGTATCAAAATCAAATAAAGATATATATTGGAGAATCATAAGAATTAATGGAGATGGTAGTCTAAGACTGATTTATGATGGATCTAAGGGACATATAAATGGAGAAAATACGAGTGATAGTATTGCAATTGCCAATATGCAATATAATAAAGAATATTATGATAGAGCAGAAGGAGTAGGATATACATACACATTAAACTCACAAAGAGCTGATGCAACTGCAACTACTTCTACTATAAAAAGCTCTTTAGATAAATGGTATAATGAAAACCTACTCAATTATGATAATAAAATAGCAACAGGGAAATTTTGTAACGATCGAGAGGTAGCGACTGAATCAAATTGGCACTCACAACCAAATAGTACATTCTATTACGCTGGACATAGTAGACTAGTAAAAAGAAAAATACCTACACTATCTTGTAGTGATTCAGGTGACATTTATAGTCTTAAGATAGGCACAATAACAGCAGATGAAGTAGGATTTGCGGGTGGAGTATTTAATACAAATAATTTATCATATTATCTAAATAATAATCATAATTATTGGACTATGTCACCATATTATGTATATTATTATGATTCCTTAAAAGTTAATCGTTCTGATGTATTTAGAGTAACTATAAATGGAGTTTTAGCTGGAAATCATTCCACTAATAATGGAGTAGGATTTAGTTACTCTGGAATAAGACCAGTAATAAATTTGAAAGCTGATACCCAGTTTCAAGCAGGTGGAACTGGTACTTTAGATAATCCATATGTTGTGGTTTAAAATATAAAGAGGTTTTGGTAATGAAATTTAAAATAGAAGAAAAAGAAGAATATATCTTTCGTAATATAAGATTTAGTAAAGAATTGTTTAATGAAATAAATAAAGCAAAAGGTAAGAATAGTTTTACAAAGTTTGTAATCGAAGCAATAAAATATGCATTAGATAATATGGAATAGATATAAAAACTCAAAGAAATGCCATCTTTGAGTTATATTTTTGCAAAAAAAATGAAGCTGCCCCCTGAAGACAGCTTCTTAAAAGAATAAAAAGGGGTTGACTAGTGTGATACTAGCACCAATTCGCCTTGTTTAAGTGAATTGGTGATTGTTATATTAAAGGATAAAAGGGTTTTTGTCAACACTTTTTAAGAAAAAACTAAAAAAAAGTGATAATTAATTTACAAAGGGGTATTAGTTTGCTAAAATTAGTATGGTAGGTGGCTAATATGATACTAAAAAAACCATATGCATTTATAATAAAACACTTTAGAACAATTCATTTATTGCTATTAATTCCGATAATATATTTAATTATAAAAACAAGAGCAATAGTTTATTTTTTTAACAATTATGTAACTTATGGATACACATTAAATTTCAGTGAAGTATTAACCAATATAAGTAGTCATTATATAAATATATTAATGTATATATCAGTTATTGTAATATTATTTATATTTATTGCCATGTCAGTTTTATTACAACAAAAGAACAAGCCAACTAAATTATATAATGTATGTATTATATATTATATTATAATCTTTTTACTTATTACCATTAGTTTTGGATTATTTAATGCGGTTGAAGCTGACACATTAGATGATATTCTATCTCGGTTTATAAGAGATATAGGATTTATAATATATCTAAGTGAATATATTTTTGCAGGGCTCACATTTATAAGAGGTATTGGTTTTAACATTAAGAAATTTAATTTTAAAAGTGATTTAGAAGATTTAGAAATAAGTAGTGAAGATAGTGAAGAATTTGAATTTCTAGTAGGTAGAGATATACATGAAACCAAAAGAACTATTAGAAGATTTTTCCGGGAATTAAAGTATTATTATTTAGAAAATAAATTTATCGTTAATGTAATATTAATAATAGGAATTATAATTTCAGGAACTATTATGTATAGCAATAGAGAGGTAAAAGAAAAAGTATACAAAGAAAATGAATATTTTTCTTTTGGTTCTATTAATATTAAGGTTAAAGATAGTTACATATCAGATTTAAGTAAAAATGGCAAAACTATTTCCAAAGACAAAAGTTATGTAATTTTATTATTAGAGTTTAAAAATCCTTATGAAATAGAAAAAGAATTTAATCAAGAAAATTTAGGTTTAATAGTAAACAAAAAAAGAGTACAACCAAGCCTATCTATGGGAACATATTTTTCAGATTTTGGCAATCCATATACTGGAAGTAATATAAAAGGAAAAGCAACAACTAATTATATATTAGTTTATGAGATTGATAAACATTTAATAAATGGTAATTTTCATTTAGAAGCATATTCCAGAATAGATACAACGGGTGATTTAGGCATCATAAATAAGGAAATAAAATTAAAACCAACAGTCATTTCAAGCAAAGTTACAAGTAATATTTTTAATAAAGGAACGAATATAAATTTAGATAAGACAAGTTTAAAAAAGAGTACATTAAGTATTAAAGACTATGAATTAACTGATAGATATGAATATGAAGTATGTAATGACGGGAAATGTATAACCGATGCAAAATCGGTATACCCAAATAAAAACAATAAGACTTTAATAGTTTTAGATTATGAATTAATATTAGATGAAGAAAGTAACTATGTTTTATTAAATAGGGATTATAAGACATTCTTTAATGATTTTTTAGAAATAAAATATTTATATAATGAGAAAGAATACATTACTAAAGCAGAATTATTAAATCCTGAGAACTATAAGGATAAGTTAATAATAAAAGTCCCTGATACTATAAATAATGCTGAGAATATATATGCTATAGTAACCATAAGAAATATTTCATATCAAATTAAGCTAAAATAATTGACATTTCACTAAAAATTTGATAATATAAAACATAATTTTTTAAAAAGTGGGGGTCTCTATGTATGAAGTTTAATATAATAGAAGAATTAGACAAATTATCAGCATTATATCAAGACGACATAGACATGGTAAAGAACTTAATTTTAGAATGCAACAAACATTTTAGTGAAGAACAAATAGAATTAATTATTAAAGCCTATAAGTGTGCTAATGACTTACATCGTGGGCAAAAAAGAAAAAGTGGTGAACCTTATATAATTCATCCGATTCGTGTTGCTCATATCCTTTTAACAGAAATGCATTTAATAGATTGTGATGCTATATGTGCTGCACTACTTCACGATACTATTGAGGATACTGGTATTACTGAAGAAGAACTAGCTAAAATATTTAATAAAGATATTGCTTATTTAGTAGCTAGTGTTTCAAAAATAAAAAATTTAAACTATACAAATAAAAGTGATGAAGAAAAGTATAATGATTGTATTTTGCTTAGAAGTTGTGCTAAAGATATAAGAGTAATAATGATTAAAATAGCTGATAGAACCCACAACATGCGAACTTTAATTTATAAAGGAGATAAAGCTTTAATTGAAAAATATGAAAAATCTAATTCTCCAATAGAAGAACTAAAAATTGAATCTAATGCTAAACAAAACGCTAAAAGTGTTGAAACTATCACACTTTTTGTCCCACTTGCTAAACGTATAGGTGCATATTTAATAGCAACTGAGTTAGAAGATATAAGTAATATGTATTTACAAAATAGTACATTTAGAGAGATTAGGGGAAATATTAAAAACTTTGAAACTAATAATGTTGAAAAAATCGAATGGATTTTAGAAACAATAGAAAATGCTTTAGTAAAAAGTAATATTTCTCACGATGTAAGAGCTAAAACCAAAAGTTTTTCAGAAGTAAACAGATATTTAAAAAGAGAAAATAGAAGCAAAGTTTCTGATGTTCCAGGCTTACTAAGTTTTGAAATAAATGTTGAACAAGAAGAAGATTGTTATAAAGTATTAGACATTTTATCTGGACTTTATAAACCATATGAGAGTAAAGTAATAGATTTTATCGCAGCGCCAAAAGCTAATGGCTATAAAGCTATTCATTTTGAAGTAAGCAATCTTTCAGGATATACCATAGATTTTAAAATATGTACCAATAAAATGAAATTAATTAATGATTATGGTATCTCTGCTTTAACAGAACTTTATCCAAATAGCAATATTAAAGATATCCAAGACTCTTTAAATGCTTCAAATCCTTTTGTTATGTCACTTCAAAGTATTGGGGATTTATATAAAGATAATGATATCTATTTTAAACATATAAAAAGAGAGATTCTATCTAGACAAATCACTATAACTACCAAAAATGGCGATGAATATTCTTTCCCAAATGGAGCAACTGTCTTAGATTTAGCCTTTAGATTACATACAGAAATAGGAGCAAAAGCAACAGGTGCCATTGTTAATGGAATAAGTGTCCAAACTAATTGTGTTTTACAAAATGGGGATAATGTAAATATATTAATTGATGAAAGTCAAACATGCCAACCTGAAGAAAATTTAAGTTATGCAACAACATCATATGCTCAAAGAGAAATGCGTAGAGCATTAAAAAAGCATAAATAATAAAAAAGCCAATATAATAAATTAATTTAGAGTTCTAGAGATGGAACTTTTTTTCTTTATAATCTTGAAATTCCTATTAATATAAAGTATAATTAACATATAAAAATAGGAGGAAACTATGAGAAAAATAATTGCTAGTCTAGACATTGGTTCAAGTTCTATAAAATTAATAGTTGGTGAATTTATTAAGCAATCACTAAATGTTCTTTGTGTTTCCGAAGTACCTAGTAAAGGAATACGAAAAGGCTTAATAGCAAACAAAGAAGAATTAATCCCTGTCTTAAAAGAGACATTTCATAAAGCCGAAGAAATGCTTGGTATACCTATAAATGAAGTTATATTAGGAATACCAGCTTATTTTACAGAAAGTATAATTAGTGAAGGAGTAAGTACTATAACGAATGAAGATGGGGTAGTAACCTATCAAGATTTAATAAGAGCTATGCATTCAGCATCATACAATAGATTAGCTGAAAATACCGAGCTTATAAGTATTATTCCAACCAGATATAAAGTAGATGAAGAAATAGTTAAAAATCCTATAAATATGTTAGGAAAGAAATTAACAATTAAAGCTGTTTTAGTAACTGCTCCTAAAAATAATATTAATAGTTTTATAAAAGTTTTAGAAATGATAGGAATAAAAACGATAGATGTTGTTACTAGTTCTCTAGCTGACTTTGCATCAAGTAAACGAAAAGAGTTAATAAATGGCATAAGTGCTATTATAAATATTGGCGAAGAAACAACTAGTGTATCTATATATAACAAGGGTATTCTAATGAAATCTGAAGTTATAGAATTAGGTGGGGCAAATATAGATAACGATATTGCTTACATCTATAAAATCACAAAAAAGGATGCACGTGGATTAAAAGAAAATCTAGGCCTTGCTTGTTCAGATATGTCAGATAATTTAGAAAAAAGTAGTTTAACAGATAGAATGGGCGACAATATTTTAATTAATCAAAAAGATTTAAGTGATATAATAGAAAGCAGATTAACGGAAATACTAGAGTTATCCAAGAAACAAATGAATTTATTAACGCACAAGAACATAGATTATATATTTGTTACAGGAGGAACTTCTGAATTAAGAGATTTTAACATTTTATTAGATAAAGTCTTTACTAAACCACATATTCTTGGTAAAATAGATATTGTAGGTGCAAGAAGTAACAAATTTGCAACTGTAATAGGAATTATAAAATATTATAATGGAAGATTAAAACTAAAGAATAAAGAGTATTGTGTATGGAATCCTGAAGAATTAGAAATATTAAGTGGAGTCCATAAAAAAGTAAATATTAATGAAAATTCCATCTTAGGGAAATTATTTGGATATTTTTTTGATAATTAAGGAGGATGCATATGAACGGATTACAAATGGACCAAATAGCCAAAATTAAAGTTATCGGTGTTGGTGGCGGCGGAAATAATGCTGTTAATCGCATGATTGAAGAAGGCGTAAAAGGGGTAGAGTTTATTATTGTAAATACCGACTTACAAGTATTAAATGCTTCAAGTTGTGAAAATAAAATTCAAATTGGCTCAACAATTACAGAAGGTTTAGGAGCTGGTGCTAATCCTGAAATTGGGCGTGCAGCAGCTATTGAATCTAAAGCAGATTTAGAAGAAGTAGTAAAAGGTGCAGATATGGTTTTTGTTGCTTGTGGTATGGGTGGCGGAACTGGTACTGGAGCAGCTCCTGTAATCGCTGAAATAGCTCAAGAATCTGGTGCCTTAACAGTAGGTATTGTAACTAAACCATTCCGTTTTGAAGGTAAAAGAAGAATGGAAAATGCTTTACTAGGACTAGAAGAATTAAAGAAACATGTAGATACCTTAATTGTAATACCAAATGATAAATTAAGAGATATAATTGATCGAAACACATCATTTAAAGATGCGTTTAAAGAAGTAGACAATGTTTTACATCGTGGTGTACAATCTATTTCAGACCTTATAGCAGTAACTGGAATCATCAACTTAGACTTTGCTGATGTTAAAACAGTTATGCAAAAAAGTGGCACAGCCATTATTGGTATTGGTTGTAATGCTGGCGAAAATAGAGCTATTGAAGCGGCTCGTCAAGCTGTAGCAAACTCTTTACTTGAAGCAACAATTGAAGGAGCAACTAATGCAATTGTCAATGTAACAGGCGGGTCTAATCTTACCTTATTTGAAATTGAAGATGCTGTAGAAACAGTTAGAGCAGCAGCCAATAGTGATGTTAACATTATCTTTGGTGCTATTCAAAATGATAATTTACAAGACGAGGTTATTGTAACAGTTATCGCAACAGGTTTTGAAAACGAAGGTGAAACTGAAGAAATGTTATTCAGTAATAATGATATGCCAAGAAGAAGACCTGAAAGAGAACCAGCACCAGACTTAGATAATGAATATGACATTCCACCATTCTTAAGAAATAATAGTGACAGATTCTAAGAGGTAAAGTGATTTACTTCTTTTTTTTGCTAAAAAAAACAAACAAATATTTGACGTACGCATATTCTTGGTGTTATAATTGTATTATCAATCAGGGAGGTATATAAAAATGAATGAATTGAATAAATACAATGAAAAGGCTTTTGAAAATATTAAACACATTGATGAATCTGGATATGAATATTGGTTAGCAAGAGAATTAATGAATATATTACAGTATAGAAATTGGCAAAATTTTGAAAAAATAATTAATAAGGCAATTATGGCTTGTAAAAATAGTAATTTTAATGTTGTGAATCATTTTATTGACGTCAGTAAAATGATAGAAATTGCCAAAGGAGCAAAGAGAAAAGTACTAGATTATAAGTTATCTAGATATGCTTGTTATTTAATTGCTCAAAATGGAGATAGTAGAAAATCAGTTATTGCACTAGCTCAAACTTATTTTGCTATTCAAACCAGAAAGCAAGAAATTAGTGAAAAGGAATATAGCTCCTTAACAGAGGAAGAAAAAAGATTTTATCAACGAAATTTGACTAAGAAAGGAAACTATTCTCTTAATCAAGCAGCCAAAAATGCTGGTGTAAAAAACTTTGATAAATTTCATAATGCTGGATATGAAGGTTTATATAATGGTGAAACTGCTGATGACATTGCTAAAAGAAAACATTTAAGATATAGGGAAGATATATTAGACAATATGGGTAGTGAAGAATTAATTGATAATTTATTTAGAATTACTCATACAGAACAGAAGTTAAAAAGAGATAATATAATAGGAGAGAAAAGTGCATGCATTACTCATAAAGAAATAGGAAAAATTGTTAGAAATGCTATTAAAGAAGCAGGTGGAACAATGCCTGAAGATTTACCAACTCCTAAAAAGAGTTTAAAAGAATTAGAAAAAGAAAATAAAAATAATCTTATTCCATAAATAATATGTTAACATAAAGGTTAGATTTATTAAAGTTAGATTGACACTAAGAACTTTATTAGATAAAATTAAAGTGGTGATAGAATGAATATACTTGTAATACCGTCATGGTATCCAAATGGAACAGATAAATTAATGGGGATATATCACAAAGAATTTTGTGAAGCTCTAGCTAAAAGAGATAATATAAAAGTTAATATGTTATATCTTGATAGACAGCGTTTAAGTGCGCCTTTTAAATATTTATTTATGTCCAAAAAGGAAGTAATCCAAGAAGAAGGATATAAAACGTATATGCGAAAAATGTTAGACCTTCACAAAATAAGTTTTGATATTGAAATGAAAAAATATGCTCGTGTTTTAGAAAAAGCCTTTAAAGATTATATAAAAGAAAATCCTAAACCAGATATAATTCATGCTCAAGTTACAAATCCTGCTGGGTATGCCGCTTGTAAATTAGGCCAAAAATATAATATACCAGTAGTAGTTACTGAGCATGCCACTTATTATGAAAGATTTTTCAAGGGTGAAGATTACAAATATGGCAAATATGTATTAGATAATAGTTATTTTACTACAGTAAGTGCCTATATGAAAAAAGAAATTTTAAAAATGAGCAATCAATGTGATGTTTTAGCCAATTTAGTAGATACCGAAATCTTTAAAAAAGAGCGTAAAAAAGTCCAAGGCTTAAAACTTGTTACTGTTGTAGGATTAAGAAAAGTAAAAAGAGTAGATGATATAATGGCAGCTTTAAAAATTTTAATAGATGAACATAAAATTAAAGATGCCAAACTAACAGTAGTCGGAGATGGATTTGATGAAGAATATTATAAAAACAGATGCCAAGAATTAGGCATGGAAAAGTATGTAGATTTTGTTGGCAGAAAAAACAAAGAAGAAATAGCAAATATTCTCCTTGAAAATAATATTTATGTTATGTCAAGTGAAATTGAATCTTTTGGAATACCTGCTATCGAAGCCTTTGCTAGTGGTTTACCAGTAGTAGCAACAAAATGTTTAGGGCCTGAAGAATATGTTGACGATAAATGTGGTAAATTAATATCAATTGGTAATCCTAAAGAGATGACCGAAGCAATTTTAGAAGTTTATCAAAACTTAGACAAATATGACATTAAATATTTAAGAAGTGTCGCAGATAGATATGGAGCTAAGAGTATTACTGACAAAGCCATTAAAATATATAAAGAATTATTAAAAAAATAGTTTAATATAGCAGAGGATGTGAATATTTTGAAAAAACATTCATTTATAGAAAGTACAATTATTTCAACATTATCTATAATATTTATAAAAATACTAGGAATGATATATGTTATTCCTTTTTATGCGATAGTTGGTGTTCAAGGTTCAATATTGTATGCTTATGCTTATAATATATATGGGCTATTTTTAGAAATTGCCACTGCTGGCATTCCTAATGCTATTGGTAAAATTATCAATGAGTTTAATACTTTAAATAAACAAGAAGCCAAAATAAGAACATTTAAAATTGGAAAAAAATTATTATTATTTATAGCTGTTACATCATTTTTAATAATGTTTATTTTTGCTCCCGAATTAGCCAAAATGATTTTAGGAAATCTAAAAGGTGGAACCACAATTGAACAAGTAGCTTTTGTCATCAGAGCAGTTTCATTCTCATTATTATTATTTCCATTTTTAAGTGTAACAAGAGGTTTCTTTTTAGGACACAAAATAGTTTATGTATCAAGTTTTTCTCAAGTTATAGAGCAAATTGTAAGAGTAGCTTTTATCCTAGGAGGAAGTTACATCGCTTTAAAAGTTCTTCATCTTGATTTAACGCATGCAGTTGGCATCGCTGTTTTTAGCGCTTTTGTAGGGGGAGCTTTCTCCTTGTTATATGTAATAACAAAACTCCGCAAAAACAAAGAAGAGTTTAATTTAAAAGAAGATTTTAATAAAAAAGATGACATAAGTAATAAAGAGATAATAAAGAAAATATTTATATATGCCATCCCAACTGTAATAATAAGTTTAGCTTTTTCGATATATAATAATGTAGATATGATTTTAATATTAAGAATAATGAATCATTTAGGATTTGAAGCGAGTGAAGTAGAGTTTATTTCAACTGCAATAAGTACCTGGGCACCTAAGATAAGTATTATTATAACATCAATTGGTCTTGGAATGGCACCAGGCTTAGTCGCAGCGATGGTGGAAGCTCATACTTTAAAAAACTATGAAGAAGTAAACAGAAAATTTAATAAAGCTTTAGAAATAACGATATTAATTACCATTCCAATGTGTATAGGCATATCTTTATTAAGTTCATCTATATGGACAATATTTTATGGGTATAATGATTTTCATCAAATAGGTTCTTTAATTTTAATGGTATGTATTTTCTCTCCATTATTTTCTAATCTTTACACTATTTGTAATTTTACATTACAAAGTGTCAATAAATTTAAGATGGTGTATATAAGTGCTTTAACAGGAATATTAGTAAATGCTTTATTAGATGTACCTTTAATGCTATTATTATCTAAAATAGGTTTACCACCATATTGGGGAGCAACATTAGCTACCATCATAGGTTTTAGTGTAACCGTAATAATAGCAACTAGAGTATTAAAAAAAGAATTTGGCTTTAAATATAAAGGAATACTTACAATGTTAGGAAAAACTCTTATTCCTTTAATATTAATGATTATAAGTGTAATAGTATTAAAAATTTTAATACCAATAAATGTTGGAAATAGAATGTCATCAATAATATATGTTGGTATAATATCCATTATAGGGGCGCTAATATATTTCCTAGTAACTTATAAAATGGGCTTAATTGATCAAGTACTAGGTGAAGATTTTCTAGATAAATTAAAAAACAAATTTAAATTAAAGAAAAAAGTTAAGGAAAGTTAGTTAAGTAAAACAAAAATAAACTTATCTTTTTTTATTGTTTAAAAGTGTTTTTAGATTTATAATAAAACAAAGAAGTGATTTGAGTTGAACAAAGTTAGTATAATAGTGCCTATTTATAATGAAGAAAATAATTTAAGAAAATGTATAGAATCATTAATTAATCAAACATATAAAAATCTAGAAATAATATTAATAAATGATGGTTCCACAGATAATTCAAAAGAAATTATAGATAGTTATAAAGATAAAAGAATAGTAGCAATTCACAAAAAGAATACTGGTATAGGTGATACAAGAAATACTGGTATTGATAAATCTACAGGAGATTATATTATGTTTGTGGATAGTGATGACTATATTGAATTAAATTGTGTAGAAATATTATTAAAAAATTTAAATGAAAATAAATCTGATTTAGTGATTTCTAATTATTATTTAGACACCCCAAGTAAAACTTATGAAATGAATTTAAAAATCTTTAATAGTATTAATATAAAAGAAGATTGTGATTTACTTTGTAAAATAAATTTATCACCATGGATTAAACTTTATAAAAAAGATTTACTAATAAATAATAGCAATAGATTTCCAATTAACTTAAAATATGAAGATGTTCCTTTTGTAGTGGAGGCAGTTATAAGAGCGGGTAAAATAAGTTTTGTTCCCAATTATTTATATCATTATGTTATTAAAAAAAGTGGAGAGACTATAACAAGAGATGAAAGAATATTTGATATAATTACAATATGTGCCATAGTTGAAAAGAAATTAGAACAAATAAACTACGTTAATAAAACGAATTTTTTTGTTAAAGTATTAAGTTATTATTTAAAAAATAGTCGTTATATACCAAATATTAATTTAAGAAATGAATTTATAGATGCAATATATATATATTTAAAAAGAATAGACAAAGATTGGCGTAAATGTACTTATTTAAAACAAGAAAGTAAAATAAAAAGAGTAATCATAACTCACAAATCTTTATTAAAAATAGTAAATAAACTAAAAAAATAAAAATAAAATTTAAAAAAGCTTAAATTATAGTAGAATAACTCTTGAATTTTTTGTATAATTAATTTAGGTGAATAATAGATGATATATTTAGACTATAGTGCAACCACTCCGATAAATTATGAGGTATTAGATACATATAATAGAACTAGCAAAGATTTTTTTGGAAATCCCAATTCTTTACATGAACTAGGAATAAAAACGAAGAACTTAATGAATAGCGCTACCAAACAAATCGCCGAAATATTAAATGTTCATGAAACCGAAATAACCTATACAAGTGGTGCTACAAATTCCAACAATATAGCTTTAATCGGCGCTTCTTTGTCTCATCACAAAAAGGGTAAACATATAATTACCTCTAAATTAGAGCATCCAAGTATATATGCCATATGTGATTATTTAGAAAGCATTGGTTTTGAGATAAGTTATGTTAAAAATGATGAAGAAGGCTTAATTGATTTTGAAGATTTAAAAAATTTAATTAGACCAGATACCATATTAGTAAGTATATGTGCTGTAAATAGTGAAACTGGAGTAAGACAACCTTTAAAAATGATTCGACAAATAATCAAAAAAGAAAATGCTGATACTGTTTTGCATTCAGATATGACTCAAGGAATAGGCAAAGTAGCAGTTAATCTTCACGATGTAGATTTAGCAACTTTTACTGCTCATAAAATATATGGACCAAAAGGCATAGGAGTATTATATAAAAATAACAATATAAATATTGCACCTATACTTTATGGTTCAGGCAAAAGTAATATGTTAAATCCTGGAACGCCTGCAGTACCACTAATTGTATCATTATCTAAGGCTTTACGTTTAGCTACTATTGACTTAGAAAAAAGAGAAAGATTTATAGAACGGTTAAATTTAAAAATAGTAGATGCATTAAATAAATATGAGGGAGTAATGATAAATAAAACCAAGTATTCAATACCTCATATTTTAAATATTAGTTTAAGAAATATAAAAGCAGAAACTTTTTTACATGCTCTTGAAGAATATGAAGTATATGTAAGTTCTAATACAGCTTGTGCCAGTGGTAATTTATCAACAAGTGTTTTAGCAATCTATAATGATAAAGTAAGAGCATCTTCAACACTAAGAATTAGTTTATCGCATTTAACCACGACAGATGAAGTAAATAAATTTATCAGTTACTTTGATGAAGTATATCGTAAATTAAGTGGGTTACATGGATAGTTTTAAGATTGGTCGATATTCTTATGAGCCTTATAATCCATTAAATCCCAAACATAGAGAATTTTATCAAAAATTAGACGAAGAATTAAATGAAGAGGATAGTGAATTATTAGAACGTTTAGGCGATATATCTTATATGTTTGAACAACCATATTATGAGTTAGAAGCATTTGAGATTAATAAACCCACAACATATTTAGTAGAAGATAACAATAAATTTGTCGCATTTATCTATTTATATGTTAGAAATAATATATTACTAATATATTTAGGTGTATTAAAAGAAGAAAGAGGAAAGCATTATTCAACTAATATAAATATTGATATTACTGATTATATTTTAGATAATTTTGATATTGATTATATTAGAGTATGTATTGATGAAGACAATATAGGTAGTATTAAAGCAGTTACCAATGCTGGTTTTATCAAAGAAGAAGCTAGCAATATATATTATATTAAAAGAAAGCAGAAGGGTAGATAGTTTCTTTACATCTTTTTGCTTTTTTAGTATAATAAATTTGTGATGTATATGGAAAAAGTAATATTAATTAAATACGGAGAATTATCTACTAAAAAAGATAACATAAATTTCTTTTTAAACAAATTAAAAGTAAATATTTTAGAAAGTTTAAAAGGAATAGAAGCCAAAATAGATTATGATTTAGGAAGAATGTTTATTCATACAAGTGATATTGATAAAGCTATAGAGAGAGTAAAAAAAGTATTTGGTATCCATGAATTTAATATATGTTACATTATTGAATCAAATGATTTTGAAGAAATAGCGAGTACTACTCTAAGTTTATTAAAAGAGAAAGAATTTAAAACATTTAAAGTTGAATCTAGAAGAGCTAACAAAAAGCTACCAGAGACAAGTATTGAACTAAGTCGTAAAATGGGTGGAGTTATTTTAAAAAATATACCTGATATCAAAGTTGATGTTCATAATCCTGATATATTAATAAATATTGAATATCGTTTAAATAACACGCTAATATATTTTGATAAAATAGTAGGTTTAGGAGGATATCCAGTTGGAACATTAGGGAAAGGATTACTAATGTTAAGTGGTGGAATAGATTCGCCAGTTGCAGGATATTTAACTATGAAAAGAGGAGTTAAAATAGAAGCTATATATTTTGAGAGTCCTCCTCACACAAGTATAGAAGCTAAAAATAAAGTTATTTCTCTAGCCAGAATTCTAGCTTCATATAATCACGAAATAAATTTACATATTATTAATTTTACAGAAATTCAAGAAAGTATTTATAAAAATATTCCCCATGAGTATTTAATAACCATAATGCGAAGAATGATGTATCGCATAAGTGCTATTATCGCTCATAACAGAAATTGTAAAATTTTAATAAATGGTGAATCTATTGGCCAAGTAGCAAGTCAAACTCTAACCAGTATGAATGCTATAAATGAAGTTGTAAATATGCCAGTTATAAGACCTCTCGCATGTTTTGATAAATTAGATATAATTGATATAGCAAAAAAAATAAATACATATGAAACAAGTATTTTACCATTTGAAGATTGTTGTACGATATTTGTCCCAAAGCATCCTGTAATAAATCCTGATAAAGAAAGATGTAAGGAATACGAAGCCTTAATTCCTTATGAAGATTTAATATATAAAGCTATAAAAAATCATGAAGTATTAAAAATAACCAAAGAAGAAAACAAAGAATTTGAGGATTTACTATAATGAATAAAAATAAAGAAATTAAAAATGTGGGAATAGGTGTAGGAGTAATAGTATTAAATGAAAACAAAGAAGTACTACTATTACTAAGAAATGAAGATGCTTCTTTAGCAGATAGTGATATGAGGCTAGAGGGTACATATACACTTCCAAGTGGCAAAGTGAAATTTGGCGAAAACTTTGAAAGTGCTGGTAAAAGAAAGTTAAAAGAAGAAACAAGCCTAGATGTTAATTTAGAAGACTTAGAAGTTATATCTTTATCAAGTGATATTAATGAATACGCGCATTTCGCAACAATTGGTTTAATAGCAAATAATTATAAAGGAACTTTTAAATTAAAAGATTCAAAAGAGTTTACTTCATATGGCTGGTACAAATTTGATAATTTACCCAAGAATTTATGTACACCAAGTAAAACAATAATAAATAATTATATAAATAAAACAATATATTAAGAATAAAATAAACTACAAATCAATAATAGTAATATATTTTTTATATTTTTTAACTAACTCTTCTACAAAAATAGAAGGGTTATTTTTAGGTACAAAAAGATAGCAATAATTTTTAGTTCTAGTAAGTGCTACATAAAAAAGTCTTCTTTCTTCTTCAAAAGGAAATATATCTTTATGAACTAAAACATATTTTAAAATAGATTCGTCTTTTATTTTAGAAGGAAGAGAGTTAGTATCGTTAGTTAGATTTATTATAATAATATCATCTTCTTCTAGTCCCTTAGCTTTATGAATAGTTTTATAATAAATATTTTTATCTTTATAAATAATAAAGTTATTAGAAAAATCCATATCTTTACTAATAACATTATAAATATCATTATTATTTCTCCCGAGGATCATAATATTATCAGTACTAATGAAATCAAGTAATTTTTTAAAATCATTTACTTTATTTTTATAATAACAAATAACAATTGGTTTAGCTATATGCTTATTAGAAATCAGTTGTTTTTTTATTTGCCTATTATTTTCCATAACAAAAGAACCAGCCACTTTAATTAATTCTTGGCTATTACGATAAGTACTAGTAAGATATAATTCTTTAACAGGTTTAAATCTTTTAGGAAATTCTAAAAAATTATTTATATCACAACCAGAGAAACGATAAATAGACTGAAAGTCATCACCAACTATAGTTATGTAAGCATTTGTTTTTTTAATAATTTCTTTTACTAAGTTTTCTCTAATCCGACTTGTATCTTGATATTCATCAATAATGATATATTTATATTTAGTTTTAATACCTTTATCACGTACTAATTTAGTAGCCATAAAAATCATATCATCAAAATCAATTAAGTTTGAAGATTTTTTCTCTATAATATACATTTCATAAATTTTTTTAATTATTTCTAAATATGATTTATCTTTTTTACGAGCTTTTTTAATTATTTTATCAAATATTTCTAATTCATAAAAATTACCAATAAAAAGTTTTATAAATCTAGCAATAGTTTTTTTATAATGTAAAAATTCTTTAGAATTTAAATAATTTTTTGTAAAAAAATATTTTTCAAAATAAGGGGAAGGAGATATAGCATAAAATATTTCTTCAATTAAATAATCAAGCATGGAATCATCAGCTATTTTTCTTTTAATGGATTGTTCTTTCAAAATATCCAAAGCCAGTTTATGAAAAGTATATACTTTATTATTTAAACCAAGTTCTTTTTTTATTTTTTCTTCCAATGATTTCGCAGCATTATTCGTAAAAGTAATGCAAAGAATTTCGTTTAATTTAATATTTTTGACTTGAACTAAATATTTAATTTTACCTACCATAGTAAGACTCTTTCCTGAACCTGCACCAGCGATAATAATTGTATTTTTGTTATTAACCATTGCTGCTTTCGTTTGTTGTTTATCAAGTGTATTTCCTAAAACTTCTATTTTCATTTTTCTTCCTTATTGTATTTATCTAAAATATGTGTTAAAATTAAACTAGTAGAGCGTTAGGACATAAATGCCTACTTAATGTTTAAGTTGACATTGATTTCTACTTTATCCACGTGAATAATAGTAGTTATCGATGTCTTTTCATTTGATTTACCAACCAAACTTATGATATAAGAAATTGCTTTCTTTATCACTAATAAATAACACCTCACAATCTAACCAAAACCCCACTGGATTAAGGGAGATAATAATGTGTAAAAATTAGTAGACATCATGCCTAACGCAAGTTTTACTTTATCTAAAAAAATAGAAATAATCAAGGAATATTAAGATATAGGGTAAGATTTGACTTATCCACGACAAAATATAACAAATTATGACATAATTAAAATAGAAATAAACGATTATATATGATAAAATATTTTAGAAATGAAGTGATATAATGTACTTAAAAATTACCAATGCAGGAGTATCAATAAATGAAAAAACAATTTTAGAAGAGATAAATTTAGAAATAAAAGAAAAGAGTCATATAGCAGTTATAGGACGAAATGGCGCTGGAAAAACCACGCTTTTAAAAGCCTTAATTAATAATGATTTATTTGAGAATGGAGTAGGAGAAGATAAATTTAATATTTTTGTAAGTGGCAAATTTGAAATTGGCTATTTAAGTCAATTTAATAATATTAATGAAGATAAAACACTTTTAGAAGAGATATTAAATATATATAAAAATATTATAGATTTAGAAAAAAATATAGAAAGAATAGAAGAAAAGCTTGTAAATGGAGCAAGTGAAAAAGAAATAGAAAACTATGAAGAATTATTAGAAAAATACAAACTCATAGGGGGTTATGAATATAAAAAAGAGTATAGTACAGCCCTAATTAATTTTGGTTTTAAAAACCAAGAAAATAAATTAATAAGTGAGTTTTCAGGTGGTGAAAAAACCAAAATAGCCTTTTTAAAAATGTTACTTAGTAAACCAGATTTACTATTATTAGATGAACCAACCAATCATTTAGAT
>CARJCM010000008.1:29514-34433 GCA_948999435.1 uncultured Bacilli bacterium
AGAGTATTTAAAAAAGTATCCTAAATCTTTAATTGTAATATCGCATGACCGAATGTTTATAAATAAAATAGCAAATATAATTATTGAAATAGAATATGGAAAAAGTGAAATATATCATGGAAATTACGATTATTATAAAGAAGAAAAGAATAGAAGATATGTGAGTTCATTAAAAGATTATGAATATCAACAAAAAGAAATTAAAAGATTACAAAGTATCGCTGATAGATTTAGATATAAGCCATCTAAAGCAAGTATGGCCATGTCCAAATTAAAGATGATTGAGAGAATGACTAAGTTAAGTCCACCTGAAAAAGAAAATTTAAAAACTTTTAATATCAAGTGGGGTGAATTTAAAGAAAGTGGCAAAGTAGTTTTAAAAGTTAATGATTTAAGTGTTGGTTATGACAAAGTATTAAATACAAGTAGTTTTGAATTAATAAAAAAAGAAAGATTAGGTATAATTGGTGAAAATGGAACAGGCAAATCTACGATTTTAAAAACAATAATGGGAATCATACCAAAATTAAATGGAGATATAGAATTAGGAAATAATGTAACAATTGGTTATTTTGACCAGGAGCAAAAAACATTAAATGAAGAATTAACAATTTATGAAGAATTTAAGAGTAAATTTCCTGAAATGAACGATTTTGAAATCAGAAAAAGTCTCGCATCTTTTCTTTTTTATAACGAAGACTTAGATAAAAAAATAGAAGTATTATCAGGTGGCGAAAAAGTAAGGTTAGAATTATGTGAAGTAATTATTAAGAAACCAAACCTTTTGATATTAGATGAACCAACCAATCATTTAGATATTTTATCAAAAGTAAGATTAGAAGAAATTTTAAAAGATTATCCAGGAACTATTCTTTTTGTATCACATGACCGAATGTTTATAAATAATATAGCAAATGTTTTATTAGTATTAAAAAATAAAGAAGCAAAATATTATAATTATACTTATGCAGAATACTTAGAAAGAGTAAAAGATGAAGAAATTGTTTTAGAAAATAAAAATGAAAATAAAAAAAGTAATAGCAAACCTAAAAATTTAAAAAGTAATGAAAAAAAGGAAATAAAAAAGATTGAAATAGAAATTAAAAAGAAAGATGAAAAAATCAAAAAATTACAAGCTAGTTTATATGAACCAAACATTTATAATGACTATAATAAAGTAAATGAAATTAATAATATTATAAATAAATTAGAAGAAGAACTATTAGAACTTATGGCTAAATTAGAAGAACTAAATAGCTATTAAAAGTACAATAGAAAAGCGCATTTGACAAACGAATTAATAAGTATTATAATAGGCCTAATTTTGAAAAGAGGGATAATATGAATGAAATATTAAAAAGAAGAGCAGCTTTCATTTTAGCATTAAGTATTCCTTTTAATTTACTAGCAGGTTGTGTTAGAGGAAATAGTAATAATGACAAAAGTGAATCAAGTTCTATAATTAAAGAAGGATTTAGCAATGAAGATTTGAAATCATTTTTATCTGATATAAGTGCAATTACTCCTATTTATAATTTAGAAGAAGTTTTTTTAAGTGAAGAGGAAATAAATAGTTTAATTGAAGCTTCAAAAAATAATCAAGAATGTGATAATGAAGTATTAGATGTAAATGATATATATAATTCTATAATTGCTAATAGTTTAAACGAAGAAGGCTTAATAGCTATCGATTATGAAATAAGTTTAGAAGAAAAAAGAGAATTAGATGCTTATATAAAAGAATGTTTAAAAGAAGCATTAGAAAATATGTTAAATAAAAATGAAATATCATTAGAAGATGCATGCGTTATGAAACAATTAAGAATAGTAATTGGTAAAAGTGAAGAAGATGTATGGATAAATTACTATGAAAATGAAAAAGTATTATTAGTTGATTACGAGAAAGTACAAGTATCATATAATAATTATGAAAATGAAAATTTTAGAAACAATTTAGTAAGAGAAGGTTTAATAAGAAGTATCCAATTGTCTTTATTCTATCCACGTTTAGAAACTTGTGCTTGCCGTTTAGAAAAAGGACAAACAAATATAAGCGTAGGAGAAGGGAATGTTTTAGATAGTTTAATAAAAAGTACTCTTCATAGTGGTGATAATAGTGATTTAGGAAATGTTAATAGATATCTTTTTGATAATTTAGATAGAAATAACAAGCATAATTTATCAGTTTTATTACTTCTAGCAGTTTTTAAAGAAAATAGAAATATTGATGACTTATTTGAAATTACATTTAATAGTGATTTAGAAGGATTATATAGATATTTCAATTTAACAACCAAAGAAGAAGTTGAAAAATTTTATCAAATTACTAGAACAATGGAAGTACTAACTACTGATAATGAATATCAAGATGAGTTTTTTACAAATACAACTTCCACTTATTCAACAGCTTTTAGAGATTATGTAGGATATGGCTACAAAGCAGATGTATTTAAACTTACTATAAAAGATTTAATGACTTCAATCGCCAGTACCAAAGATTTAAGTAAAGAAGAAGCTATGTTTTTATACAAATATGTTAAACATATTATTTTAAACAACGCAGGATTAAATGATAGCTATTACGATTATGAACCAAATTTTGTAAATACAATTATAGCAATCGAAAATATATTCTTTAATTTTCTTGGTAAATTTTATAATATAAGTTTAGAAGAATTAGACGAGCTATATGATGATGCATGGTTATATCGATCTTGGAATTTAGAAGATGGTACAGATACTCATGATATAAAATTCTCAAAACTATTAGAAAAATATCCATTATTACAATTTATTGAAATAAATTATAGAGCTTTAGGTTCTTATATTGATAATTTTGATAAAAGTGTAGGAAGAAGATAAGAAAAAACTTATCTTTTTTAAATATTATAAAAGAGGTTGATTTATCTTTTAAAATACTATAAAATATATAATACAAGGAAGATGATTAAATGAATAAGCTAATAAAACTTTTTACTTTAATATGTTTTATGTTTTGTTTATCAGGGTGTTTTAAAGAAGATGTCTTAAGTAATGATAATGTTTACACAACAATATATCCTATAAAATATTTAACAGATGTATTATATGGTGATACTAAAACCATTGCAAGTATTTATCCAAATGGTGCTAATGTTTCTAAATATGAACTTACCAAAAAGCAAAAAGAAGTATATAGTTTAGGTTCATTATTTGTATATAATGGTATTACTACAGAAAAAGAATTAGCTAGAGAATTTTTAAAGAAAAATAAAAACATATTACTTATTGATGCATCATACAACTTAAAATATGATACTGATATTGAAGAATTATGGTTATCTCCAAACAATTATTTAATGCTTGCCAAAAATATAAAAAATAATTTAATTGAGTACACAACAAGTAAAGTTACAAAAGAATCTATTGAAAAAAACTTTAAAGAATTAGAAGAAAGATTATCATACATGGATGCTGATTTAAGAAGTATCGCAACATCTGCGGCTAATGAAGGAAGTACACTTATAGTAACATCTTCAAGTAAATTAAATTTCTTAAAGAAATATGGTTTTGAAATTTTAAATTTATCAAATAGTAGTATTAATGAAAATACTATCAAGAGTAATTTTAAAAATGAAAACTACAAAGACATATATTTATGTAGTACTGATCAAAAAACAGCTTTAATAACTGATTTAGAGACAAACTATGGAGCCAATGTAATAATTGTTAATACTATGGAAACTCTAACTGATAATGAAGTAGCAAATAAAGAAAATTATGAAACCATAATGAATAATTTTATTGAAAATATTCGTAATACTACCTTAAGTTAACTTGAGTTAGTATTTTTTTTATGATAAAATATTTTTACTAAGGAGATGATTACAATGTTTGAATACATGGGAGATAGAATTAGTAAAGCGATAAAAAACATTAGAGGAATGGGTTCAATTACTGAAGAAAATATTAGTGAAGCTATGCGCGAAATAAGACTTGCTTTACTAGAAGCCGATGTTAATTATCAAGTTGTAAAAGAATTTGTAGCTAGTGTAAAAGAAAAAGCCATCGGAGAAGATGTAGGTAAAAGTTTAAAACCAGATGAATTATTTATTAAATTAGTAAAAGATGAATTAGTTACTCTTTTAGGAGGAGACCATGTTCCTTTAAAAGTTAATAATGGTACTACTTTATTAATGTTATGTGGACTTCAAGGTTCTGGAAAAACAACAACAGCAGGTAAGCTTGCAAATTTTTTAAGAAAAAAACATCATAAAAAACCTTTATTGGTCGCTTGTGATATATATCGTCCTGCGGCTATTGACCAATTAGTAAGTGTTGGAAAAAGTATCGATATCCCAGTATTTACCAAAGGCAAAGTAAATCCTAACGAAATTATTAAAGATGCACTAGTTTATGCTAAAGAAAATAATTTAGATTATATCATAATAGATACAGCAGGTAGATTACAAATCGATGAAAGCCTAATGCAAGAATTAAAAGATATATCAAATAATTTTAAGATAGATGAAACAATACTAGTAATTGATGCAATGATGGGTCAAGATGCTATAAATGTTATTAATGGTTTTAATAGTGCTCTTAATTTAACGGGAACAATTCTAACTAAACTTGATGGTAACACTAAAGGTGGAGTAGCATTATCCGTAAGACATTTAACTAATATTCCTATTAAATTTGTTGGTGATTCAGAAAAAATGGATGGCTTAAGAGAATTTTATCCTGAAGTTATGGCTAATAGAATATTAGACATGGGAGATATATTAGGCATTGCTGAGAAAGTTGAAAATTTAATCAGTGAAGATGACGCTAAAAATCAAATGAATAAAATGAAAAAAGGAAATTATGATTTAGAAGACTTCATGATGAATTTACGTCAAATAAAAAAGTTAGGACCATTAGAAAATATTTTAAAAATG
>CARJCM010000009.1 GCA_948999435.1 uncultured Bacilli bacterium
ATTACCTTTTAGCCTAACATAATAAGTATGGCCCAAAGAATCAATAAAATCAAGAATTTTAGAAGAACCAAATCATCTATCGGCAAGAAAAACTAGTTTAAAATCAGTATTTTTAAAAAGAGAAGAAACAGAGGAAATACCATCTTTAATAGATTTAAATTTAAAAGCATTATTATTGGAATAATTTTTAAAACATTTAAACCAAATAGGAATACCAAAAGAGCCTATGCGCATAGTAAACATAAGAACAGTGTAATTATGTTTAGAAAACATATGATCAAAAGTAATATAAATAAATTTATCAGGATGTTTAGATTTAAAAGAAGATAAAATGTAAGTAATAAATTTGTGATAAAATAAATAAGGGTTAAATAATTTATTAGAAAAGAATCTCCTAATTCTTTTAGAAACAGAGTCAAATTGAATAGAAGAGAAATAATCTTTTAACACTTTAGCGATATCAGAAGGAACACAAGATTCAGAGATAATCATACCAAAGATAATAAAAGGAAGAATATTAAGATGAGATTTTCTAATATCAGGGATAGCTTTTAAAAAAATTTAGTAAAACCACTTGTTAAGTGAAGTTGAGTATTATATAATTTATTCATTGTACAACCGCCTTTGTTTTATGTTTTGCAATAATATTATAACAAAAACTGGTTGTACAAAAAACATGAAAAAAACGTGTTATAAGAGAAGTTTTAATAAACTGGGCCTATAACACGTTTTATAATGATTTGAAAAACTGTTCGTAGGTAAGAAATTTTATATGGTTAAAGAAGTTGTAAAATACTTCTTTTTGCTTTATTTTACTTGACTAATTTAGTATTTTTGATATACTAGAAGTAACTTTAAAAAAGGGTGCGAGCTATTTGAATCAATACTTTACTAATAATGATAATATAAGAAGTGAAAGAAGAGTCATAAAATATAACTATGATTCTGTTTTGCTTTCTTTTATTAGTGATAATGGAGTATTTTCTAAAGATAGGATAGATTATGGTAGTAGGTTACTTGTAGACACATATTTAAAATATAATAAGGATAAAAATATTTCTAACTTTTTAGATGTTGGATGCGGGTATGGTTTTATTAGTATATTACTATCTAAAAAATTAAATGTTAAAGGTATTGGTATTGATGTTAATAGAAGGGCACTTAAGCTTGCGGAAGAGAATACTAAATTAAATAAAGTAAATGTTGATTTTATCGAAAGTGATTGTTATAAAAATGTTAGTGGGGTTTACGATTTGATAATTAGTAATCCTCCAATTAGAGCGGGTAAAAGCGTTGTACTTGAGATTATCCGAGGTGCTAGTGAATATATGAGTGATACTAGTGAACTTTGGTTTGTTATAAGAAAAGATCAAGGGGCTAAAAGTGTTATAAATGAGATTAGTTCTCTTTATAAAATAGATATAGTAGAAAAAAGCAAAGGTTTTTTTATAATTGTTGCTAAAAAGCATTGACATGATAGTTTTTTGCTGCTACAATTTTAAATTGGTGACGTATTTGTTTTTTTCTAGAAATTAAGCACTAAAAATTTAGATATTGGGGTGAAATCGTGGCTTATAAAGTTGAAAAATTTGGAGACCATAGAGAAAGAAGAAGTTTCTCTACGAGTCGTAACACTATGGAGTTGCAAGATTTACTTGAGATTCAAAAAAAATCATATCAGGAGTTTTTAGAAACTGGTATCAAAGAAGTATTTGATGATTTGTTTCCAGTAGAATCATTTACTGGTAATATTTCACTAGAATTTGGTGAATATTCTTTTGATACACCTAGATATTCGATTAAAGAAGCTAAGGAACGTATGGTAAACTATGCAGCACCACTAAAGGTTCAAGCAAGAGTATTTATTCATGAAACTGGTGAAGTTAAAGAACAAGAAATATTCCTTGGTGATATGCCTTTAATGACTGATTCTGGAACATTTATTATTAATGGAGCAGAACGTGTTATTGTATCACAATTAGTACGTAGTCCATCTATTTATTTTAAACGTGAAATAGATAAAAATGGACGTAGAATTATTTCTGGTGAAGTAATTCCTAATAAAGGTACATGGTTAGAGTATGAGCTTGATGCTCGTAATATTATGTATGTTAGAATTGATAGAACAAGAAAAGTTCCTGTTACTACTTTCTTACGTGCTTTAGGTCTTTCTAATGATGAGGATATTACTTCGGTATTTGGAGAGAATGATTATTTAACTAATACTATTGAAAAAGATAGCACAAGAAATACTGATGAAGCTTTAATTGAAATTTATGAAAAGCTTAGACCTGGTGAACCTGCTACTTTAGATAGTAGTAAGAACCAATTAGTAACTAGATTCTTTGATAGATTCCGTTATGATTTAGCTAAAGTTGGACGTTATAAATTTAATAAAAAATTAAATGTTGTTGATCGTTTACTTGGTTGTACTTTAGCAGAAGATATTAAAGATGGTAAAACTGTTGTAGCTAGTAAAGGTACAGTAGTTACTAAAGAAATATTAGAAACTTTAAAACCAATATTTGCTAATGGTTATAATTTAAAGAAAACTATTACAAATGAAGAACTTGATGAATATAATATGATTCAAGAAGTACTTGTATATGGTAAAGGAAATCCAGAACAAGTTGTTAAAATTATTGGTAATGATCCTTCTACAGATGTTAGACGTCTTACTATTCCAGATATTTATGCTTCAATATCTTATTATTTAAATTTACTTGATAATATCGGAAATACTGATGAAATTGATAACTTAGGTAATAGACGTGTTCGTCAAGTTGGAGAATTAATCCAAAATATATTTAGAACTGGTATGTCTCGTATGGAAAGAGTTATTCGTGAGAGAATGACTACCCAAGAGTTAGATTCAGTTACGCCTAAAACATTAATTAATATTAGACCTGTAACAGCAGCTTTAAAAGAATTCTTTGGTAGTTCACAATTATCAAAATTCATGGATCAAATTAATCCGATTGCAGAGCTTACAGATAAAAGACGTTTATCTTCTTTAGGGCCTGGTGGTTTATCAAGAGATAGAGCTGGTATGGATGTTCGTGACGTTAATGCTTCACACTATGGTCGTATTTGTCCTATTGAATCACCAGAAGGTCAAAATATCGGTCTTATTACATCTTTAGCAGGTTATGCTAAAATTAATGAATATGGATTTATTATGACTCCTTATCGTAAAGTAGTAGATGGAGTTGTAACTGATGAAATAGTTTATATGACTGCTGATGAAGAACATGATTATTATATTAGTCAAGCTACTGTTGACTTAGATAAGAATAATAAAATTGTTAATGATGAAATTTTATGCCGTTTAAATGGCGATAACGTTATGGCTAAAAGAGAAGTAGTTAACTTTGTTGACGTAGCTCCTAGTCAAATCGTTTCAATTACAACAAGCTGTATTCCTTTCCTTGAATATAGCGATGCTAATCGTACACTAATGGGTTCAAACATGCAACGTCAAGCAGTACCTCTTATTACTAGTGAATCTCCAATAGTTGGTACAGGTGTAGAACATATTGCAGCTAGAGATTCTGGTTCAACTGTTGTTTGTAAAGCTGATGGTGTAGTTGAATACGCTGATGGTAAGAAAATTATTGTTAAAAATGCTAAGGGTAAAGATACTTATTATTTAGCAGATTTTGAAAGAACAAATGCTTCAACAGCTTTAAATCATCATCCTTTAGTTAAGAAAGGTGAAAAAGTACATCGTGGGGAAGTAATCGCAGATGGACCATCTACGGAATCAGGAGAATTAGCTTTAGGTAAAAATATGACAGTAGCTTTCATGACATTTAATGGTTATAACTATGAAGATGCTGTAATATTAAATGAAAACTTAGTTAAAGATGATGTTTATACAAGTTTACATATTGATCACTATGATATAGATTGTCGTGATACAAAACTTGGACCTGAAGAAATTACAAGAGATATTCCAAATGTTGGAGAAGAAGCTCGTAAAAACTTAGATTCTAATGGTATTGTTAGAATTGGTACTGAAGTTAAAGAAGGCGACATCCTAGTTGGTAAAGTTACACCAAAAGGTATGCAAGAACTTACTAGTGAAGAAAAATTATTACATGCAATATTTGGTGAGAAAACTCGTGAGGTTAGAGATACCTCTCTTAGAGTAGAACATGGTGCTGCTGGTATAGTTCATGATGTTAAAATTTATACAAAAGAAAATAGTGATGAACTTCCTGCGGGAGTATCAAAAATAATTCGTGTTTATATTATTCAAAAACGTAAAATTCAGGTTGGAGATAAAATGTCTGGACGTTATGGTAACAAAGGTGTTATTTCACTTGTATTACCAGAAGAAGATATGCCATATTTACCAAATGGTAAACCAGTTGATGTTATGCTTAATCCACTTGGTGTTCCATCTCGTATGAACATTGGACAAATCTTAGAGTTACACTTAGGTATGGCTGGAAAGCTTCAAGGCGTTAAATATGCGACTCCAGTATTTGATAGTGCTACTTGGGAAGATATTCAAGAAGAAATGGCTTCAGCTGGTATGGAACCTGATGGTAAAACAGTATTATATAATGGACGTACTGGAGAACCTTTTGATCATAGAGTATCAGTTGGTGTTATGTACATGTTAAAACTACATCACATGGTTGATGATAAGTTACATGCTCGTGCAACTGGACCTTATAGTTTAGTTACACAACAACCTTTAGGTGGTAAAGCACAATTTGGTGGACAACGTTTTGGTGAAATGGAAGTTTGGGCATTATATGCTTATGGTGCTGCACATGTATTACAAGAAATTTTAACAGTTAAAGCTGATGATATTATTGGACGTGTAAAAGTTTATGAAGCATTAGTTAAAGGTAAAACTGTTAACCAAGCTGGTGTTCCAGAATCATTTAGAGTATTAATTAAAGAATTCCAAGCTTTAGGTCTTGATATGCAAATTATCGACAATGAAGATAATACACATGAATTTAAAGAGCTTGAAGAGGAAGAAGAACAAGAAGAAATTTTAGATATTAAAGAAATAGATGCCGAAGCAAGTATTCGTGATGGAGAAATTGAAACAAAAGAAGCTTCAGAAGATATGCCTCTAGAAGATTATGAAGAAGAAGAGGATGAAGATTTTGATGACGATGATGAAGAGATAGAACCAGACGAAGATGAGCTTGCTAGTTTGGAAAAGACGCAAGATAATGGGGAAGAGGTGTAATAGTGATAGATGTTAATAATTTTAAAGGTATTAAAATAGGAATTGCCTCTCCAGAAAAGATACGTTCTTGGTCTTATGGAGAAGTTGAAAAACCAGAGACTATTAATTATCGTACTTTAAAACCAGAACGTGGTGGATTATATTGTGAAAAAATATTTGGACCAACTAAGGATTATGAATGTTCTTGTGGTAAATATAAGAGACTTCGTTATAAAAATGTAGTATGTGATAGATGTGGTGTTGAAGTAACTAAATCACGTGTTCGTCGTGAGAGAATGGGGCACATTGAACTTGCTGCTCCTTGCTCTCATATTTGGTTCTTTAAAGGTGTTCCTTCTAAAATGGGCCTTGTACTTGATATGAGTCCTAGAGATTTAGAAGAAGTACTATACTTTGTTAGTTATGTTGTTATTGAACCAGGAAATGCACCTTTAGAAAGAAAACAAACTTTATCAGATAAAGAATATCGTGCTTATCAAGAAAAGTATGGTGATACTTTTAAAGTTGGTATGGGTGCAGAAGCTATTAAAGAACTTCTTGCAAGCGTAGATATTGATAAAGAAGTTGATGATTTACGTAAAGAACTTGAAACTGCAACTGGACAAAAACGTATTCGTCTTGTTAAAAGACTTGATTGTTTAGTAGCTTTCCAAGAATCTGGAAATAGACCAGAATGGATGGTACTTGATGTACTTCCAGTTCTTCCTCCAGAACTTCGTCCAATGATTCAACTTGATGGTGGTAGATTTGCTACTAGTGACTTAAATGATTTATATCGTCGTATTATTAATCGTAATAATCGTTTAAGAAAATTATTAGAACTTGGGGCTCCTACTATTATCGTTCAAAATGAAAAACGTATGCTTCAAGAAGCTGTGGATTCATTATTTGATAATGGAAGACGTGGTAGAAGTATTACAGCAGCTGGTAATAGACCTCTTAAGTCTTTATCTAGTATGTTAAAAGGTAAACAAGGTCGTTTCCGTCAAAACTTACTTGGTAAACGTGTTGACTATTCAGGACGTTCAGTTATCGTTGTTGGACCAAATCTTAAAATGTATCAATGTGGAATTCCAAAAGAAATGGCGCTTGAATTATTTAAACCACATGTTATTCATGGTCTAGTTGAAAGAGGTTTAGCTCATAATATAAAAGGTGCTAAAAAGTTAATTGACCAAAGAGATGAATGTGTATGGGATATTGTTGAAGATGTTATTACAGAACATCCAGTACTATTAAACCGTGCGCCAACTCTTCATAGACTTGGTATTCAAGCATTTGAACCAAAACTTGTTGGGGGAAAAGCTATTAGATTACACCCACTTGTTTGTACAGGATTTAATGCTGACTTCGATGGTGACCAAATGGCTGTTCATATACCACTTTCAGAAGAAGCTAAAGCAGAAGCTAGAATTTTAATGTTATCTGCTAGCAATATCTTAAATCCAAAAGATGGTAAACCAATCGTTACTCCTTCACAAGATATGGTGTTAGGTAATTGTTACTTAACTATTGAAAAAGCAGGAGAAGAAAACGAAGGTAAAGTATATAAAAATAGTAATGAAGCCTTAATGGCTTATGAAAGAAGAGAAATAACTCTTCATACAAGAATTGCTATTCCTGTTAAATCGTTTAAATATAAATTATTTACAGAAGAACAACAAGATAAATATTTAGTTACAACTGTTGGAAAATTAATCTTTAATGAAATATTACCTGATTCATTCCCTTATGTAAATGAAGGAACTAAAGATAATATTGAAGGTATTACACCAAATAAGTATTTTATTCCAATGGGTGAAGATATTCCTAAATTTATTAGTGAATTAGAACTTCAAAAACCTTTTGTTAAAAAGACTTTAGAATGGTTAATCGCTCAAGTATTTAAAAGATATAAAACAACTGAAACTTCTATTATGCTTGATAAATTGAAAGATTTAGGTTTTAAATATTCTACTGTTGCAGGTATCACGGTATCTATTAGTGATGTTGTAAGAAGTAAAAAGAAACCAGAAATCATTCAAAAAGCTAAAGAAAGAGTTGAAAAAGTTAATAAACAATTTAAACGTGGTTTAATAACTGATGAAGAACGTTATAATAGTGTAATTGGTATTTGGACAGAAGCTAATGACGAAGTAAAAAAAGAGTTACAAGAAATATCAGCTGGAGATTTTGATAATCCAATCTTCATGATGATGAACTCTAGTGCGCGTGGTTCAATTTCAAACTTTACACAACTTGCTGGTATGCGTGGTCTTATGGCTAAACCAGATGGTTCAACAGTTGAAATTCCAATCACTTCATGTTTTATTGAAGGTCTAGATGTATCAGAATTCTTCTTATCAACACATGGTTCAAGAAAAGGTTCTGCCGATACAGCTTTACGTACTGCCGATTCAGGTTACTTAACTCGTCGTTTAGTTGATGTTGCTCAAGATATAATAGTTAAAGAATTTGATTGTGGAACTATTACAGGTGTTGAAGTTTATGATTTATTAAATGATAAAGATGGTGCTGTTATTGAATCTTTACAAGAACGTATTTTAGGTAGATATACTGCTAAGAAAGTGTTAGACCCTAATACAAAAGAAGTAATCGTTGATAAAGATGAAATGATAACCGAAAATATTGCAGCTAAAATTGTTAAAGCTGGTGTTAAGAAAGTAGAAATTAGAAGTGTTCTAACTTGTAAAACTAAAAATGGTGTATGTCAAAAATGTTATGGACGTAACCTTGCAACTGGTAACTTAGTTGAAACAGGAGAAGCTGTTGGTATTATGGCAGCGCAATCAATTGGTGAACCAGGTACTCAGCTTACAATGAGAACATTCCATACCGGTGGTGTTGCTGGTGGAGACGATATTACTCAAGGTCTTCCTCGTGTTGAAGAATTATTTGAAGCACGTACTCCTAAATTTAAAGCAACTGTATCTGAGATTAATGGTAAAGTAATTCATATCGAAGACCAAGGTGGTAAACATAAAGTTGTGGTAGAAAATGAAGCGGGTGTTCGTGAACATATCACTAATTACAATACAAAACTTCGTGTTGAAGAAGGAGATATGGTTGTTGCAGGACAAAAGCTTACTGAAGGCTCTATTGCACCAAAAGAATTACTTGCAGTTACTGACCCGCTTACAGCAGAAGAATATATCTTAAAAGAAATTCAAGCAGTTTACAAATTACAAGGTGTTGATATTAATGATAAACACGTTGAAATTATTGTTAAACGTATGATTAATAAAGTTAGAATTGTTGATGCTGGAGATACAGAATTTGTAGAAGGTTTATCTGTTTCATTACATGACTTTACAGAAGGTAATAAACCAGTAATTCTTCGCGGTGGCGTACCAGCGACTGGTAGACCAATTATGCTTGGTATTACTAAATCATCTTTAGAGACAGATAGTTACTTATCAGCTGCTTCATTCCAAGAAACTACAAGAGTTTTAACAGATGCAGCAATAAAAGGTAAAGTAGACTTCTTAAGAGGTTTAAAAGAAAATGTTATTATTGGTAAACTTATTCCAGCGGGAACAGGTGCACGTGAATATAGTGATATTGATTTATACCTTGAAAAAGAATTTATGGATGATGATGCCTCTGAATTCTTAGAAGATAAATTATTAGAAGATGGAGAAACAATAGACGAAATAGAGAATGACAATACATCTAATACAGAAGTAGAAGAAACTACTGAAGTTGTAGAAAAAGAAGTTGTTCTTGATGTTTTAGAAGATATTCCGGAATCAGAAGAAGAAAGTGAAGAGTAGTAGCTTTCTTTTTTATTTTGTGTTATAATTTTTTTAGATTTAAATAGGTGAATTTTATGGATACAAATAAACTAATTGAAAGATTACAAATTGAATATGAAAGACAAGATAAAAGTGGTGTTTATGGTTTAACGCAGAGACTTCTAGCTTATAATTCTAATAAAATAGAAGGTAGTACTCTTACCTATAATCAAACTTCTTCTATTTTTGAAACAGGTTATCTTAGTAGTGATGGTGATATGACAATAAGAACAAAAGATGTAGAAGAAATGACAGGACATTTTGTTATGTTTAATAATATGCTTAAATCATATCAAGATAATTTAAGTGAAGAATTAATTAAGAAATATCATTATGATTTGAAGTCAGGAGTTTTTGAGGATATAGCTAATGGTTATCCTATTGGTGAGTATAAAACTAGAGCTAATATAGTATCTGATATTAAAACAATATTACCTAGTGAAGTGGAAGGCGAGATAAAAAAATTATTAGATGATTATAATTCTAAAAGTAATATCTCTTTAGAAGATATAGTTAGCTTTCATGTGAAATATGAAGCTATTCATCCATTTCAAGATGGTAATGGTAGAACAGGTAGAATAATAATGTATAAAGAGTGTTTAAAAAATAATATTTTTCCATTTATAGTAGAAGATAAAAGAAAATATGAATATTATGATTATTTAAACAAAGCTCAAAAAACTAATGATTTAAAACCATTAATAGCATTTTTTAAAGAAGAACAAGATAATTATTTTAATTTAGTTAAAGATTTTATATAGAAAGTTAATGTAATAGCTTTCCTTTTTCATTAATTGACAGAGTTTTTTAGCTATGCTATAATTTTTATTGTAGGAAGGTGAATGAAATGTATCAAACAGATGATATGGAAAATGGAATTACAATTAAAGATTGTTTTAAAAATTTAGCAGAGCTTGCTTGGGAGACTAGAGCTATTGATTCTAGTTTAGCAGATAAATTTTTTGATATTTTGGTTGAATGTTTAGGAGTGGATTTTAGGTTAACTTTTGAAGTAGATAGAGATAGAGAACTTGTTCCAAATGGAAATGTTGCTAGTTTAATATCAAATAATTTTAGGACAATGTCTGCTTGTACAAGCAACATTGATTTATTATTTAGAAATTTTCCATATATGGTTAAAGAAGGTAGTTTTAGTCCAGAATATGTTCTATTTTTACAACAAAGAAGAAATGTATTATTAGAATTAATAGCTTTTCAAAATAGTGTTGTTAGTAAAAATAATAGTACGGATGAAATGCATAAAATAGTTATTTTAAATAATGATATTACTTTAATTGATGCAAGAATAGCTTTAGCTAATGAAAATTTAGATACAAGAGGAAGATAAATTTAAGAAAGTTAGTAGCTTTCTTTTTCTTTATATGTTAAGATATTTTATATTCGGGGGATAGGTATGGAATTAAATAGATTAATAAGTATTGAAGAAAAAATAGAAATGGGTTTTATAGCTTTAGCTAAACTAGAAGCTAGTGGATTAAGTACAAGCTTTGAATATGAAGAAACTATTAAAGTTATTAATGATTGTGTAAGAGAAGAAAAGAAATTATTGGCTTCTTTATCTTATGAAGATATTTTAAGTGTTAGAAAGCAAATATTAAAATATTGTAATAATAAAAGTGTATCTTTGGCTTTAGGGTATTTAACTAATGCAAGTTATTATAGATTACTTAATATTATTAATAGTATGCTTGATAGTGATTCTTTTCTTTATGCGATGTATTTACGGTATGATTTGAATCAAATTATATTTTCGTTTTTAGATTATTTAATTAATAATCCTATTTATGAAGAAATAAGAGATGAACTAATTTTTTATAAATATAATCTAATATTTATGAATCGTTTAAGTGAAGATGATTTTTTGCAAACAAGGAACATTGCTACTATAAATATTGAATCTAAAAGTTTTAAAGTTGATTGTAATCCTGATTTGATATTTGTTGATAAATCTGTATTAATATTAGAAGGTAGAGAACATGTTGATACTTTAGAAAAATATGGAGATAATTTTAAAGAAAATAATAATTCTTTTGCTTTAGTAATGATTTCAATTTTAGAATTAATCGCAAGACTAGTTCTTAGTGAAGAAGAAATATTACAATACTTACAAAATGATTTTCAATATTTAATGGAAGATGAAGATATTTCTTTAGATGTTAAAAATTTAATACAAGAAATGTTAAATATTTTAGAACAATTAAAAGAAAGAATAGAAGTTGCAAGATAAAAAACTTTATTTTTACTTTTTAATATGATATACTTTTTCTTAAGAGTAGGTGAAGCGCATGAAGTATGTACTTGGTTGGGGCGCTATATTATTATTTTTTGGTGGTTTAGTTATTGGTGGTTTCTTTTTAATTAATAATGTTAGTACAGATGTTTTTTCTTATAAAGAAGTAGAAGAGTTAAAATATGGTGATTATGATATAACAGATTTTGTTAAACAAAAGATAGAATGTAAAAAGAATGAATGTACTTTTAAAAAGAAAAAAGTAACTTATACTTTATCAGAAATAAAGAGTCTTGGTAAACAAAAACTAGATTTAGAAATAGAATATGATAAAGAAAAATATAAACATACTTTTGAAGTGGATATAATAGATAAAAAAGCTCCTGAAATTGTTTTAAGTGAAAAATATGCAGTATTAAATGTTAATAGTAAATGGGATAGTAAAAGTTATATCACTAGTGTGTCTGATAATTTTGATGAACTTAGTATTGACGAAATAGAAATTGAAGATAGTGTTAATGCGAAAAAAATAGGAGATTATGAAGTTATTTATAAAATAAAAGATAGTTCTGGTAATGAGACTAAAAGTATTTTGAAAGTAATGATTAAAGATCCTAATACAAAAGTAGAAATACCTAAAGAAGAGGCTCCTAGTACACCAACTGTTAATGAAAATGAAAAATTTGAAGCGAAAATAAGTACAACAGGGATGTATGATTTTCATAACACTTTAAATCAAGATAATAAAACTGGTAGTACTACTAAAGAGATTATAGTGACTAATAATGCGACTATTAATTTTAATTTTGATTTAAAGGGGAGTGGAGCATATACTGTTGGGTTAAATATTTCTAGTAAAGATGAAACACCAACCAATGCTAAAGATTTTAGTTGTGGTATTAATTCTCTTGATTATTGTTATAAAGATACAATTGATACTAATCTAAAATATTCTTATACTTTTAAAGAAGAAGGAACTTATTATATTTATATAATTTTTAAAGATAGAATGAATAATGTTACTTTGGAACAAAAAATGAAAATAATAGTTAAAGTTTCTAATGAATTAACTGATTTTAAATTAACTCATAAAGAGAATAATGGGAAAGAATATGTTTATATAACTGCTATAGGTGGTGGTAGTGATTTAAGAATAACAGATTTTGATTTTGATACTGATGATGAAAGATACTTTGATGAAAGTGGTTATAATGCAAGTAATTTAATTGGAATAGAAAATAATTATATGATATTGAATTTTAAAAAAGGTTGTTATTATAAATTGATGATTGAAGTAACATCAGGTAATAAATCTATAAAAAGAAGTATTAATATTCAAAAATAATTCTTGCATATAATAGTAATGTGTTATATAATTTAGATATACAAGCGATGAAGGATGTGGCGAATCTGGAGCTATATAAAAAAATAAAGGTGATTTCTCTAGAAGAAATAAGTAGGGTGGAACCGCGGATTGTATTTTCGTCCCTATTTGTTTCTTTTGGAGTTTTTTAATTTTGAAGGGAAAGATATAAATGGAAAAAGTAACACAAGATACAATAGTTAATTATTGTAAACAATATGGTTTTATATTTCAAGGTAGTGAAATATATGGGGGGCTTGCTAATACTTGGGATTATGGACCTATGGGAAGAGAATTAAAAGAAAATATTAGACGTGCTTGGTGGAAAAAGTTTATGCAAGAAAATCCATATAATTATGGACTTGATAGTGCAATTCTCATGAATCCTGAAGTATGGGTAGCCAGTGGACATGTAACTAATTTTAATGATCCATTAATTGATTGTAAAGCATGTAAAGCAAGACACAGAGCAGATAAATTAATTGAAGAATTTACAAATGGGACAGAAACTGGTGATGGATGGAGTAATGAAAAATTAGAAAATTATATTATTACTAATGAAATTAAATGTCCTAAATGTGGTAAACAAGATTTTACTTCAATTCGTAAATTTAATTTGCTTTTTGAGACATCTATGGGAGTTACAGAAGATTCTAAATCAAGTGTATATTTAAGGGGAGAAACTGCGCAAGGTATATTTGTTAATTTCTTAAATGTTCAAAGAAGTATGAGACTTAAAGTACCTTTTGGTATTTGTCAAACTGGTAAAAGTTTTAGAAATGAAATTACACCAGGAAACTTTATTTTTAGAACTAGAGAATTTGAACAAATGGAATTAGAATTCTTTTGTAAACCAGGTGAAGATTTAGAATGGTTTGGATACTGGAAAAATTATTGTTTGGATTTCTTAAAAAGTTTAGGTTTAAAAAAAGAAAACTTAAGATATCGTGATCATGCAAAAGAAGAATTATCTTTTTATAGTAAAGCGACGACTGATATAGAATATTTATTTCCAATGGGCTGGGGAGAACTTTGGGGTGTTGCAGATCGTACTGATTATGATTTAGGAGTTCATACAGGACATTCTAAGACAGACCTTAGATATTTAGATCCTGATACTAATGAAAAATATTTACCATATGTTATTGAACCTAGTGTTGGTTTGGATAGACTTTTATATGCAGTACTAACTGATGCTTATACAATTGAAGAATTAGAAAATGGAGATTCAAGAGAAGTTTTAAAAATTCATCCAGCTTTAGCACCAATAAAAGTAACTATTTTACCTTTAATTAAAAAAGTACATGGTGAGAAAGCTAATGATGTATACGCCTCTTTGTGTAAAGATTTTATGTGTTCTATGGATACAACTGGTTCTATTGGTAAAAGATATAGAAGAAGTGATGCAGTTGGAACACCACTTTGTATTACTATAGATGATGAGACTATTAATAATGATACAGTTACAATAAGACTTAGAGATACAATGGAACAAATTACAATGCCTGTAAAAGAATTAAAAAAGTATATTGAAGAAACTATTAGGTTTTAATTTGTAAATTTAATGTCTTTTCATATTTAATTTAGATTTATGTATTTACAATTTGAATTTCATACTATATAATTTTATTATAAATAATTTTAAATATTTACCTTATTAAGAGTGATGGAGGGAATAGGCCCGAAGAAGTCCAGCAACCTATTTAAGTTAGGTGCTAAATCCTACGGTAAAACCGAAAGATGAGGATAGTCATAAACATTTAGAGAGATTATCTTTAAGTGTTTTTTTCTTTTAAGGTAAAAAGAGGAGGAATGAAAATGAAAAAATTATTTACAACAGAAGCAGTAACAAGTGGACACCCTGATAAAATGTGTGATTTGATTGCTGACGCCATATTAGATGCCTATTTAAAGGAGGATGAAAATTCAAGAGTAGCTTGTGAAGTTGTCGCAAGTAAAAAACAAATATTAATTATGGGGGAAATAACTAGTAAAGTAAAAATTAAAGTAGAAGATATTGCTAGAAAAATTATTTGTGATATTGGCTATGATAATGATGAATTAGGTTTTAATGGTAATAATATTAAAATAATAACAGATTTAAATAAGCAATCTTCTGATATTGCACTTGGAGTGGATAAAGAGGATACTGGTGCAGGTGATCAAGGGATTATGTATGGTTATGCTACAAATGAAACAGATAATTATATGCCTTTAGTTCATAATCTGTCTTGTTCTTTAGTAAAAAGGTTAGAAAGTGTGCGAAAAACTAAAGAAATAAAAGGTCTTAGACCTGATGGCAAGGCACAAGTAACTTTAGAAGATAATAATGGTAGTTTTAAGATAAAAACAATAGTCATTTCAGCCCAACATGATGATAATATTGATTTAGAAACTTTAAGAAATGAAATTATACATAAAGTTATAAAGAATGTAATTAGTGATGATTTAATAGATAGAAATACAGAAATATTAATTAATCCAACAGGAAGATTTGTAATTGGGGGACCAGTTGGTGATAGTGGTCTTACAGGACGCAAAATATGTGTTGATACTTATGGAGGTATAACTCCACATGGTGGAGGAGCTTTTAGTGGTAAAGACTATACAAAAGTTGATAGAAGTGCTGCTTATTATGCAAGGTATGTTGCTAAAAATGTAGTAGCAAGTGGTTTAGCAGATAAATGTTTAATAAGTGTTAGTTATGCTATTGGTGTTTCTGAGCCCTTAATGATAGAACTTAATTCTTTTAATACGGGTAAATACTCTGATGAAGAATTATTGAAAATAGTTAAGAAAGTATTTAATTTTAAACCGTCTAATATTATTAAAGAATTAGATTTAAAACATTTAAAATATCAAGATACAACGTTATATTCTCATTTTGGTAAGGATAATTTATCTTATGAAAACTTGGATAAAATTGAATTTTTAACAAATTTTTAGGAAAGTAGGAATTTGACATTTAGCATGAATAATGCTATAATAGGCTCAATTATTTAATTGGAGGGGGATTAATATGAGAAATTATTCAGATGCATTAGATAATAGAAATTATGGAGATACAACTAAAACTAAGAAAAAAGGCTCTAAAGTTGTAAAAATATTTGGTGGACTTGCTTTAACTGCTGCGATAGGATTAGGTATCGTTGGTTATTCTTTTAGAGGGAATATAGCTAATTTTATCAAAAACTTTGGTAAGGATGATGTAAATCCCGATGATTTACTAGCTTTTTCTGAGGCTATACCTTTAGATAAAGATGGTGTTATTAGTATTACTTATCCATTTGTAGATAGAACATTAGAAAATGTTAATGGTAGATACTCTTTACCTGATAGTTATGATTTTGTTTATATAGGTGATGATGAAAGTCCAACTTTAAAGGTAATTAAAAATGGGGAGTTAGAACCAAGCAATATTGTTAGTGTAGAATCTAATGATGGTTATCCAGTAGATGTTATTGGTGTTAAAACCGATTATGCTAACTTTTTAAATGATGCTGGAGAAATAAAAAGTAATGCTTTAAGTGAGAGTAATCCTAATAATAGTAAACTTGCTTTAGAAAATTATGAAGTTCCAGATGTATATTCTTTACCTGCTGGGTTTAAATTATATTGTGAAGATGAAGCAATAAATAAACAAGCATTACTTGCTTATATAGCAGAAGATGGTACTAATGTGTATGTTATTCCTAAAGCATTAATTGGTGAGTTTGTAGTTGTAACAGAAAATGATTTTACAATTATAGGAAAATATAATGTTTTAAAAGATCAAATTGCTGAAGTTTATGATTTATACGAAAGTAATAGGTTAAATAATGGAACGCAAACAAGTAATAGTAGATAATAAAACTTATGAAGCTTTAGCTATATTTCATAATGATGAAACAGATAAAGATTATGTGGTTTATACAGATTTAAAAGCGGATATGACTAAGGGTATTACTTTATCGTGTGTTATTTGTAAGGAAGAAAATGAAAATATAATTCCTATTAAAATACAAGATACAAGAGATAAAGAAATTGCTGCTGATTTAATAAGAACTGTAATGGTAGAAATAAGTAAATATAGTAAGAAAAATTAGCTTTAAAAAAGCTTTTTTTATAGTTTGATTGACATATATTAACTTTTATGTTAATATATGTATGTTGAATGTGGAGGAGTTAGGAATGAAAAGTCATGAGTTAAGTTAGAAAGGAAGTATTATATGTGCAGCTAGATAGGTCAAATTTTAAAAATCAAGAAAAAAAATTAAGAAAAAATTCAAAAGAGTTAGAAAATTTAGAAAAGGTTTTAATTCATATAAAACAATGTGAAAGTTTTGATATTTTAAAAACTAGTCCAATTAGTTATTTATATGGTTTTGAGGCTAAAAGAGAAGATCTTGCTGGATTTTATGGTTTTAATTTAGAAAAAAATGGTGGGAGTATTCGCTTAATTTGTTCTTTTGATGTAGATAATAATATATGTAGATTAGAATTTATAAGCTTAAATCATTATGATGATTTTAAAAGAAATTTAAAGATTAATAAGAAAAAGTATAAACAAAAACAATAGTAAAAATTTAGTTAAAGGAGGAATTAAATTATGACAAAGATAAGATTTAAAGATTTTTTGAAAGATTATTTAGATTTTCATCATATTGCAATTAATGATTTTGCAAGTCGTATTGAAGTAACTCCAAAAACGTTAATAGATATTTTGAATGGGAATCTGGATTTATCTTCTAAAGTAATTGAGAATATTTCGTTTATTACGAATATTTCTACTGATTATATTTATAAAATAGAGAAAAATTATAAATTAGAAGAAGTGATAAATAATTATTTAATAAGTAATAATTTAACTATTACTAAATATTTAAATAAGTTTAATTATAACTATTTAAAAAAGAATGATTTTATTACTTTTATAGATAAAAGTGATAAAATGGAATCTACAAAAGATATTTTAAAATTTTTAAGAGTTAGTTCTCCTGAACAAATCGATAATATCGAAACAAAAGGCTATTATAAAAGTAAAAATGATAAACATGAATTATTAGTATTATGGTTAGAAAAATGTTATAGAGAAACTTTAAAGCAAAATGTGGGAGAATATAAAAAAGAAAATATAAATAAATTAGTATCATTTATTCTTGATGAAGCTAGTAATACTTCTTTTGATAAAAATAAATTAATAAAGAAATTTAATGAAATGGGAATCTTTTTAGTTATAGAGAGCGATATTCCTGGCTCAAAGATTAGAGGAGCTTTTAAAGTTCATAAAGGTATTCCAGCAATTTATTTAACTATGAAGCATCGTAGAATTGCTGATGTTTATTTTGCTTTATTGCATGAGCTTGCACATTGTAAGACTGATTTTAATAGTGCACAAAAATCAAGTTATATTTCTTTTTATGAAAATTTAGATGCTAAAGAGTTAGATAGAGATAAAGAGGCTTTTAATTGGATGATAAATGATGATTATTATATTAAATGTTGTTTAACTAATAAATATAATATTTTGAAAGAAAAAAAATATCCGAAAAGTTTTGTTGTTTATAGATTAGCAAATGATAAAATAATTAATTATAATTCAGAGATTTATCAAAAATATAATATATTACTGGAAAAAGATAATTAGAAAGTTTTTAAAAAGCTTTCTTTTTTAGTTCTTATATTTTATAATATAAGTAGGTCTTAAAGGTCTAAATTAGAAGTAGAGGAGGTATAATATGAAACTTGTTACATTATTACCAGCTGATCAATATATTGTGGTTAATAAAACTATTTTAACAGAAGTTGATAAACGTAACTTAATTCATTTATATGAACCTATTATTGGGTTTGGAGCAGTTTCTTTATATCTTACTTTATGGAGTGATTTGGATAGATTAGAATTTATTAGTAAAGATTTTACGCATCATCATCTTATGAGTATTTTAAAGTGTGATTTAGATGTAATTAAACATGCTAGAGAATCATTAGAAGCCGTGGGGCTTATTAAAACTTATTTTAAAGAAGGAGAAATAAACTCTTATGTTTATGAATTATATTCACCACTTGGTGCAGCAGAGTTTTTTAATAATCCAATTCTTAATATTGTTTTATATAATAATATTGGAGAAGAAGAATATCATTATTTAAAAAATATTTATAAAAAAGTAAATATTGATATTAGAGATTATGAAGACATAACTAAAACTTTAAATGAAACTTTTGAATCAACTAATGCGCCAACAGTGGAAGCGCGAGAAAGAGAGGTTTTACCTCTTAATATAGAGTCTAATATTGATTTTGATTTGATTATTTCTTCTATACCAAAAGGATTGTTAAATGAAAAAGCATTTAATAAAAAAATGAGAGAATTAATTATTAATTTGAGTTTTATATATGATTTAGATACGTTAAAGATTACGGAATTAATAAGAGCTAGTATAAATGAAAAAGGTTCTATAGATAAAGAAGCTTTAAGAAAAAATGCTCGTAAATATTATCAATTTAATAATGGAACTTTACCTACACTTGTTTATCGAACTCAACCAGAATATTTAAAAACCCCTATGGGAGATAATTCTAAGAAAGGAAGAATTATTGGAGTATTTGAAAATACTAGTCCTTATGATTTTTTGCAGAGTAAATATAAAGGGGTTAAACCAACATCAAGAGATTTAAAGATACTTGAAATGCTACTTATAGATTTAGAGTTTAATCCTGCAGTAGTTAATGTTTTAATTGATTATGTTTTGAAAAAAAATAATAATAAACTTTCGACAAGTTATGTGGAGACTATCGCAGGACAATGGAGAAGAGCTGGAATTAAAACAGCTAGAGAAGCAATGGAGTTTGCAGAGAAAGAACATAAAAAAATGGTTAAGAAAAATGAAAAAGTTGCTCCAACAAAGAAAGTACAAGTAACACCAACACCAGTGTGGTTTGATCAAACTTTAGAAAAAGAAAATGTTAGTGATGATGAACAAAAAGAGTTGGAGGAATTATTAAAAGATTTTAGGTGATTATATGGAAGCGATAAAAATAGATAAAAGTAATAATAATGAATTATTAAAAGATTATAAAGAAAATATGCAAGATGAAGATTTTAAAACTTTAGTAAAAAAATTAAAAGTAAGTGAAAAAATAGGAAGTCAAAATAGTTCTATCTTAATGGATAGTGTTTGTGAACTTAAAAATTGTCGGAATTGTAAAGGATTATATGAATGTAAAAATAAAGTTTATGGACATTATTTATATCCTAAAGTAGTAGGTAATATTATAGAACTTTCTTATGTTCCTTGTAAGAAAAAACAAGAGAATGATAAATTATTAAATGCACGTAATACAGCTAGTAAAGAGCTTTTAAATGCTAGTTTTAAAGATATTGATTTAACTGATAAAAGAAGAGTAAAATTAATTAAATGGTTAAAAGATTTTTATGATAATTATGATGGAATAAATGATTCTAAAGGATTATATTTACATGGTGTATTTGGAAGTGGGAAAACTTATCTTATCTATGCTTTATTAAATGAACTTAAGGCTAAAAAAAGAGTAGATTATATTGCTTTATATTTTCCAACTGTTTTAAAAGAATTAAAAGAAGATTGGGATTCTTATCATGAAAAAATGGATAGATACACGAATGTTCCAATTCTTTTATTAGATGATATAGGAGCCGAAAGCGTAAGTGATTGGGGAAGAGATGAAGTGTTAGGAACTATTTTACAAGCAAGAATGAATAATCATTTAACAACTTTTTTTACTTCTAATTTAAGCTTAGATGAACTGGAATATCATTTGTCTTTATCTAAGTCTGGTGTTGATAAGGTAAAATCTAGAAGAATAATGGAGAGAATTAAACAACTTACTATTCCGATGGAATTAATTACTGATAACAAAAGAAAATAGCTAGTGAAATAGCTATTTTATTAGCTATTTTAAATTGTTTTATAAACTGGTTTTAAATCTTTATTTTCTTTAATAACTTCTGAGACAATGTCCTTATAATCTTTGTTATTTAAAGCTTTTTTATATTCTTTTAATAATACTTCAGCATTAAAACCAACACGATTATAATCACCAATTACAAAATAAGGAATGGAATTAACATTAACTTTTAATTTGTCAGTTACTTTTTTGTATAATTCACTATTATCTTTATTTTTCCGAACTTCAAATGTTCTTATTTCAACATTTTTAAATGTTGTATTTCTATTTTCTTTTATCTTGTTAATAGCATTATTGCACGCTGGACAAGTGTTGCCATGAAATAAATAGAGAATTATTTTACTATTTTTTTCATCATCTTTAATGGTTGTGTTTACTTCGGTATTATTAGATGGTGAATTATTTTCATTATTTGATGTCTCATTATTAGAATTATTATCTGTTTTAATAGGGGGTGTTGTGTTATTATAATTATTTTTATTAGTTGTATTTTCGTCTTTTAATTTTTTTGAATCTGATTTATAGAGAATAAATATAACAAGTATTAGTACTAATATAGTTATTGTAACTCCTATAATAATTGTTTTTGTTGTATCTTTCATTTTTATCAACCTCGTATTAATTATATATGAAAGTTTAAAATATAGCAAGATAATATTGTGATTGTCTTAATTGTTTGCTATAGTATTTATGGGTGGTTATGATGATTTTAAAAATATTAATGAGAATAGGAAATCTTAAATGGATAGATGATTATGTAGATATTAAAATTTTAAACAAATTGAGTGCTAAGGATTTAAAAAAATTTGTTATTTGGTATTTGAATCAAGAATATGATGCTAAAACTAATAATAAAGAATGCGTTTTTGGCATTTTAGATGTAGCAAGAAAAAAAATTCCATTAGAAGAATTAGAAGAACTTGTTATTAATTCAAGGTTTATGCAGTCAAAACCAGATAAAGATTTTTATTGTTTTTTTAGATTTGATGATTTTTTAAATAGTAATGGTAATTTATTAAATTTAGAAGGTATGCCTTTGTTACAAACATATTTGACTAGTAGAATTGGCTTAGATGAAGATTTAATTCTATTAATAAATAGGAAATCAGCGATTGATTATGCTTATGCTTTTAGAAAACTTGCAAGTGTTGGTAATATTGATACTTTGCTAGAATATGCTAAACAACTAAATCAAAATGAAAAATATTATCATTATGGAAAGCATTGTCAGTCTGACCTTGCTAAACAAATGGCTTTATCTGGTTTATATTCTTGGGATGAAATTGAAAGATTTTTTAAAGAAGTTGTATTGAGGTCTGAGACAATTGTTGAGATTTTTATTAAATTTTTTGAATATACACAAGAAAATGAAAAAAGAAACATTGTAATAAATACTTTTATTTCGATAGTAGACTTTTATCAAAAAAAGATTGATAGCGGACAAGAAACTGATTCGAAAACAGGAGATTATTTACCAGGATACGATGAATGTGCATTTAGTATTTCAAGATTTGACATAAGTAGCGATATGAAAAATATAATTTCTAAAAATTTATTACAAAATAAAAATTATCGTTTTATAAATGAACTATTTTTTAATGATTTTGAATTTGATTATGATTATGATATAATTGATGCACTTATGGAAGAAAATATAGAAGATGTAGAAAATACTTTATCTAGTATAAATGATAAATATTTGGAATATGCGCTTGTAAAATTATTAAATAGAGGGAAAGACTTTGTAAGTGATTTTATTTCTTATATGTGTAATGATTATGATAGATTGCTCTATTTATTTGAAATAGATAGAGTTGATACGATTTTAGATTTTATTTATTATAGATTTCATGATTTTAAAATTTTAAAAGCTTGTGCTATAAATTTAATTAAATTGGGTTCTAAATATATTCCTAAGTTTATGAGTGAGTTTAATTTTACTAAAGAAGAAAGAAGAGATATTTATGAATTATATAAATGGAGGAATAGTGATTTTGAAAAAGTATATGGCTCATATTTGTTAACAGGAGATAAAGACTATTGGGTAAGTGAAGAAGAAGCAAAAGAACAATTTGCAAGACTTGAAAGATGTAGAATAAAAAAATAGAGTGTTGTTGTAGAGAAGAAATGTAAAATTCTAGTAAAGATGTTTTACATTTTTTTATTGATTTGTTATAATTAGTAATAGGGTGAATAAGAATGGCAAAAGAATATGATGCATCGTCAATTAAAATACTAGAAGGTTTAGAGGCTGTACGCAAACGTCCAGGTATGTATATTGGAAGTACTGATAAACGCGGTCTTCATCATTTAGTATGGGAAATTGTTGATAATAGTATTGATGAAATTATTAATGGACATGGTAATCATATTAAAATTGTTCTTCATAAAGATGGGAGTATAACAATCGCTGATAATGGTCGAGGTGTTCCAACTGGTATGCATGAGTCAGGGAAAAGTACCCCAGAAGTTATATATACAATCCTTCATGCAGGTGGTAAGTTTGAAGAAGGTAACTATAAAGTAAGTGGAGGTCTTCATGGTGTAGGTGGCTCTGTTGTTAATGCCTTATCTAAAAAAATGGATGTTGTCATATATCGTGATGGGGAAATAAATAATATTAGATTTAATGATGGAGGGCATGTAGAGTCCCCTTTAAAGAAAATTGGAACAACTAATAAAACAGGGACAATTGTAACTTTTTGGCCAGATTATGATATATTTAAAAATTGTCAGTTTTCATATACTACAATTGTTGAGAGAATGCAAGAAAGTGCTTTTTTAATCTCTAATGTAACAATAGAAGTTATTGATGAAGATAGTAATAAAGAATCTAAATTTCATTATGAAAATGGGTTAGTTAATTTTGTAGAATATATTAATGAAGATAAAAAAACACTTCATAATGTTATTAGTTATGAGGGGACTAAAAGTGGTATTGAAGTAGATGTTGCTATGCAATATACAGATACTTATAATGAAAATATTGTGTCATTTGTTAATAATGTTAAAACTATTGATGGTGGGTCACATGAAGTAGGTTTTAAAACAGGTATTACTAAAGCATTTAATGATTATGTTAAAAGTAATAATATTTTAAAGGGTAAAGATGCTACTTTTGATGGAACTGATGTTAGAGAAGGTTTAAGTGCTGTAATAAATTTAAAAATACCAGAAAATTTATTACAATTTGAAGGTCAAACTAAAGGAAAACTTGGAACACCTGAGGCTCGAAGTGTAACAGAGGCAATAACTTATGAAAATTTAAAGTTCTTTTTAGAGGAGAATAAAGAAATAGCGCTTAACATTGTTGATAAAGCTAGTAAAAGTAAGCTTGCACGTGAGGCAGCAAGAAAAGCACGCGAGGAAGCACGTAATGGTAAGGGCAAAAAAACACTAGAAAAAAATCTATCTGGAAAATTAGCTCCAGCGACAAGTAAAAATCCTAGTTTAAATGAACTTTTCTTAGTTGAGGGAGATTCAGCAGGAGGCTCAGCAAAAGGTGGAAGGAATCGAAAATTTCAAGCAATTCTTCCACTTCGTGGTAAGGTTATAAATGCTGAAAAAGCTAATACTAGTGATATCTTAAAAAATGAAGAAATAAATACTATTATTCATACAATTGGTGCTGGTTTAGGACAAGACTTTGATGCTAAAGAATCAAACTATGATAAAGTAATAATTATGACTGATGCCGATGTTGATGGCTCACATATTCAAATACTTTTGTTAACATTCTTCTATAGATTTATGCGACCGCTTATTGAAGCAGGTAAACTTTATATTGCAAAACCTCCTTTATATAAAATTGATTATGGAAAGAAACATTTTTATGCTTATTCTGATGAAGAAAGATTTAAAATAGTTTCAGAAAATACTGGTAAGCCAGATATTTCAAGAAATAAAGGTCTTGGTGAAATGAATGCAGAAGAGCTATGGGATACAACAATGAATCCAGAAACTAGAAGTTTAATTCGCGTTAATATTTATGATGCTGCTTTGGCCGAAAAACGAGTGAATGTTTTAATGGGAGATAAAGTAGAACCGCGTAAAGAATGGATTGAAGAGAATATTATCTTTACGATGGAAGATGATTATCGAGCAGTTTAAATACTTAGATTAATTTCTAAGTTTTTTTAATTTCAAAATAAATTTAAAAAAAATAAGAAATATTGTTGATTGTTTTAATATAATGCTTTACAATAATTAACTGGTGATAAAATGATAGATATAGAACATAAAGTATTATCTGTTATAAAAGATAATATAGAGAATATTAAAGACTATTTAAATGATAAGAAGAATGCTAAAGCTTTAATGAGTAAATCTTTAACTATTGATTCTTGGACTCGAATGGATAGAGTGTTACTTTATCAAAGTATAACTAATGAAGTTTTAGATAAGTATGATATAAATGAATTTGTAGCAGTTATTAAAAGTATTAGGTTTCTTGGGTATTCAGATGATATTGATTTAGATATGTTTAAAGCTGTTGTTGAAAATTATGTAGATTTTTTAGAGAAAGTTTATGAACTATATTTATTAGATCAGATTTATTATTTATTAAAGGATTGTTCTAAAGATTTTATAATGGATTCAGATAATATTAGACAACCTTTAAAAACTAATAGCAATTTATCAAATATTAATTTTGATGTATCTTTAATGCAAATGGCATTTTCAGCTAATGAGGATGATATTTATGCACGTATTTATTTTATTAAAACTTATTATTTAGATAGTTTAAATGATTTGTTTTTACGAAAAGAATTTTTGCATAAAAAAGCTTATTTGAATGATACATTAAGAAGAGTAGTTTGTGAAGAAGAAGATAATTATTTTGTTACGCAATTATACTTTGCTTTAAATGGTATATTAAAACCTCTAAAACCTAAAAAGAAAAAAGATATTAAAACTGAAGAAATTGATAGTATGCAGTTAGTTTTAAAAGATTTTAATTAGAATTGGTGAAAAAAGTTATAAAATCAGTTGAGAAATAAAATAGAGATAATCTTGCCAGAAATAGTAGCAGATAGAAGTCAGTGTTAAAAACTGATTTTTTATTTGGAAAAAATATTGACTTATTTTTAATTTGAGAATATAATTTAATATATGAACAGATATTCATACGAAAGGAAGATAAAAAATGAGTGAATGTACTTGTGGATGTTGTATCAATGCAGAACTTGCAAAAAAAGTTAAAAATAAAATGATAAGTGATGAAATATTATTTGATATAGCAGAGGTTTTTAAAATATTTGGAGATAGTACGAGAATGAAGATTATATATGCTTTAAAATTAAGTGAACTCTGTGTTTGTGATTTGGCATTTATAACTAATAGTACCCAATCGGCTATATCACATCAGCTTAGAATTTTAAAACAAGCTAAACTTGTAAAGGCTCGTAAAGAAGGAAAAGTAGTTTATTATAGTCTAAAGGATGAGCATATTATTAAATTATTTGAGATAGGACGTGAACATGTTGAAGAATTATAAATACTATTTAGAAAATTTGGATTGTGCTAATTGTGCAAAGAAAATAGAAAATACTATTAGTAAAAGTAAAGGGTTTAAAGATGTAGTTGTTAATTTTAATACTTTAACTTTAAGTTTTAAATCTGATTTAGATGAACCATTTAAAGAAGTAGTTAGAATAATTAAAAAAATAGAACCAGATACTAGAGTCTATCAAGAAAAAAATAATAATACAAAGAATGATTATGAACTTGTAAGACTTATACTAGCTATTATTACTTTAGGGTTATCTTTATTAATTAAAATAAATATTATAAGTGATATACTTCTTATTGTTTCTTATGGGTTATTATTATATAAAACTATGATTAAAGCATTAAAAAAAATAATTAAATCACATAATATTGATGAAAATTTACTTATAACTATTTCAGGGATAGGGGCTTATATTTTAGGAGAACATATGGAAGGCTTAATGGTTATTATGCTATATGTTATAGGTAAAATATTAGAAGAAAAAGCAGTTAATAAAAGTAGAAGAGGAATAGAAGAATTACTTTCTTTAAAAGTAGAGAAAGCTAATTTAAAAGTAAATGATGCAATTAAAGAAGTTAAATCAGAAGAACTTAATATTGGAGATATAATTGTAGTTAGAAAAGGTGAATCAATACCTGTTGATGGTGTAGTAACTAAAGGAGAAACAATGCTTGATACTTCTAGCTTAATGGGTGAGGCGGCTTTTCAAAACATAAAAGAAGGAGATAAAGTATTATCTGGTTCTATTAATAAGGGGGAAGTAATTTTAATAGAAGTTACACATAAATATGTTGATAGTACCATATATAAAATACTTGATTTAACTATTAATGCAACAAATAATAAAGCTAAAACAGAAACGAGAGTTTCAAAAATTGCAAGTTTTTATACACCAATAGTTTTGTTAATAGCTATTTTAATTAGTGTTATATTACCATTATTTTTTGATGTAAGTTTTAATGATGCAATTTATAGAGCTTTAACATTTTTAGTTATAAGTTGTCCTTGCGCAATGGCTATTTCTGTTCCTCTTAGTTATTTTGCAGGTATTGGAATAGCTAGTAAAAATAAAATACTTGTTAAAGGTAGTAATTATTTAGATGAGGTTTTACATGTAGATAAAGTTGTATTTGATAAAACAGGAACGCTTACATCAGGGTCTTTTCACTTAGATAAAATAAATGTTTTTGATAAAAAATATAAAAGAGAAGATATTTTAGAACTTGTAGCTTTGGGCGAATCATATTCGACACATCCGATAGCTAAATTAATTTTAAATGAGTTTAAAAATAAATTAGATGTAAAAGTAGTTAAAGAATTTAGAGAAATAGATGGTAAAGGAATAACTTATAAAATTAATAATGATACTTTTAAAGTTGGTTCTTCTAGTTTTTGTAATACTAAAAAGGATGGAAATATATTTGTCACTATTAATGATATATTAGTAGCTAGTTTTATATTTCAAGATAACGTTAAAGAAAATGCTCTGGATGTAGTTGAATTTTTAAGAAAAAGAAATATAGAAACTATTATGCTCACAGGAGATAATGAATCATTTGCTAAATTAGTTAGTGAAAAAGTTAACATAGATAAATACTATGCAGAATTATTGCCAAATGAAAAGTATCTTAAATTACAAGATTTAAAAGAAGAACATCATGTTATGTTTGTAGGTGATGGTATTAATGATGCCCCTAGCTTAGCGCTTTCTAATGTTGGTGTTTCAATGGGGAGTGTAGGTTCAACTAGCGCTATAGAGGCTAGTGATATTGTAATTATGAATGATGATCTTGCTAATATTATAAATTTATTTAAAATAGCGCAAAAAACTAATTTAATTGTTAATATGAATCTATTACTAGCTATAAGTATAAAAATATTTATTTTAGGCTTAGCAACATTTGGTCTTACTAGTATGTGGGTTGCAGTTTTTGCAGATACAGGGCTTACTTTAATTACAATTTTAAATAGTCTTAGAATTCTGAAGAGGTAGAAATACTTCTTTTTTGTTTACATTTTTTGTGTAAACTTATGGTAATAATGATAAAAAAATTAATTTTACAGATTTTATAAAATCTGCTTAGCAGAAAACTAAAAATTAGTATAAGAGATTTCCAAGAAGTTAGGCAAAAATTCTTTTTAGACTAGACTAAAAGCATAAAATCTGTAATTTGCCTTTTCTTTTATTCTTTGATAAACTTTTTTTGTTTCCGAAAGAAAGGTGGAATTAGAATATGGAAAGAGATTCTGAAAAAGATATAATAGTATCTTTTAATAATTGCGTAATTTATATGGATACTCATGAAGTATTTGATAAAGAAGCATTAGAAAGAAGCTTAGACAAACTATTTATATTACGTTTACAATCTGAGAATAGTGGGAAAATAATTAAAGGACTAAATTTTGCAAAGGAAGTTGATTTACCAATAAAAAAGGCTGTTGAAACAAGATGTTTTTTAAAAACGGAAGATGGAGAGATTATAACAGATTCTTTAGAATTAGATATTTTCTCAATTTCAGAAGCAGAAAAGATTACTGATAGTACTGATGACAAGATAAAATGGTTAAAGTTTATGGGAGCTGATACGTCAGAAAAAAGAGAAGATATAGCCGATGGTGATGAATTATTAATGGATTTAAATAAAAGTATGAATGAATTTATTAATAGTGATGAATTTAAAAAGAAAAGTGAAAAAATAAAAGATGAATAGTGAGAAAATATTTATACCTCTTAATGATGATTTACTTTTTAAAGAAACTATAACTCATGAACATAATAGAAAACAATTAATTCGGTTCTTAGAGTATATAACTTTTTTTGATTGAAATACAATTATGGATAATTTAAGAGTAAAGTATGAAAGTGTTTTAGATAAAACTAAGTATACAGACAAAGCAATGAGAGGAGATGTAGAAGCATTAAAAAATTAATTCTCTTTTAAAAAGCGTAAAAAGTGTAAAGAATGTGGCTTTATACTTTTTTTTATGGTAGAATAATGGAAGGTGAGTATAAATGGAAGATGTACTAAAAAGAATTGAAGATTATGCTTTAGAAGAAATTATGGGTGAAAGATTTGGTTCTTATGCTAAAGAAATAATTCAAGATAGAGCCATACCTGATGTACGTGATGGATTAAAACCGGTGCAAAGAAGAATTTTATTTGCAATGTATAAAGCAGGTTGGACTTATGATAAAAAGTATGTTAAATGTGCTGCGACAGTTGGAGATGTTTTAGGTAAATACCATCCACATGGTGATTCTTCAGTGTATGATGCAATGGTACGTATGAGTCAGTGGTGGAAACAAAATGCCATCTTAGTCGATATGAAAGGTAATAATGGTTCGATGGATGGCGATGGAGCTGCTGCTTATCGTTATACAGAAGCAAGATTATCAAAAATTAGTAATGAACTTTTGGGAGATTTAGATAAAAATACTGTTAAATGGGCACCTAACTTTGATGATAGATTATTAGAACCTACTGTATTACCTGCTAAGTTTCCAAATTTACTAGTTAATGGAACAATGGGTATTAGTGCGGGGTATGCTACAAATATTCCACCTCATAATTTAGGAGAAATCATCGATGCTACAATTAAAAGAATTGATTCACCTAATTGTTATTTGGATACTATTTTAGATATTGTAAAAGGACCTGATTTTCCAACTGGGGGTATTGCTTGTGGAATTGATGGGATTAGAGAAGCTTTTAAAACAGGTAAAGGTAGAGTAATTGTTAGATGTAAATATGATGTTCAAAAAGAAAAAGGAAAAGAAAAAATAGTTATTACAGAAATACCTTATGATGTTAATAAAGCATTATTAGTAAATAGAATAGACGCAATTAGAATTGATAAAAAAATAGATGGTATGGCAGAAGTTCGTGATGAATCAGATAGAGAAGGTTTGCGTATTGTTATTGATTTAAAAGCAGGAGCTAATCGGGATTTAGTACTTAATTATTTATTTAAAAATACTGATTTACAAATATCTTATAATTATAATATGGTGGCTATTGTTAATAGAGTTCCTAAAACTTTGGGGATTTTAGAAATACTTGATGCTTATATAGCTCATCAAAGAGAAGTAATTACAGAACGTACTAAGTTTGATTTAGCACAATATGAAAAAAGAATGCATATTGTGGAAGGTTTAATTAAATGCTTATCAATTCTTGATGAAGTTATTAAAGTTATTAGAGCTAGTAAAAATAAAAGTGATGCCATAAATAATTTAGTTAAAGAATTTGATTTTTCAGGAGAACAAGCTAAAGCAATTGTCGAATTACAATTATATCGTTTAACTAATACTGATGTTGTGGAATTACAAGAAGAAATGGAAAAATTAAAAAAACTAATTGAAGGATTAAAAGCTATTTTAAGTGATGAAGAAGTTTTAAAATATGTAATGAAAAAAGAGCTTAAAATACTAAAAAAAGAATATGAAATTCCTAGAAGAACTCAAATAGAAGAAAAGATTCAAGAAATAAAACTTGATATGAAAGAAATGATTCCAAAAGAAAATGTAGTCGTAGTTGTTACTAATGAAGGATATGTAAAAAGAGTTAGTAGTAAAAGTTATGCGGCTAGTACAGAAGATACAACTCTAAAACCAGGTGATTTTGTAACAGGTTTATATGAATGTACAACGTTAGATACTATTATGATATTTACAAATTTAGGTAATTATTTATTTATTCCAGTTTATAAAATTCCAGAAATGAAATGGAAAGAACTTGGAAAACATGTTAATAATGTGGTTATGCTTAATACTGATGAAAAAGTTATCGCTTCATTTATTTATAATAAAAAAGATACTTTAGTATTTGCTAGTAAACTTGGTATGGCTAAGAGAACTAAAATGGTTGATTATGAAGTAGCTAGATGTACTAAACCAATGGTAGCAATGAAACTTAAAAGTGATGATGAACTTGTTAATGTGGAAACTGATACAGGTAATATAGTTTTAGTAAGTGAAAATGGTTATTATCTAAACTTTAAATCAGAAGAACTTCCAATAGTGGGAGCAAAAGCTAGTGGAGTAAAAGGAATAAACTTAAAAGATGATATACTTGTTAGTTTAACTACTTATAATGAAAAACAAGAATATATTACTTTATTTACGGATAATAAGACTGCTAAAAGAATTAAAATGACTGATTTAGAAAGTCACTCTAGAGCTAAAAAAGGTAGTACAATTTTAAAGAAAACAAAAACTGTTACTTATAAAGTATTAAATGCTTTTGCAACATCGGCAAGAGATTTAGTATTAACTAAGGCTGATAGTGAAATTAATATTTTTAAGAATAGTGATATTACAATTATGGATTTAGCTTCTACTGGTTCAAGTATTAGTAAATATAAACTTGATTTAGCAAGAAAAGTTTCAATTAAAGAGAGTGTTAAAGAAGATAAAGAAATAAAACAAGAAGATGTAAACCAAGAACAAATCCAAGAAGAACCAAAAGCTATGTCAATGGATGATTTTCTAGATGATTTTAAAATTTAATAAGGAGTAATCCTTATTTTTTTTATAAAAGAAATGTTAACTAAAATCACAAATTATGACTATTATATTGAATTTTTATCAATAATATTATATACTAGAAATATACAATATAAAAATATGAGTTAATGTTGGTAATATAGAACTTTTGATATGTTTTGTCGAATGTAATGAAATTATATAAGTATTGTATTAAAATGGTTAGAGTAAAGGAAGAATATTATGAATAATAAGAATAAAACATTAATAATGGTAGTGGGAATACTTTTAGTAATAGTGGTAGGAGTATCATTCGCTTATTTTTTAGTAAGTGTAAATATTAATGGAGAAGGGTCAAGTACAGATATTGGAACAGGAACACTTCCATTAGTACAATATGATGCAGGAGATAGTATTTTATCAAAAGATGGATTTATACCAAATGATGTAATAACTAAATCTTTTAAAGTTATAATAACACCAACTAAAGATATAAAAGAAATAACTTATAGAATATATTTAGATATAACAGATAATACTTTTGTTAAATGCACTGATGATAATTATGATGAAGCAACAAATCTATGTGAAAAAGATGCTAATGAATTAGTTTATAGATTAAAAGATAGTAATGGAGATGTTATAAAAGAAGGAGATTTAACTGGAAGTAATGGACAAATAGAAATAGTAAGAGAAACTAAAACACAAGATGTAAGAACAGAATATGAATATACAATTGAAATAGAATTTGTTGATACTAATAAAGATCAAAATCATAATGCTAATAAAACTTTTAATGGTGAAATAAAAGTAGAATTTGCAGAAAAAGCAAAAACAATTGAAGAAATTATAGCAACATTAAATCCAAAAGATACAACACCAGATTTTAGTCAGATAGCTGATTCTGATGAGGGAGTATACAAAGTAGAGGATGGAATGTATGGAGATTACAGTTATTATTGGAGAGGAGCAGTAACAAACAACTATGTAAAGTTTGCTAATAAGTGTTGGAGAATTATCAGAATCAATGGCGATAAGACAATGCGATTGATTTATGATGGGTCTACATGTCATGCAAACGGAACAAATACAGCGGAAAGTATAGCAGTAACAGGCCAAGCATATAATTCAAGTTATAATCAATCATATTATGTAGGATGGACTTATAGTTCAGCACAAAGGCCATCAACAGCAAATCCACAAACAGGAGGAACAGCGTCAAATGCAAAAACACAATTAGAGTCATGGTATGCAAGCAATATAGGAAATAATACAACATATTCATCAAAGATAGCAGATGGAAAATATTGTAATGATAGAAATGTAGCATCAGGGTA
>CARJCM010000010.1 GCA_948999435.1 uncultured Bacilli bacterium
ACTTTTTATTATGAAGAGAACAAGTTTTGGATATAAGGCAAAAATGGGTAGATTTGTAGCATAAGTAGCATTGGTTTCAATGAAGTCTCTTCTTGGTTCTACTTCTTCACCCATTAATTTACTAAATACTTCATCCGCTAATATAGCATCATCAACTGTTATTTGTCTTAATACACGTTTATTAATATCCATTGTTGTTTCATTTAATTCTTCAGCATCCATTTCACCAAGACCTTTCATACGAGCAATGTCATATTTGGTATTTGGAGAAAGAGTTGCTAAATACTCATCTCTTTCTTGTTCATTTAATACGTATTTAATCGTTTTACCGTGCTTTATAACGAATAAAGGTGGTTGGGCTGCATAAATGTGTCCAGCTTCTACAATTGGCTTAAAAAAGCGATAAAAAAGCGTTAATAATAATACTCTAATATGAGAACCATCGACATCGGCATCGGTCATAATGATAATTTTATGATATCTTAGCTTATCTAAGTTAAAATCTTCACCAATTCCTGTACCAAAAGCAGTTATAATGGTTCTTATTTCTTCATTTGATAGAGCCCTATCTAATCTTGCTTTTTCAACATTAAGTATTTTACCTCTTAAAGGAAGTATTGCTTGAGTTATACTATCGCGACCTTTAATGGCTGAGCCTCCCGCACTATCTCCCTCGACAAGGAATATTTCACTAACACTAGCATCTTTGCTCTTGCAATCTGCTAATTTGCCAAAGAAATTTGTTACGTCTAAGTCGCCTTTACGACGAGTCGCTTCTCTAGCACGTTTAGCCGCAATTCGGGCGCGAGATGCAGTCATACATTTTTCAATTATAGTCTTGGCTACTGTAGGATTCTCCATTAAGAAACGTTCTAATCCTTCACCAAAAACATCACTGGCTATCTTTCTTACTTCAGAATTTCCTAATTTTGTTTTGGTTTGACCTTCAAATTGTGGATCTGGATGCTTACATGAAATAATCATTGCTAAACCTTCACGACAATCATCACCACTTAAGGCTTCATCTTTTTCTTTTAATATTTTGTTATTACGAGCATAATTGTTAATAATTCTCGTTAAAGCATTTTTAACACCATCTTCATGAGTTCCGCCTTCATATGTATTTATATTGTTAGTAAAAGAATAAAGACTTGCTGTATATGAATCGTTATATTGCATTGCAACTTCAATACTGATGTTATCTTCTTTTCCTTCAACATAGATGATATCTTCATGTAATGCTTGTTTATTTTTATTTAACATAGAAACATATTCTATAATTCCACCATTATAGCAGAATACGTCTTTTTTATCTGGTACACGTTCATCTATTAAAGTGATTCTTAAGCCTTTATTTAAAAAAGCTAATTCTCTTAAACGTGTAGATAAAGTATCATAGTTAAATTCAGTTGTTTCTTTAAATATTTCGGGGTCAGCTTTAAATGTTACAGTTGTTCCTGTTCTATCTTTAGCACAATTTTCAATTATTTTCATTGGCTCACATGGATGTCCACCATTTTCAAATCTTTGATAATGAACGTCTCCATCACGATAGACACGAACTTCTAACCAAGTTGATAAAGCATTTACAACACTAGCTCCAACTCCGTGTAAACCACCTGATACTTTATATCCGCCGCCGCCGAATTTTCCTCCAGCGTGTAATACTGTAAATATTGTTTCAATTGTTGATAACCCTGTTTTTTGATTGATACCAGTTGGCATACCACGACCATCATCGCGAACAGAAACAGAATTGTCATTATGTACTACAACCTCGATATCGTCGCAATATCCAGCGAGTGATTCATCAACTGCATTGTCAACTATTTCCCATACAAGATGATGTAAACCCTTCTCACTAGTTGTTCCAATATACATTCCTGGTCGTTTACGTACTGCTTCTAAGCCTTCTAAGACTTGAATATCATTATCTGTGTAATTGTTTTCCATTTGTTATTCCTCCTTTATTTTGCCATCTATACACTTAAAAATTTTGGCTTTCGCTATTAATTTTTGGTCTACTTTATCAATTTCTGTTGTTGTAATAAATGTTTGGATATCTTCATCCATTAAATTTAAAATGTTTTCTATTTTTTCATAGTCTAATTCACTAAATAAATCATCTAATATTAAAATAGGCTTTTTATTTAACTTGCTTTCTATATTCTTAATTTCAGCTAGTTTAAAAGCTATTACACTATTTTTTTGCTCTCCAACACTGGAATATTCTTTTACTATTTCTTTATCAATAATAAATTCAATATCATCATGTTGTGGACCAAATAAAGTTTTACCCATTTGTATTTCCCGGGAAATATTTTTTTGATACATATTTAAAAGTTGCTCTTTAGTTTTATTTAGATACTCACTCTTAAATCGTACTGATAAAGGACCTTTGTTGGTAATTTTAAAATATATATCACTTATATGAGAATTGATACTCTCGATAAACTCCTGTCTTATTAACATTATTTTTAATCCTTCGTCAATTAATTGCTCTGTTAATACATTTAAAAAGTCTTTTTCATATATATTTTTTTTACTAAGAGCTTTTAGATATGAATTTCTTTGTTTTAATATTTTGTTATAATTGGTTAAGGCTATAACATATTCTTTATTAATGCCAGAAATCTCGATATTTAAAAGCTTTCTTCTGGTCATAGGAGTGTCTTTTATAATCTTTAAATCATCAGGATTAAATAAAATTACATTTATGCGTGTAATATAATCACTCATTTTAGTTATTTTATTGTTATCTACTTTTATTCTTTTACCAGTTTCACTTATAATCATTTTATATGTGTTCCAAATATTATCTTTTATTAAACCTTCTATTTTGGCAATGTTCTTACCTTTTTTTATAACGACATCTATATCACCTAAACGGAATGTTTTCGTTACTCCTAACATATAGATTGCCTCTACTAAATTGGTTTTTCCCATACCATTTTTTCCATATATTATATTGGTATATGGTGAAAATGATATTTCAAGACTTTCATAATTTCGATAATTTAATAACTTCAAACTACTTATTTGCATTTTTAGCCCCTACTTTGATGTTTTTTTAAAATTATAGGTATTTACGTACTCCTATACCTAGATTAATTATATCACAAAAAAACACCTTTTTAAAGGTATTTTTGATAAATTCGACCTTTTATAGTCGATTCTAAACGAGTTGCTCTTAAGACTTGTTTATCAAATATATTATAACTTATATTTATGATTAATTTATGGTTATTTATAAACTCTATTAAGACTTTATTATCGTTAGTTGGACTATAATGTAACATGGTTATTAAGTTTATCCAATGACAATCTTTATTTCTAATGGAATGTGTTGGAATAAGGATTATATTTAAAGAATCATTTATTATAATAGGTGGTTTATAACTACTTCCTAATAAATAAGAACTTCCTTTTATTCGCCCTTCTAATGTGGAACCATTTAAATAGCAATTCTGTTCAATTATCTTAGCAGTTTCTTCGTTAGCAACCAAACTGTGTTTTCCTTCTATTATTTTACTTTTTTTACCACGTGGAATGATTGCTAAGGTATTTTTGGTTATGATATATGACATTAAAAATGCCCTCCTTTCATGTAAAATAACTATGTTATATCATAAAAGAAGCGCACTTTTTGTCGAATTATGTTATAATTTTAATTTTTTAGATTTTTTTGTTATTTAGTAGGTTTTTATAGGTAAAATTAACTGAATTAATGACTCGTCTGTTAATGATTTTATAATTAATGGTTTAACATCACTATTTAATAATAATAATATTTCTTCTTCACCCATTGTTTTTATAGCTTCAAGCATATATTTTGAAGAAAATGAAATTTCTAAATGTTCAACATTGTTTGTTTCTACTGTTAATTGCTCTTCTACTTTACCAATTTCAGATGCATATGAATTGATAACCATTTTAGTATTATCTAATGACATTTTAACTATATTTTTATCTTTACCTTGAGTAAGTAATGCTGCTCTATCTATAGCATCATTGAAATCTTTTTTATTAACTTTAACTATATAGGCAAACTCACTTGGAATTAAATTAGATGTATTTGGATAATTACCACTTAATAAATTAGTTTGGAAAATGATATTCTTATATTTAAATAATGCTTTATTATTAAATATATGTATTTCAATATCGCTTTCATCAGTGATAATTCTTTCTAATTCCATTATATTCTTGCCTGGTATAACAATTTCTAAGTCTTTTTCAACTTCAGCGTTTAGTTTGATATTCTTTTTAGCTAAACGGTATGAGTCAGTTGCTACTGTTTCTAAGACATCTTTCGTAAATTTGAAGTTAACACCAGTTAATATTGGTCTTAATTCTTGGTTAGATATAGCAAAACTAGTTTGATTGATTATAGTTTTAAATATATCTCCTTTAATAATAATTGGGTCTTTATTTTCTTCTAATTTAACATCTGGATAGTCATTAATATCTAAACAATTTAAGTTATATTGGTTGTTGTCTGTATAAATTTTGATTTTTAATCCGTCAATAACTTCAAAGTTAATAACATCACTAGGCATTTTTCTTACTATATCTAATATATATTTACTTTGAATTACTATACCACCTGTTGTTGTAACTTGTTTGATATCTTTACTTTCTATTAATACTTTTATTGTTAATTCGGAATCACTTGCTGTTAAGTATAAACCTTTACTAGTTAATTCAAATTTAATACCATTTAATACTGGTATAACATTTTTAGTAGATATTGCTCTTATAACATTATTTAATCCTTCTAAGATTATATTTTTTTCTATTGAAAATTTCATATTTCATTCCTTCTTTCTCTTTCTTCTTAATATTAATAGTTATTATTATGCTGTTAATTATGTTTATAAGTTGTTTTTGGTCTTTATTATAGGACATTTTTAGTGATTTTTTTGTTAATAACTTGGTTTTTATTCACATACTTTTAAGATATTATCTACAATTTTGATTTTATCTCCTTTATGTCTCTCTCTAATTCTTTGTTATTTAAGAGCTCTTTTTCCATCTTATCACAAGCAAATATTACTGTTGAATGGTCTCTTCCACCAAATTCCATCCCTATTCTTGGGAATGTTTCATCGGTTTCCATTCGGCATAAATACATAGCAAGTTGTCTTGGATGTGCTACTTTATTGCTTCTTTTCTTACCCTTTAAGTCGTCTACTGTTATATTATAATGGTCAGCGACAGCTTTTTGAATTTTAGTAATATTATTGTTAGAATAAATATTCTTATTAACAAAGTCTTTTAAAGCTTCACAAGTAAACTCTAAATCAACACTTTTAGGTACCATCATAGCAGTATAGGCCATAAGTCTATTAACTGCCCCCTCTAAAAATCTTACATCATTTTGGCAAGCATTGGCGATATATTCAACACTTTCTTCTTTCATAAGATTCGCTATGCTGGTGTTTTCTATTTTCTTTCTTATGATTCGACATCTTAAATCGAAATCTGGAGGATATATATCTACTGGTAATCCCCACATAAATCTTGACCTTAATCTTTCTTCAAGAATTTTTAAATCATCTGGTGAACGGTCAGAACTTATTATTATCTGCTTATTTGATTGATGCAGATAATTAAAGGTATTAAAGAATTCTTGTTGGGTTTTTTCCGCTCCTACTAAATATTGAATGTCATCTATTATTAAAACATCTACATTTCGATATTTATTTTTAAATTCATTAGCATATTCAATAGTGTTTTTATTGTCTGGATTCGCTAGATTAGTATATTCGGTCTTAAATTCATCACAAGTACAATATAATACTTTTCGATTGGAATTTTCTGTTATAAAGTTTCCTATCGCATGCATTAAATGGGTCTTACCAAGTCCACTTTTTCCATATATAAATAATGGATTATGAATCCTTCCTGGAGCTTCTGCAACTGCCATGGCCGCTACTTTAGCAAGTCTATTTGTATCTCCAACTACAAAATTACTAAAATTGAGTTCAGGTTTTAAGTGAGTATCAAAGTTATTGTTTGTAACTTCATGGTTATCCACTTCTATTTTGGGTAGTATTTCTAATTCACTTTCTAATACAAACTTTATATCATAATTGATATTGGTTATATCATATAAAGTTTTCTCTATTAATGAATAATAGTTGTCCCCTAACATTTTTTTGTGAATTTCCATTGGAACTTCAAAAGTTATTGTTTCATCTGTTAGTGAGATTATTTTTAAATCATTAAACCAAGCATGAAATGATGCTGGATTAATTTCGCCATATATTTTGTCGAGAAATGACTTTAGTAACTCTTCATTTCGCAAATAACCTCACCCCGCAGTCTGTAACGTCTACATATTCATTTTATCGCATTTCATTTTGAAAAGAAATACTAAAATGTAAAATTTTTTTATTAACATGTTATACACATTGCTTAGTCCTTATAATATCTTAGAAGAATATATTTATCAACACTATTCACAAAATTTTATATTTAATTTTTATTTATTAACTTTGATTATTTTTATTAATATTGTTAGTAGTGTTTATAAGTTTTAATATTTTTAAGTCTTATTAGGATACACCTGACTTTGTTGGTACAACTATTTTGTGGATAACTTCTAACTTATTCACTTTTTAATTAAAATAGTCTGTTAATAGTAAAGTTTACATTTTAAGTGGTTATTTTTAGATTGTTTATACATTGTGGAGTGTAAAAGTTATCCACATTATCCACAATTTAGTGTTGATAACTTTTTTAAGGCTTTACATTTTTATATTTTTGTTTTGAATAAAAATATTTTGATATGATATAATAGATTTAATATTTTATTTAGGAGTTGTTTATATGATAATTACGAAAGATATGCTTAATAAAAAAGTTCCAAAAGAAATGATACCAAAAAGATTAGATAGCGCAACAGATTTATATACTAATACTAAAAAAGGATTAACTCTCTATAATATTAAGCCAGATACTTGGAATGTTTTATATCCTTTTTTTCAACAAGGTAATAAATTTACTATGGACGATTTTGAAGTTTTAAATGATAATTTAACTTTTGGGGAATTAATAAATCTATATGTGGATATTTATCATAAATATTATGAACTAGAACTTGGATTTTATGAAGAAAAAAGAAAATCTGTTTTAACTCAAGAATTTAACGATACTTTTGGTGTTAGTGGTACGAAAATATCTAAAAAATTAGATGCACATTATGAACTTAAATTTTCTAAATCTAAAAATGTTTATACTTTATATTATTTAGAAAGCTATATTGCTAGTTATATTGATGATGTAGATAAACTATTAAATCAGAATGTTTATGCTCAAGAATTATTAGATTTAAGTCAATTTCCAATTCCAAAAGAAGTTAATGGTGTTAAGTTAGTTGATAGTCTTTCAATATTGAATGATTTAGACAATCTTAACTTAGTTAGAAATAGTGAGCTTTAAATTATAGAAAACAACTACTTTCGACTCAGCTTTACTTTTATATTTTTTGTTGAAAAAACTTGACTTAAAAGCATAATAATATTATAATTAAACCAATTGATTTTTTGAGGAGGTGCTAATATGAAGAGAACATATCAACCTAATAATCGTAAAAAAGCTAAAAAACATGGATTTTTTGCACGTAAAGAAACTAATATCTTAAAAAATAGACGTAAAAAAGGTCGTAAAGTATTAGCTCATTAAGCCACATTTTAGTGTGGTATTTTTTTTGGAGAGTGAAAAACTATTGAAAAAATATGAAATTATAAAGAAAAATACCGATTTTAATGATATAATTAATACAGGTGCTTATTTAAAGAATAAGTATTATTATATATATTATAAGGATAATGATTATAAGTTTTCAAAGTTTGGCTTGGCTGTTTCTAAAAAGTGTGGGAATGCCGTAGAACGTAATAAAATTAAAAGACAGCTTAGATGTATTGTTGATAACTATAAAGATTTATTTTTAAATGGAGTTAGTTATGTTTTAATTCCAAAAAGATTTATTAAAGATGTTAGTTATCAAGAAATGGAAGAAAATTTAGTGTCATTATTAAAGAAAGAGGAAAACTAAATGAAAAAATTTAAAATTTTAGTGTTAGCTTTAGTGGTATTTACTCTTACTGGTTGTGGTAATAGTAATTATATTATGGATAATAAAAAGCCTGTTGAAAATGAAGCGACAGGTCAAATTTTACAAAAAGATATATTATGTAAACCTGAAGATAAGGAACTTGATGAACTTTATACTAAATATAAAGATCAAACAAAGATTAAATATGATGATTTGCCAAAATGTTCGGAATTTAAATTATCTAGTAATAAATCAGATGGTATTTGGGAAGGAATTTTTGTTAAACCCCTTGCCTATCTTATTTTAAAGCTTGGTTATTTAGTAAATAACTTTGGTATATCTGTTATGCTTATTGGACTTGCTATTAGATTGATTTTGATGCCTATTTCTAGAAAAACTGCTAAACAATCTAGTAATATGAAAAAAGCTCAACCAGAACTTCAAAGAATTGAAAAGAAATATGCTAATCGTAATGATAATGAAGCTATGCTTCAAAAAAGTCAAGAAATGATGATGGTTTATAAAAAATATAATATTAGCCCTTTTGGTAGCTGTTTACTTGCTTTTTTGCAATTACCCCTATTCTTTGCTTTCTTACAAGCGATTAATAGAATGCCAGCAATATTTGAGGATACTTTCTTAGGTTTGAAACTGGGAACTACCCCTATTATTGGTTTATTTAAACAACATGAATGGCTATATATAGTTATTATAATTCTTATTATTTTAACAACATATTTATCATTTAAAAATGCTATGGGTGCAACTTCTACTGGTAATCCAGAAATGGAAAAACAAATGCAATTTACTTTTAAATTTATGATTATTATGATTTCGGTAGCATCTTTATATTTATCTACGGCACTTGCTTTATATTGGATTGCTACAAATGGCTTTGTTGTAGTTCAAAATTATATCTTTAAAAAGTTAGATGAAAAAGAAGATTCGCGTGATGTTATAATAAAACCACAAAAGAAAGATAAGCTAAAGGATAAAAAAGTTAGTAAGAAAGGGAATTAGTCATGAATGTAGTAAAATTTACTGCTAAAACTAAAGAGGAAGCTTTAAGTCAAGTTTTAGCAAAATTAAATGCTAATGAAACAGAAATTGTTTATAGCTATGAAGAAGTTAAAGGTGGTTTATTTAAAGGAACTACTTATGAATGTTCAGGATTTTTAAAGTTAGATGTTCTAGCAGCTGCTGAAGAATATTTGAAAAATATTATTAAAGGTATGGGTGTAGAGTGTAATTTAGAAGTAAGTACGAAAGAAAATACAACAACTATAAAAATTTATTCTTCTAATAATCCAGTGATAATAGGGAAAAATGGACAAAATTTGGAAGCTTTAACTATTATTGTTAGACAATTTATAAAAAATATAAGTAACAATGGACCAAGAATAGTTCTCGATGTTGAAGATTATAAAGATAGACAAAATAAAAGACTAGAAAGACTTGCTAAAAATCTAGCTCGTGATGTAGTTAGATCTAAAGTGGATATTGAAATGGACAGTATGAATTCTTATGATAGAAGAATAATACATAATGTTTTATCTGATTTTAGAGGTGTAACTACGGAAAGTATCGGGGAAGAACCTAATAGAAAAGTTGTTATTAAGTATATTAAATAAGAAAAACATCAGAATAATGATGTTTCTTTTTATATATTTTAATTTTTGGATGTCGAAAAATGGCTATTTATGTTATAATATTTAAGAAACAAATTTATAATGTAATTATTTTTTATTTATTTAATTATAAATTACTTAATATCAAAACTTATTAAATTGAGGTGCAAATTAAATGAAAAATGATAAAAGAATTTTAAAAGTATTTGAAGGCTTTGCTGGTTATGGTGGAGGACATTTTGCATTAGATAGATTAAAAGAAAAGTTTCCTAATTTTGATTTTGAAATTGTTGGCTATTCTGAAATAGATAAATACGCATGTGAGTTATATGACCTTAATCATAAAGATCGTAATGGTAATACTATTAAGAATTTTGGAGATATAACTAAATTGGATCCAGATGATATACCTGATTTTGATATTTTTATGGGAGGTTTTCCTTGTCAACCATTTTCAACAGCGGGTATGCAAAAGGGTGAAAATGATCCTTATGGTAGGGGAACTTTATTTCAACATATTATGAGAATATGTGATAGCAAAAAGCCAAAATATATTTTATTAGAAAATGTTAAAGGATTTTTTTCTAAAAAATTTGAACCAACTAGAAAGCAAATGGACAAAATGCTTAAAAATATGGGATATATTTTTAATAAAAAGAGCAAAAAGGAAATGCCTTTAAGATTTTCTTTATTGAATAGTAAAGATTATGGTATTCCTCAAAATAGAGAAAGAGTTTGGATGTTTGCAAGATTTGGTGGTCTACCTGAAAGCTTTTCTATGATTCCTCCTAAAGTGTTAAATGATTTACTTATGGCTGACTTTTTAGATCCTATTGAATATGTTCCTAAAGAAATGTATTTATCGAATGAACAGGTTAATCATCTAAAGGAAAAGCATAATATTGAAAGCTTTATAGTAAAAAAGCCATTATGCTTTGATGTTTATAATAAAAAAATTAAAACGGATGGGTACGCAATAACTATAACTATGCCAGAACATAATAGTTTACGTGTTATAGAAGCGCATAAGGATAAAGAAATTGTTAGAAAAATGTCTGTTACTGAACAATTTAGATTAATGGGGCTTGAGGGATTAAATTGTTCTGGTAGAAAGGTTGATATAAAGTTTGGAAACCAATCATATACTCAATTGTCTAAAAGAGCAGGTAACGGCTGGGATGTTAATCTTGTATCAATATTATTAGAACATATATTTATTCAGCTTGCCGATATTGGTGAAGATTGGCTAAACTAGAATTGTTGTGGTGGTATAATGAAAGAATTAAAGTTTAAAATATCTGAGACATCTTTAAGATATGGTATTTATAATAATTATAAAAAAGGTCATACTGCTAGTGTAGAAACTGAATTAAATCAAAGTAGAAATCCTAATAAATGGAGAAATGATATTTTTGAATTGAGAAAAATGAATTGCAGATGTAAAAATGAACTTATTCCAGAAGGACTTATTGAAGCGTGTTTAAGAAGTAAAAAAAATGATACTAAAGTTTTAGATATTTTTGTATTTAAAAATATAATGGTTAATGGTGAAAAAATTGATATAGATGTATCTTTTTGTATGTATATTAAAGAGGAGATATCTGAAACTGCTAGAGTTATTAATGCTGATACTAATACAAATACACATTTAGGAAGACAAATGATACATTATCCTATTTCTTTTGATTATAAGAAAGATGGATTTAATATTGATAATAAAGCAATATTAGAAAAGATTATGAAAATGAATGGAGATTATGCTTTTGTTGTTAAGGGATTTATATATTATCAAGAAATTGAAACTTTAAATTTTTTAATAACTTTAGTTGGCCCTAGTGGTATTCTTCAGACAAGCGTTTTTAAGGAAGGAAAAGGAGTTGGAAAGAAACTAAAAGTTACAGAAACATTAACTTTTGAAGATAATGTTGTAGTTACAACTTGCAAGTATAATAAGAAAACTGGTACTACTAATATTGAATATGAACAGGTTAATAAAGTTAGAAGTCAAAATGGATTAAAGGGAGAAGAATTTATTTATGCTATTTTAGAAGAAAAACTTTTGGAAGAAAATGATTTATTTCATACTAGTAAAACTTATAAATATTCTCCTTATGATATGGAGTATGTAGAAGATGGTATAAAAAAATATATAGAAGTAAAGACAACTCAAAGTTCTGATGAAATTTTTAATTTATCTGCTGCTGAACTAAAATTTATGGAAGAGCATAAAGAAAATTATTTTCTTTATATGGTAACTGAAATAAATTCAGCTTTTCCTTCTTATAAAATTTATAATTATAATGATATAAAGCGTATGAAAAAAGTACCTACTAATTATAGAGTCTCAGTATAGTTATTTTTTTAATTAAAGTTAAACATTGTATTGTAATTCTAAAAAAGTATGTATTAGTTATTTTAAAAAATCAATTTTGGCTATTATTTTATAAATAGCAAAAATTTTAATAAAAATCTATAAAAGTTAAAACTTAGGTATTATTTATAGTCGGTTTTTATTGTAAAATTGAAGTTGGAGGTAATAAAATGAGGAAAGCTAAAAATTTAAAGAATATAACAATTGAATATTATAACGTTTGCTCTTTAGTGGATGTAAAAAATAGAGAAAATACTGTTAAAACTGATAAATATGAAATAAGTCCTTTGTTAAAAAAGTTTCAATCTAAAGATCCAAAAGATAGAACTATTAATTATTGTGGAGAAAATTTAATACTTAGTACGATTAATTATAATGAAAATTCTAAATTATGGGAGTTAGTATTTTCTAAAAGTAGATCTTCAACAATTCCTTTTGTGACAGATAGCAATGGTGTTCCTAGACAATTAGTATTGAAAAAAGGCGAAATGCTTTCAGAAGTTTTATGCGCTTTATACAATCCTGAATCAAAAGTATTAGCGATGCAACGTAATATATATGCTTTTGGAACTAAAGGTTTAGAGGAGTTTTTTTCAGCATTTATGAAAAAACCATTATATCTTTTATCTATACAATCATTAAGTGAAGATAAAAAAAGTCTTTTTAAAAAATCTAAAATAAAGAAATTTAGATTACGTGTAAAGAATCCAATAGTTAAAAAAAATGATAAAGAAATTTCTAATAAAATTAATATATTTGGAAAGAATACAACTATATGTAAAGTAATTGATGCAGCGGTTTCTGTTGACTCATCAATAATTAATATAGAATTTTCTATGGGAAATTCATCTCAGGTTATTAATGTTCAAGAAGAAGACTTTGAAGTTTTTGAAGATTTAATGAATAATAATAATGTTAAATGTTTAGAATTAGGTTTAGCTCCAGATGAACATTCAACTATGCAAATTACAGATTTTATGGATTTAGAATTCATGACATCATTTCTATTTCCTTTACTAGAGAACAATCTATTGATATTTATGAAATATTAAAAAAAATGACTGAAAAGTTTAAAAGTAATATATATTTGTAGGAGTGTGTAAATGAAAATAAACAAAAAAGCTATCTTATTTATTACATTATTATCATTTGTTTTAATTGTAATATGTGATTATATTAATATAACTAAATATGTTGAATATAAGGAACATATTGATAGTGTCATTTCTAATACTATAACATTTATATCAATATTAATTGGTTTTATATCATCCATTTATGTAATGATTCAACAAACTAAAAATTCATATGTTTTAGATTTGCTAAGAAAAAATGATTTATTAACTTACTTTAATAAATCTTTTAATAATTTTGTATTTGTTGGATTTATTAATGTTTTAATTTTAATTTTTTTAAATTTTGTAGCTTCTAATTTTATGATATTTAAAATAATTATTTATTGTGCTTTTCCTATGACAACTTATTTTTTATTATTTTCTGCTGATATTATCATGACTATTTGTAAGATGATTTTAGCTGAGGAAGAGCTCAAAAAAAAGGATAATATAATTAAAGATGATGATATGTTGATTTAGAATAGTTTATTAAGATTTCATGTTATAATTTTTTTATTTAATAAAATTTTAATAAAGCTATTTTTAACTTTTTTTTAATGTAGTCATAAACTACTAAAGAGGAGGATATCTTTATGGCTAAAAAAATAGTTATAGATCCTGGACATGGTGGCGAAGATCCTGGAACAAGTGCTAATGGGATAGTAGAAAAAGATTATACTTTAAAAATAAGCCAGTATATGGCTAAAAGATTAAATGATTTAGGTATTGAGAATTCTTTAACTAGAAATAGTGATGTTGCGTTAGATTCTAGTAGTAGACCTAAGAAGGCTCAAAGTTTTTATGGGACTGGTAGTGATGTTATAGTTGTTTCTAATCACATAAATGCAGGTGGAGGAGATAGTCGTTGTGTAACAAAGTATGTATAACGATTAAAGCTAAAATAAAGTAAGAAATGGGGATTAGTTATAATATGAGTTACACAAAAGAAAAATAGTTAATGGATGAAGGTAATATATTTGATAAGGAATTTCAAGAAAAGTATTTACCTTTCTATGATAATTTTGAAGAGTATATGATTAGATATGTAATACCAGATGCAGTAGCATTTTATATTGCAAATAGTTATTTAAGAGGATGTTTAGATGATAGTAAGTTATATAATCATATTAATTCTGCAGTAGATATTTTTAATTGTAGATGCAATATTGATGTGATTTTACCATCTATAGAAAAGATATTAAATATAAGATATAATCTAAAAATCACTGATAGAAATCCATTAAAATTAGAAAAATATTATTAAAAACTTAGCACTATTAACATTGATAGTGCCTTTGTATGGTATAATAATTATATATTTCAGGAGGTAATTAGTATGATTCTTAAGTGTATTAATATTTATAAAATAATAGATTTTATTGTTGACGTAGTTTTAAAACTACATGAATTTCTTTTGAATGTTTCATATATATTAAATTCAGATATTAGAAGAGATATTTTTATTGGTGTTACAGGTTTAATGGTGGCAATAATAATCTTTATAGCTGAAGTAATATCAAATAAAAAATATGAGTTGGAAAAAAGAGTTATATTGAGTAAAACAAATATTATAAATAATATGAAATTTTGTATATTTATATATTTTATAATGTTCATATCTTCAATAATTAAATGCTCATATGATTCTCCTACTGAATTTGTATATATACAATGTGATATATTATATATAATTTTACAGTTGACAATAAATGTTTTAATATTAATATTTATGTATAAAACATTTAATATCTTTAAAATATCAGTAAAATTAAATATAGATAAAGAATACTTTAATAAAGAACTTGATAATTATGTTAATAAAAGAAGCATGGATATTGAGAAAGAAGCAAGTGAGAAAAGTTTAAAAAATATAAAAAAATTAAAACAAGATTTTGAAAGCTATTTAAAAGATAAAAAAAAATTATCAAATGATGCATTTGGTGTTGGTTTTAGTGAGGAATCATATATACCAATATATACGAATAAAAGAGGAATAATTAAAAATTATAATTATAAAAAAATTGATTCAATAGTTGAAAGTATTGATAATGTTTCAAATGAAGAAACAAAGGATTATCTTCCAAATAATGAGCCTATTTTTGTATTCACAAGACAAATTGGAGAAAAAGTTGAAAAAAATAGTATTGTTGGATACTGTTTAAAGGGATATAAAAAATATTTTAAAGATTTCTCTAATTGTATAGTATATGATGAAAATAGTATGTATATAGGAGATGAAATAAAACTCATTAATGAGAATCTTTTAGAATTTGCTAATAACTTTTCTGAACCAGACGATTTTGATGATAATAATAAACTATTTAATTATTTTAATTATTTATATCAGAATGATTTAAATGGGGTTAGAAAATTTTCTATATATCAATTAGAAGAAACAGCAAGGCTTGTTTATAAAGATAAATACAAGAATAATAAATATGCAGTCTTCTTAAATAGAATTTCATCGCTAGCATATAGTAATGATAATTATGATGAATATCAACAAATAAGTAGATTAATTTTTTTCTTGTATTATCAACAGTTAAAAATTGATGGTAATGATACGAAGAAAGTAACTTATAATTTTGCCAACAATTATTTTAAATATGATTATTTTTCTATTAAGAAAAATAGTGATATTAGATTTTATGATGAATTAATGTCTAATTTATTAAGGTTTATTTGTGTTTTAATTAGAGAAAAGAAGTTTGTTGAAATATCTATTCTGTTTAAAAATATATTATTAGAGCATGATAGACATATTAGTGACGATTTTGATGAAAAAGATGTTTTGAATCTTCAATTTGCAATAGGTATTATTCAATGCTTGATGATGTTAATTGATAAGAATAATGTTGTTGATGAAGAGAAAAAAGAAATTATTAATATTATAAACTGGAGTAGACAATATTTTATAAATACTTATGATGCATGGCAAATAGTGATAAATTTTAAAAAATATTGTAATAAAAAAACTTCAATACAAGATGTATATGATCATTTAGAATTTGATTTTGTTGATCATGAATATTTAAGCAGTTGGAGTGGTTGGCATATTGATGATAAAATTATATTAAAAGAATTATTGTGTGCATTTAAGATTAGAACTGTATTTAAAGATAGTATAAATTATGATGAAATCACAAAAGATGATAGTTATTATTTCAAAAACTTATTAGAAATGATTTCTTCAACTGAGAAGACAAAATTTGAACAAGAGTTAAATCTTAATATTAATTATGGCAATCTTGCTGAATCATTGGAGTTAGTTATAAGTGATGCGAAGAAAAAAGAAAAAGAGTATATAAAGCATAATCAATTAGAAAAAGATAAATTGAAAAATTTTGAAAGAATTATAAAAGAAAAAGCTTTGAAAAATAATGAATTAGAAGATTACTTAAATGCTTTAAATAAAATAGAAAGAATTGATTTAAAAATTAAAAGAGTATGTGGTATTAATCAATTAATTCCAAGAGATATTTTCTTTAAAGATTATGGTGGATATGAAAGTATTGCTGAGCAACTTGGTGAAGTTTTTGGACCAGCAAAAGAAAAAGAATTTATTAATAAAATAGATAGCGTTTCAAAATTATCTCAAAATGATGTAAATGAAGTAATAAGTACTACAAATAATATAGAAGATTACTTATTGATAACTAGCTATTTAAATTGTAATAATATAAATAATTATGATGGTTATAGTGATTTCATTTTAGTTAATGATAAAAAACTTGAAATTATGAAATTTCCACAAATTAAAAAAATATATTTTATAGAAAAAAGATATTTGCCAAAGCTTCAATATTGTTGTTTTGATAACGACTTTAATAAAAATAACATACAAAATAGTTTATATTATGAGTTAAATGATTGCTCAAAAAATGAAAAATTAAGAGATGAAATAATAGAAAAATCTAGTTGGCTATCAGAAAAAGGAAGTATTGATGAGCAACAAGAATATCTAAAACAGCAATGTAGATTAAGATTATTTTTGGCTTTTAAGTTTTGCAAAATCAAGTATTCTAAAGCAATAAAATTTAATATAAATGATGAATAAAATAATATTTTAGCACTAATATTTAATTAAAAATTAGTGCTATTTTTGTATAAAATATTGAAAAAATTTACTCCCTTACCAGAGGTAACTTACTAGTCTTGTACAATAAATCAAGCATGGTGTTGACACACCCGTTAATGCTTGTTAGGGAGTATCCCTAAGACCCATAAAAATAGTCGCTGATAGTTAGTAAAAATTTATTATTTTTATTGTGTAAAACTAGTTTACTCAAATATGATAAAATGTTATAATGTTGTTATGAAAGTAAATGGTGATTCTATGACTAATGAAGATAAAATTAAAAAGTTTTTAGATGCTAATCATGGATATATATCTACATCAGATTTTTTAAAACTAAATATTAGTAAGCCATTAATAAAGAAATATATTGACAATGGTTTAATTAATAAAGTTTCACATGGATTATATATTGATAGCAATATGTTAGTTGATGATGAATATGTTTTTCAAAAAAGATATCCTGATGCTATATATTCATATAAGACAGCATTAAGTATGTTAGGTTTAATAAATGAATTACCAGAAGAAATAGAAATAACTGTTAATAGTAAGAAAAGAGTATTAAGTAATTATAAGGTGCATTACGTATCAGATAAATACTATAATATTGGAATTATTGAAATTAATAATATGTTTAATAATCCAATTAAAACATATAATGCCGAAAGATGTATTTGCGATATGTTAAAAAGCGATGATTTTGATTTAGAATTACAAAATAATATATTACATGATTATTTTAATAGCAGTGATAAAGATATAGATAAATTACTAGAGTATTCTAAAGTTTTTAATATATATGAAAAAGTTAGAACTTTAGTAGATTATGCAGTAAGATAGGAGGTTAATTAAATGAGTGAGAAAGAATTTGATTCAAGCAATGTTGAATATACTGAAGAAACTAAACCAGAAGGTTATGTAAAACAGCTAGAGTGGGATATGGCTATAGGTCTTCAAGAAGTGGATAATTTAAAACCTTCTAAATATTTAGAAAAATTATTAGAAGAAAATGTTAATGGCAATTTAACTATTAAACAAGTAGAAGAAGAATTAAGAGAATACTATATAGAAAAAGATGAAAAACAAGAATTAAATCATAATGAATTAGAATGTGATTTTGTATCTACAAGAATTGTTGAATTATTACAAATTGATAATTTTGAATTATCTGTAGATTATTTAAAATATATTCATAAATACTTATTTCAAGATGTTTATGAATTTGCAGGTGAATTTAGAAATATAGATTTTTCTAAACATGAAAAGATACTCAATAATGGTTCAGTTGCATATGGTGATTGTAAGACATTAAAAGAATCTTTAGAATATGATATTTCTTTAGAAAGAGAAAAAAATTATATAGATATGAGCGTTGTAGAAGTAATAAATAATATTACTAAGTTTTCATCTAGTATATGGCAAGTACATCCTTTTAGAGAAGGTAATACTAGAACTACAGCATTATTTATAGAAAAATATTTAATTAGTCTAGGATATGAAGTAGATAATACTTTATTTAAAGATAAATCAGTTTATTTTAGAAATGCTTTGGTTAGAAGTAATTATTTTAATAATTATTTAAATATAAAAGAAGATAGTAGTTATTTAGTTAAATTTTATGAAAATTTATTATTAGGTAAAAATAATAATTTACATTCACAAGATTTGATTGTTAAAGAGTTGTTTGATTAGTAAGTGAGGTAGTAATATGCAAGAGTTAACAAAAAAAGTAGTTGAGTTTACTAGAGAAAGAGATTGGGATCAATTTCATTCACCAGAAAATTTAGCTAAGAGTATTTCTATCGAAGCAGGAGAATTGTTAGAATGCTTTCAATGGAATAATGAATACAATTTAGATGAAGTAAAGGAAGAACTGGCAGATGTAATTAATTATTGCATTTTGATGGCTGATAAATTAGGTGTAGATGCTAAACAAATTGTTTTAGATAAAATGGAAAAAACAGCTCAGAAATATCCTGTTGAAAAATCAAAAGGAAAAAGTACAAAATATAATAAGATGTAGGTGAATGTATGATCAAAATATTGAGTTATATTATTATTATAATTATTACAATCATTTCAATATTTAAGTGTATTAAAATGTATAAAGAATCAAAAAGCTTCGTTGAACGAATTTTATATATACTATTTTTAATTGTCTATTTTATACCTATTATAATTTATTATTTGGATAGATATGATATACCTACTAAATTTGGCTATACTAATGGCATTGAAACAAATCGGTGGTTTGAATTTGTTAGCTCATATATTGTTGGTATTGTGGGTGCAATTATAAGTGGTGTCATACTTGTTTTAATTACTCTTAAGCAAATTAGGATACAAATAGAAAATAACAATGATGATAAGAGAATACAAAATGCTCCTATATTTGATTATATTTTAAGTAATCAAATAACAGTTAATTGCAAATATAACCATGAAATAAAACTAAAAGAAGATGGTGATTTACATCACATATTTTTTAAAATTGAAAATATCGGCTTGAATCATGGAAGAAATATAAATATTTTAATAAAAGTTGATGATGAAGTTGATAGAGCTTTCTCACTTAATGGATATCAATCTTTTATAAGAAAAGAAGAATTTGTTTGGATTGACTTAATTTTTCATCTTGATGTTAATAATGAAAATGATAGGAAAATAGTTATAGAAGTATATTATGACGACTTAATAAACAATAGATATGTTCAAAAAATAAATGCTAATTTTAAAACTATAAAAGATAACATGAAAAGCACTAGACTTGATATTACTGATCTTGTTGTAGAACAAGAAAAATTAGAAGAAATGGTGGAGAGGTAGTATGTTAGTATATGAAGGAATTAAATCAGGATTTATCAACGATGTAGATTTAGGAATAATTGCTGATAAGATCGGAAATAAATATATTGAAAAAGTTAAGAGAAAACCTAGTTCACCAGAATTTAATTCATGGAAAAATTCTATGCAATATATGAGAGGTGTATTAAGTGATAATGAAATACCGGATAATACAGATATTGCTATTGAATACAATATTCCACCTACAGGATGTAGAATAGACTTTATGATGTCAGGATTTAATAGAAATAAATCTAATGTTGTTATCATTGAATTAAAACAATGGGATAAAGCGACTGAAGTAGGTAAACTTGATGGTGTATATAAAGTTAACACTTACACTGGTGGAGGATTAAGAGATGTTAATCATCCATCATATCAAGCTATGACTTATGCTAATCTTATTAAAGATTATAATGAATCAGTTCAGTTAAATGATATTAATGTAGTACCATGTGCTTACTTGCATAATTATTATTTTGAAAATGATGATACTTTGTTATCTGATAATTATAAAGAGTATACATCTAAAGCACCATTATTTGGGCATAATGATGTAATCAAATTAAGAGACTTCATAAAAAGATATATTGAAAATGGTGATGACGGAAGTATTTTATATGAAATAGATCATGGAAGAATTAGGCCATCTAAAATGTTACAAGATTCTTTAACACAAATGCTACAAGGTAATAAAGAATTTTATATGATTGATGAACAAAAAATTATATATGAATATGCATTAAGTAATGCTATTGATACAGTATCTAGTAATAAAAAGAATGTAATGATAGTTAGAGGTGGACCAGGTACTGGCAAATCTGTTCTTGCTATTAATTTATTAGTTGAATTTAATAATAGAAATATGACATGTTTCTATGTAACTAAAAATGCTGCACCTAGAAGTGTATTTTCTGCAAAATTGAGAGGTAATTTTACTCAAACATACATTAATCACTTGTTTCAAGGATCAGGTAACTTTGTTGATGAAGAAAGTAATAAATTAGATGTATTGGTAGTAGATGAAGCACATAGATTAAATGCTAAATCTGGAATGTTTCAGAATAAAGGTGAAAATCAAATTAAAGAAATTATTAATGCTTCTAAATTTTCAATATTCTTTATAGATGAAAATCAAAAAGTAACTCTTAAAGATATTGGTAGTGAAGATATGATTAAGAAGTATGCTAATGAATTAGGTGCTGGTATAAATACATATGAGTTAGATAGTCAATTTAGATGTAATGGTTCAGATGGATATATTGCTTGGTTAAATAATTTATTAGAAATAAAAGAAACAGCTAATTTTGATATTGATGGATTTGATTATGACTTTAAAATGTTTGATGATCCAAATGAAATGAGAAAAGCAATCGAAGAGAAAAACGCAATTAATAATAAATCAAGAATTGTAGCTGGATATTGTTGGGATTGGATAAAAGATGGAAATTCTAAAAATAACTCCAATATCCATGATATAGTTATTCCTGAATATAACTTTGAAATAAGTTGGAATTTAGGTAATTCTCAAACATGGGCTATTGATCCTAATTCTATCAATGAAGCAGGATGTATTCATACTTGTCAAGGATTAGAATTTGATTATGTTGGTGTTATTATTGGCGATGATATGAAATATGAAAAAGATCACATAGTTACTGATTATACAAAAAGAGCTAAAACTGATCAATCTTTAAAAGGTATAAATAAAATAGTTAAGGAACAAGGACAAGAAGAAGCTAATAAAATAGCTGATTTAATTATTAAAAACACATATAGAACATTAATGACAAGAGGAATGAAAGGATGCTATATTTATTGTACTAACAATGAGTTGTCAAAATATATAAAGAATAAAATTATAAATTAAAGAATAAAGGGCGCTAGTACAGGTTATATTTGTTGGTTTTGTATAGCGCTTTTTGCTTTTAGGAGGTAATGGCAATGTTTAATTTAATGAATTTGGATCCATTAGAGTTTGAAAAGTTTTGTATGGATTTTATGGAAAAAAAGTTAAATATAAAATTTAAAAGATTTGGTCCTGGAAAAGATGATGGTATAGATTTAATAAGTCTAGATAAAAGAATTATTTGCCAATGTAAAAGATATAAAGATTCATCAAAATTAAAAACTATATGTAAAAGTGAATATAAAAAAATAGAAACGCAAAACTTTGAAAAATACTATTTGCTTACTACAGCTGAATTAGGTGAAACTATTACTAAAGATATTTTTGATATATTTAGTAAATATATGAATGATTATTCTTATATTATAGGTAAAAATGATATAGATGATTTCTTATCAGAAGAAAATAATGTAGATGTATTAAAAAAGAATCATAAACTATGGCTGTCTTCATCTATCGTTCTCGATTTATATTTAAATAGATACTCTGATGCTATCAGCAAGGTTATTATTAGTGATTTTGAAAAAGAGTCAAAATATTTTGTTGAAACGAAAGCTTATTATAAGGCTGTTGATATTATTAATTCAAATGGTATAATTTTATTTGTTGGTGATCCAGGAATTGGTAAAACAATAACTTCGAAGATGCTAATAAGATATCTTTTGGCAAGTAATAAAGAATATAAGTTAACAACAGTTTCTAATAATGATTTATCAAAATTAATTGAATCTGTACATCAAAATGATGATCCAGAAATAATTTTTCTGGATGATTTTTTAGGACAAACTTCTTTATCTTTAGATGACAAATTAATTAATGAATTAAAAAATTTGTTAAAACTTACAACAATATTTAATAATAAAAAAGTGATACTAAATAGTAGAATTACAATTTTGAATAAAGCTAAACATGAAAAAGAAGAATTTGAAAAGTTATTGGATGAATTGGGTATTAAAGAGTGTTTAATAGATGTTAATGATATAAGCCAATTGGATAGAGCAAGAATTTTGTATAATCTTATGTATCATAATAATGTTACTAAGAAGTCTTATCAATCCGTCAAGGAAAATAGAAAGTATAATTCAATAATTAACCATAAATCATTTAATACACGTATTATAGAAATGTGTGCGAAGAATGCTAACAAAAGAGATGATGATTTTTATGATTATTTAATTGAATCACTTAACAATCCTAAGGGCATATGGAAAAGTGAGTTTGAAAGAATAGAAGTATGTGATGTAATATTAATGTATCAGCTATATACTCTTGGTAACAATTATGTTCCAATTGATGTAATACATAAATCTGTTACTAATTTTTTGTGTGCTTGCAATTATGAAGTGGAAAAATATAGTTTTGAAGATTCTATTAATAGGTTGAGTAAATCATTAATAGGTATTGCTATATTAGGGAAGAAAAAATACCTTAGTGTTTTAAACCCGTCAATAAATGATTATATTCAAAATTACCTTTTAGATAATTTAGCAGAATTAAAAAGGATTTATGAAAATTCAATCTATATAGAACAAATAGAAAAAATAGTAACTATATATCCTGATTTGTTAAGTAAAAACATTCATAATTTTGAAGAATTACTATGTTATAGTCAGTATAATTCACATATAGATAGCGAAAATTTAAATATTAAAAAGAAAATAAATTTTATTTTGAAAAATAACTATTGTGATGCTAATATAAAGGATTATCTTCTTAGTTTTTTTGAGACTGATTTAGGTGGAGATTATCACATTAAATTATTATTAAATAAAAAAATACAATCTTTCTATGGTTTAGAGTCAATTTTGAATAATATTTCTCTAGTTTCAAAAAGATGCTCTAAATCAGATTACTATTACATAGAAGATTTATTACAATACTACTCAAATACAGAATTATCTAAAGATGTTATAGAAATTAATTTTAATACAATTTATGAAAATTCACTAGAAAATAAATTAATTTCATATGGTGAAGAATATGCAAGTGATATAATTAGTAATACATCACCAAATGATAAGTTTAAGGGTAATGACATAAAAAACTTAGAGATTGATGATAATTATATTTCAAACTTGGAATTACAAATTCAGGAAAAATTGTATTTAAAAGTTGAAGAGTTAATTGATGATATTAAGATTATGGGTTATAAAATAGAAGACATAAGTATAGATTATAATTCAATAATAGATTCAATGTGTGTTGAGGTAATTCTTGATGATGATTTAAATGAATTTATCAAAGAAGTTGCTTCTGAAAGTATTGATTATGATTATTCTGACATGGAAATTAGTAATGATATTACAGTTGATGATATATTTAATCAAGATTATGATATTGATGATTAATTTTTTTATAAAAAATTTAAGTGGACAAAATTGAATTTTTTGTAAAAATTTGATATAATTAAATTAGAGTACGATGAGTGTACTCAAAAAGTCGACTTTTACTTAAGGAAGTTTATGCAATGTTCTTATAAAGAACTTAACAAGGATGAAGTGCCAAAATTAAAGGGAAGTACTAGAGTATTTCTAGAATTGCTGTGCTATTCTTTGTTCAGTTCTTTTTCTTATGCTCTAAAAGACTGACAAGAATAAACTATTAAGGTAATCTTATATCAATAAATATGGAAAGAGATATTGAACCTTTTATTAAATTAGTTTTTCCAACAAGTATATTAGGAGATTATAATTTAACACCACTTGAAAGATTACTATTAATTTACATTTTGTCACTTTGCAAGAAGTATGGATATTGTTGGGCTACTAATGAATTCTTTAGTGATAGCTTTAATGTTAGTAAGCAAACAATATCAAAGAGTATAAGTAGTTTATCTAATTATGGTTATATTGTTTTAGAGTATGATAAAAAAGAAAAAAATAATTCCAAAAGAAAAATTATAATATCAGAAGTATTCAAAAAAAGGATATCAAATATTCAAGAAAATCTTAATACTAGTAATCAAGAAAACTTTAAACAATATAATAAAAATAATAATATAAGAAAAAATATAGGCCCTGCTATAGAATATGATGATGAAGGTAATATCATATATTGGAATGGTAAACTTACAGTATCAGAACCTTTGAGTGAAGAAGAGATTAAAGAATTAGAAACATTAATAAATGAAATAACAAAGGGAGATGAATAATTTATTGTTTAACAAAGTCATACACTATAAAGAGGTGACTTATGTTTAATATAAAAGAAACATTTAAGAAAGATTCTCCTGATTTAATCTTGTTGATAACTAATTATATAAAAAGTGTGATGAATAATGTGTAGAACAATGGCGATATATTGTTCTTTATGGTACAATATAATTGGCTTTAATCTGTTATACAAAGAGAAAGGAGTAGAAAAAAATTGTATAACACATTAATAGAAACGCCAAAGTTTTACAAAGCAGGAATATATATAAGATTATCTGAAGCAGATGAAGGAAAAACTTACGAATCTGATAGTGAGAGTGTCCTTAATCAAAGAAATATGCTAATGAATTTTGTAAAAGAAAAAGGTTTTATCTTTGTAGGAGAATATGTTGATGATGGTTTTTCTGGTACTAACTTTGATAGACCAGGATTCAATAAAATGATGGAAGATATCAAAAATAAAGTTATCAATCTTGTAATAGTAAAAGACTTATCAAGACTTGGAAGAGATCATGTTATGACTGGATATTATGTAGAAACTTTTTTTCCTGAAAATGGAATAAGATTTATTTCCATGCAAGAAGGTTATGATAATGCATTAAATCAAGCAAGTAATGATTCTTCAACCTTTATAATAGCTTGTAATGATTATTATAGTAAACAAAATTCAGTTAAAATTAGAAATGTTTTAAATGATAAAAGAAGAAATGGTAAGTTTATTGGTAGTGCTCCAAGTTATGGTTTTTTAAGAGATCCAGAGGATAAAGGACACTTAATACCAGACCCTGAATATGCACCAGTAGTTAAGAAAATATTTGATATGGCATATGAAGGAGTTGGATTATCTGAAATAACAACTTATCTAAATGATAATAAGATTAAAACACCAAGTAGTCTTAAAAGGAAAAATTCTCATGCTAATAATAAATATAATCCTATGTGGACAATATCTTCAGTAAAAAAAATACTTAAAAATCAAATGTATGTTGGAGATATGGTTCAAAGCGTTCAAACTAAAGTATCATATAAATCAAAAAAGAAAAAATCACTACCTAGAGCAAATTGGAGTATTGTTAAGAATACTCATGAGCCAATTGTTGATAGAATTATATTTGAAAAAGTACAAAATAATGTAAAAAGGACTAATATTACCAATAATACTAAAAGAGAAAAAAGACTATTTGAAAATTTATTATATTGCAAGGAATGTGGTAATACATTAACTATTACTTATAGAAAAAATCATGACTATTGGACTATTAATTGTAATAGGTATTCAAGAGATCCAAAAAGAAAAATGTGCTATCCACATTTTATGCCTTATGATAAATTAGAACAAGCTTTATTAGATGTTATTAAAAAAACTTGTAAACAATATTTAGATGCTATTAATATATCTGATATAGCTAGTGAAATAAATGACAAGAAAAAGAATGATTCTAAAATAAAAGAAAAAATAACAGAGTTAGAAAATAAAGAGAAGGAATATTTAAATAAACTTGATATGCTTTATGAAGATAAGTTTAAAGGTTTAGTATCAGATGAAATGTATAAAAGAATTGCTAATTATACGGAAGTTTTATTAAGTAAACTAAGAACTGAAATAAACAAGTTAAAAACTGATACTAAAGTGATAAAAAACAAGACTGATAATTTAAAAGAATATGAAGATAAAATAAAATCTTTAATTGATATTGAAAATCCAACAAGAGAATTAATGCAAACTATTATTGATAAAATAGTTATAGATAAAGATAAAAATATTGAAATTATTTACAAATTTAGTATATTAAATAATATTTAAAAACTTTGTTCCAATAGGAACAAAGCAAACATAGAAATAGATAAATTACTTATAGGATTAATAGTCAGGAAGGTATATGAAAGCAAAATTTATGTCTAGAATAGATGACATATCAACTTTGATTGAAATAATTATTAATTGTGAATATAGAAAGTATAAAAAAATATTAGAAAACGGCTATAATAGAGAATTAGAAAAGTATAATAAGTTATTAAACTTTAAAATAGGAAATGGGTCTACTTATAAAGAAATATTAGATGAAATAGAAATTTGTTTTAATAAGGAATATTCTAGTTTAGGGGCAAATCCAAATAGAGCTTCAACTTCTGTAGCTGATAAATTAAAATCGTTTGAAGAAATTGAAAATGATGTTTTGAAATATGTACCAGAATTAAATATGGTTTTATCAGTAAAAAATACGATAAAATATATTGTTAATTAATAAAACGTTACACAATGACTATCACCTGGTGGTGATGGTGCTGAAGTAATTTATGCTCTACGTAATAGTGACAATTTATCTAGAAGAATAGCAGATGAATTTGTTAAAGCTGGTCAAAATGTTCGTAAATATTATCAAAGAAGACTTCCTAGTGATTCTAGTAAAGATTATTATTATATGCTTCGTAATACGCCTAATAATGAAACTATTATTGTGGAATATGGTTTTGCTGATTCAACGGGTGATGATGTATCACAACTTAAAAATAATTGGCAAGATTTAACGGAAGCTGTTGTTAAAGCTCTAGCTGGATATGTAGGAGTTCCTTATACACCGCCAACTGGTGGAACAGGTAGTACAACACCTATGCCAACTGATAAATACGTGGTTAAAAAAGGTGATAGTTTATATGCGATAGCTAGAAAATTTGGAATAAGTGTAGATGATTTAAAAAGAGCTAATAACTTATCAAATAATAATTTAAGCATAGGTATGGTTTTAACTATTCCAAAAAAAGATACTAATGCAAATGATAATATTTATATTGTTAAACCAGGCGATTCATTATATAAAATAGCTAATATGTATGGTATGAGTGTTAATGAGCTTAAATCTCTTAATAATTTAACAAGTAATTTACTTAGTATAGGTCAACAACTTAAAGTAGGTGAAAGTGCTAATATACCAGCGGATACTTATATTGTTAAATCTGGGGATTCACTTTATAGTATTGCTAAGAAATTTAATATTTCTGTCGATGATTTAAAACGAGCTAATAATAAAACTTCTAACCTTTTATCGATAGGTGAAAGACTTATAATTCCTACTGGTAATATAAATTATATTACACATATAGTATTACCAGGCGATACTTTATATGGTATTGCTAGAAAATATAATACAACTGTTAATGCTATTAGAGAAGCTAATAATCTTAATAATACTATGTTAAGTATAGGAATGAACTTAAAAATACCAAGATAAAAAGCGTCAGTTATGATGCTTTTTTTAGTTATACTTAGATAATCCTTTTTTTGATATAAGCTTCTTAATAGGTTTAATGTTATATCTTTCATTATTATAAATAATATATTCTAAGTTTGGCTCTAAATAAACTATGTTTAGTCGTTTTATGTTAGCATTTAATATTTTATATCTAACATTATTAAATTGAATCATATTATGTTTTATGGCTTTTCTTTTTAATAGAAAAGTTTTTTCATTATTATTTTTAGGGAGCAATTTGCATAAAAAAGAATAACTATATTTTCCTTTTAATTTATTATAATAACTTTTAATAGATTTATAATTGTTCTTCTTATAATTATTTATTAATTTTTCTTTAGTTTCGTTATCAATATAGTTATGGGGTTTTTTACCTTTATTACCATGAATAACACTGATAGTATTATTCTTTATTTCTTTGTTAAGTCTTATAAGTGATTTTTCATGATAACCTGTGATATTAGCTAGTTCTTTATAGGAAACTTGGCGGTTTTTTAATAATTTTATAACATTTTCTTTTTTCATAATGTTGTATTATAACATAAAGGTAACAAAGTTGCAAATTTTTTGATATAAAATACTTTGAGGTATTAAAATGATGGAAAAGGAGAGATTATAAATGCCTAATTTTAGTGGTTTAGAATCAGATGAAATAAAACTTGTTGCTTTTGATTTAGGTGGTGTTTTAGCATATAGAGATTTAAGTGTTTTATCAGCCTATGAGCAAAACTTCCTTTTATTTTATCAAAAATATATGGGTATAAAAGAAGTTAATCCAAAAGATAAAGAGTTTTTAGAATATGCTAGAAGTAAAATGGAAGATATAACTAGAAAAATCTATAAATTAAATAGTGAGACTTTAGATGTTTTAAAAATGCTATATCACATTGGATTTGATATCTCTTTATGGACAAATAATACTCCTTATTTAAATTCCTCATTAGAACAGGTTGGTATTCTTAGATATATTTCTTTAGAAAATGTAATTAATTCTTATTATTTAGGATATGATAAACCAAATAAATGCTTTTATTTGAAAGCTATAGAACTGTTACATATTAGGGCTTCTCAAGTATTATTTGTAGATGATAATCGTGATAATTTAATAAGTGCTAAAAATTGTGGAATACAAGTGTTAGAATATAATATGTCTATGAGTTTAAAAGATAGTCTTAGTTGTGTTTTTGAAAGAATAAGACAAAGAAAAATGAAAGATTTGATATGAAATGGAGGGTTAAGAAATGAATATTTTATTATATATCAATAAAGAATTTTGGTGCTCATTTAAAAATAATAATCGGACTTTATTTGAACGTAGTTTATGGATAATGGGTGCTGCAAAGTATAAAAATAAAGTAATTAAAAATTTAATAACCGAAGATATAACTATTTATTATGCTGATAATACAAGACAACTTAGAGGCTTTAATGGAAATCAAAAACCTATTAGTGATAGTTCTTTAATTAATTTAAATTCTAGTGATTTAATAACATTTATAAAGGAATATTATAAACTTAAAGATAAATTATATATTATGGGAGAAAAGTTTGTTAGAGAGGCTAAAAATGATAGTTTTGATAGTTTTAAAATTCTATTTAGAAAGTTTATTTTTATTCATGTGAGGATATTTAGCTATGAATATTTAGTAAGTTCTTTAGGTCAAGAGTTGTATCTTAAGCTAAAAAAGCAAGAAATAGCTTGTTTTTCTAAATGGAAAAATAAAGAACAAGTTAACTCTCATTACTATTTTGAAGAAGCTTTTAAATATATAAAAGACTATTTTAATATTGATATTTATTATAAAACTTTAGAACTATATGTACATGTTGATGAAGTATTGAAATTATTAGATAATAAGATTACCATTAAAACTATTTTAAAAAGGATAAATGATAGAAAAAAAGGTTTTGTTCTTTTAAATTTACATGATAAGAAATATTGTAATAAGGTTATTACTGATAATGTTATGGTAAGAGAAATAAAAAGTAGATTAGAGACGCTAGAAAATGCTTATATACTTAGTCAAAATCAAGTAAAAGGTGTTTCTACTTATGAAGATAAACTTATAATATCTGGGGAATGTGTGGTAATAAATAATTGTGTTTTAGAAGGACATGATGTTTTTAATAAAATAATAGTAGTTTCAGTAACAACGCCAAGTGATATTTATAAATATTTAGATTGTAAAGCACTTATTGTGGATCATGGTGGAATTCTTAGTCATGCAGCTATATTTTCAAGAGAGTTTCATAAACCTTGTTTAATGGGAACGGAAGTTGGAACTAAAATATTTAAAACAGGTGATATTATTGAAATTGATTTTTCTAAAAATATGGCTTATAAAGTTTGAGTTTTCTTAAATATTTTTTTAGTATAATAGAGTAATCTTTTTGTCTTCTCTTTTGATAAGTCTTTCATCTGCTAAGTTTTTTAACTCTCTTGTCATAGCACTCCGGTCAACAGCTAAATAATCTGCTAATTCAATATATGTCATGGTTAAATATATTTTTTTAGAATTATTTCTTTTAGATACAATTTTAAAGTATTCGAGTAATTTATCTCTAATTGTTTTTTTAGTTAATATTTCTATACGTTCATTTTTAGTGTTAATTTTATCACTATATATTTCAAGTAAGTTTTTTATAAATTGTTTATAGTATGATAAATTATTTTCAACATCGTTTAAGATATTATTAAAATCTATAATAACAATTTTAGTATCTTCTTTAGTTATTATTTCGCATTCGTTAGTTAGGGAAGATATAGTCGTACCAAATACATCATTTTCTGTTAATTCTTCAATTATAGTACGATTTCCATTATAGTCTGTTCGAATAATTTGCATGTATCCTGATAAGACAATTCCAATCATATTATCTAACTTTACACTTGTCAAAATTTGACAGTTTGGTTTGAAATTTAGCGTACTGGCCTCTAAAATCTTGAGGATTTTTTCTTGATTTTTTTCACTTATATTAGTAAATAAATTAGTCATGTTTACACCTCTTAAAAATATTTTATCAAAAAACGTTAAATGTTGCAATTGCAACAGGCGAACTTAATGAAAAAGTGTTACACTTATCGTGCAATAGAGAAAGTGGAGGAAGTAATATGAAAGTTATTAAAAGAGATGGACATATGGTAGATTATAGTCCAGAAAAGATAGAAGAAGCTATATTAAAGGCTAATAAAGAGGTTGAAGATGATGAACAAGCCTCTGGTACACAAATTAAAAATATTATTAAATATATTGAAGGTTTAGGTAAAAAAAGAATTTTAGTTGAAGATATTCAAGACATAATTGAAATGAAATTAATGGCTATTGGAAAATATGCTTTAGCTAAGAAATATATCACATATAGATATACTAGAGAATTAGTTCGTAGAAGTAATACTACAGACTTAGCTATTAAAGAATTAATTGATGGTGAAAGTGAATATTGGAATA
>CARJCM010000011.1 GCA_948999435.1 uncultured Bacilli bacterium
GAATTAAAAAAATAGTGTCAGTTTTTTTCACCAACACTATTTATTATAGAACCATAATTTGGGAATAAATTATAAATTGTTTTTGGATTTAGTAAAAGTTTATTTGAAGAAATATTTAGAGCTATCTAAAGGAGATATTATTGCTTTTTTTAATAGATTTGAAATGACAGAAGATTTTCGGAATTTTATAAGTAGTAAAATAGGGAATAATTTTAATAATGTTCTTTATTATTTAAGAAACTTTGCAACAGAGGAGGAAAGGGCAATTTTTAGAAGTATTCTATATGAAATAGTTTCTGAATTTTATCAAGATGATTTAAGTGATGAAGAGATAGCAAAAAGAATGGAAGATAAATATAATATACCTGTAGTTAATGCGAAAAGAATAGTGTATAAATATAGACGAAAAGGAATGAGAAATAGAACAAATGAGGATTTGGCAAAATATAAATTAGCTTGTGATATGTTTTTAAATAATTTTTCTTATCAAGATATATCTAATTATTTAAAAAAAGAAGAGATATCTTGGGATTTTCTTAGAAAAAATTATGTGGAAATTTATGTAAAAAGTTTTATTCAAGAAGATATGAGAGATGAAGTTTATAATAAAATAATTCAAAGAATGCAAGAATATATTGCTATGAAAGAAAAATCTAGAAGAAGATTAAAAAATAGATTGAAAAAAGAACCTTTTGATGAAGAAGTTTTTTGGGAAGCTAAGAAAGTTATTACAGAAATGGTATATGGTAGTAAATGGATTCCTGCTTTTCTAAAAAAATTGGGTGAAGAAACTTTTTATCGTTATTTAACTTTAATAGAAATGTATGATGCGCCCTTATATGATTTATATTTAGTTAGAAGAAATAGTAAAATTGCTTATTTGGATGAAAATATAATTGAGTCCATGGTTTTTTATATAAATAATGGTATTTTGGAAAATGGAGTATTAAGAGAATTTAATATTTTAGATTATTTTAGAATGGTTAGATTACCTATTGATACTTTTATTAATATTCTTCAAGGATATGATAATGAAGTTAAACAGGTAATAGTAAAATTTTTACTTCAAAATAAAGCTAGAATACGTCCTCTTACAGGTATGATTACTTCTAGTGTAGATCCATATGAAGATAGTATAGTTAAAAAGTATATAATATTAAATGATTTACCGATGTTTGATTTAGTTTATATGTTTGTTTTAGAAAATTATCGAAATGGTAATTTAATTATTGATTTAAATAGCAGAAAATAGTGCTATTTTTTTTATTTTCTCATATATATTAATTGGAGGGACAAGCACTCATGCAAGGATTAACACAAGTGGAAGTAGAAAAAAATAGAAAATTATATGGAAATAATAGTATCACAGATTCAGAACATAATAGCTTTTTTAAACTATTATTAGAATCTCTTGGAGACCCAATAATTAAAATTCTTTTAGTAGCTTTAGCGATAAAAGTAGTTTTTCTTTTTAAAGATTTTGATTATTTTGAAACTTTAGGTATTTTAATAGCAATCTTTTTAGCTTCTTTTATTTCAACTATTTCAGAATATGGGAGTGAAGCAGCTTTTAGAAGATTACAAGAAGAATCTTCAAAAATAAAAGTTAAAGTAATAAGAGATAATATTTTAAAAGAAATTCCCATAGAAGAAGTAGTAGTGAAAGACATAGTAGTTCTTGGAAGTGGAGATAAAATACCTGCGGATGGTTATATAATAAAAGGTGAACTTAGTGTTGATGAATCTAGTTTAAATGGAGAAGCTAAGGAAGCTAAGAAGTATCCACCAATTAATTCTAATAATATACTTGATAAAAATAAAGTTATGCGAGGTTCAGTTGTTTATAATGGAAATGCTTATATGTTAGTTACAGAAGTAGGTGATAAAACTATTTATGGAGCTTTAGCTAGAGAAGTTTCAGAAGAACCACCAACTTCACCTCTTAAAATACGTCTTACTGGTCTTGCTAAATTAATAAGTAGATTAGGATATATAGGTGCAGCTTTAGTGACTATTTCTTATTTATTCTCTGTTATAGTTATTGATAATAATTTTGATGTTAATTTAATTTTAAAAACCATTACCGATTTTCATGTTATGTTTAATCATTTAATATATGCCCTTACTCTTAGTGTGACTATAATTGTTGTAGCAGTCCCAGAGGGACTACCAATGATGATAACTTTGGTTCTTTCTAGTAATATGAAGCGTATGCTTAAAAATAATGTTTTAGTAAGAAGATTAGTGGGTATTGAAACAGCGGGTAGTATAAATGTACTTTTAACTGATAAAACAGGTACTCTTACTAAAGGGCATTTAGAGGTTAGTGAAGTTATTACAGGAGATAATACCCATTTTAGAAGTAAAAAAGATATTAAGATTTATTCTAATTATTATGAGAAATTATATGAATGTTTATTTTATAATAATGAAAGTGTATTTAATAATGAAGGAATTCCAACAGGAGGAAATTTAACTGATAAAGCTTGTTTAAATTTTATAGGTCAAGATAATAATATTAAAAGAAGAATTGTAGAAAAAGTTCCCTTTAATAGTCAAGATAAATTTAGTAAAACAAAACTAGATAATGGTTATGTTTATGTTAAAGGAGCAATTGAAAAGTTACTTCCTAATATAGTCTATTATTTGAATAAAATGGGAGAAGAAAAAGTTATTCTTAATAAAAAAATTATAACTAAAACGATAGATATACTTACAAAAAAAGGTATTAGAGTTTTAGCTTTATGTTATGAAAAAAATAGTTCTTTAGTTTTAATAGGATTAGTCGCAATTAAAGATGAACTTCGTAATGAAGCTAAAGAAGGGGTTTCTTTAATTAAAAGTGCTGGTATAAATATGATTATGATTACAGGGGATGCTAAAAATACAGCGATGGCTATAGCTAGTGATGTTGGTTTACTTGATAATGATAGTATTGTTCTTACTAGTGATGAAATATCTAAATTATCAGATGAAGATTTAAAAAAATGTGTTTCTAGACTTAGAGTGGTTGCTAGAGCTTTACCTACTGATAAATCAAGATTAGTTAGAATTTTAGAAGAAATGGATTTAATTGTTGGAATGACTGGTGATGGAGTAAATGATGCGCCTGCACTAAAAAAAGCTAATGTAGGATTTGCAATGGGTAGTGGAACGGAAGTTGCCAAAGAAGCTAGTGATATTGTTATATTAGATGATAATATTTTGTCAATTAGTAAAGCTATTTTATATGGTAGAACTATTTTTAAAAGTATTAGAAAATTTATTATTTATCAATTAACTGTTAATATGTGTGCTTTAATTTTATCAATAATTGGACCTTTTATTGGTATTAATACACCAATAACTATTATTCAAATGTTGTGGCTTAATATGATTATGGATACTTTTGCTGGGCTTGCTTTCTCTTTTGAACCAGCACTAGAGAGTTTTATGCATGAACCACCAAAAAGTAAAGATGAACCTATTGTTAATTCTTATATGATTGGAGAAGTATTATTTACAGGTTTGTATTCCGCGATAATTTGTATTTTGTTTTTAAAACTTCCGATTGTAAGAGAGTTTATTAGAACTGGAGAAAACTATAAATATTTGATGACGGCTTATTTTGCTTTATTTATTTTTATTGGGGTTTTTAATGCTTTTAATGCAAGAAGCGAAAGAATAAATATTTTGGCTAATTTAAAAAAGAATAAAGTTTTTATTGTTATTATCGCTTTTATTTTATTAGTTCAAGTTTATTTAATTTATAATGGGGGAGAACTATTTCGGACATATGGTTTAACAGCTAAAGAATTCTTTATTGTTTTATTACTTGCGTTAACTGTTTTTCCAGTAGATTTTTTAAGAAAAATTTATTTGCGAAAACATCATTTAAAGACAGGAGTGTAAAAAAAATTGCAAAAAAACAAGGGTGTCGACATGATTCGACAAAGTTCGCATTCTTTATGTGATAATCTATATACAGGTGATGAAAATATGCGTACTTTTTATATATTTAATATTAATAAGAGTTTTTATAATTTAATGAAAAATAATCCTTATCATTTATTTAGAGCGATGGAAGATATTCATAGTTTTGACTGTAATGATGCTGATATGGCTTATGATTTATTTAATCAAATTGCTAGTCCTTTTGATAAGAGTAAAATAAATAATAAGATTTTTGGTGAATCTAAAGATAATGATTTTTATTCTAAGTTTCATAATGTACATCGTATTCAAAATAAATATGTGCCTGAAGATTCAATGTTAGTAGTTAATAAAGCATTTTTATTATTGGAAAGTAATATTACGAAACCAACATTTTTAAATGAACTTAAAGAGTATAATAATTTATTCGTTTGTGATTTTAAAAATAAAGATTATTTTTGGGTAAACGAACTTCTAAGCTTGTAATAAATTAAAGAATATAGTAAAATATAATCATTAAGGAGAGATAACTATGTTGGGACAAATATTATGGTGTATAATTGGTTTAGTAGCAGGTTTAATTATTGGATTTTTCTTAGCTAGATTTATAATGAAAAAATATTTAAAAAAGAATCCGCCAATAAATGAAAAAATGATTGAGGTTATGATGACTCAAATGGGAAGAAAGCCTAGTAAAAAACAAGTTACACAAGTAATGAATCAAATGAATAAATTTATGTAAGAAGCTTGGCTTCTTTTTAAGTTGGAAATTGATAGTTAGTAAAGTGTTTGATAGTAAAATTTGTGTAAAGAAAAAAACTTTACATTTTTTCTTGATTTTAGAATATATATATGTTAGACTTATTAATAGAATAAAAGGTGGTGTTAGGAATGAATTTCCTTGATAAATTATATGAAAGCAATTACTTTGGTATAGGTCTATTTGCAGTTATATCATTTCTTGTGGTTACATTTTTAATTGTTTTATTTTTTGGTAAAAGAGATGAAAAGAGAAGGTTAGAGTCTACTAAAGAATTAGAAAAGAATAATGCAGATAATACTTTTAAAGAGACAACTGTTTCAACACCAGTTGAAGTTCCTGTTGTTCCAGTTTCTGAAGTGCCAATTATAACAAACGAAACACCAGTTATACCTACTCCAGTTGTGGAAACAATAGAGCCAGTGATTAATGAAGTGCCTGTTGCACCAATTAATTATAATGATGAGCCTATAACTCCAATTGCGCCAATAAGTTATGATTATGAACCAAAACAATTTGTCGAAGTACCAACTGAAGAAGTAAAATCTATTGATATTCCAGTTAGTCCAGTAATAAATGAGGAGTCAACTCCAATTGTTGTTGAACCAATGAGAAATATAGAACCAATTAGATTAGATACAACTAGTTATGATGCTCCAGTAGAACCAAAAGCAATTGAGCCAATAAGAATTACTATTCCAGAAGAGCCTATAAATGTTGCTCCTATTGTAGAGGAAGTAAAACCAATTGTTACGCCAGTAAGTCCAACTCCAACAATTGTGGAACCTGTTGTGGCTGATACTTATTATAAACCAATTGAAAAACCAGTGGCAGATGAAATTGAAGTGCCAAGTGTTGATTTTGATGCTTTAGCTAAATCTATATCTGATGAATTAGATGAACTTGAAAATAGTACTAATAATCATTATGAAGATGTTAAGGTAACTCCAATTGATGAAGTGGTTTCTAAACCGGTTACACAATTTAGTTCAGTTTATGTAAATGAACCTGTAAAACCAGTGGTAAAAACTGGAATAGATTTACCAAATAAGATTGATTTACCTACTATTAAAACAGATGAAATTGAACCAGAGAACTATAATATTTAGTTCTTTTTTCATTTGAAAATTACTTTTAGCTAAAATTTGAGGAATTTTTGCAAAAAAAATAAAAAAGTTGCGAAAATTCCTTGATTTTAGGGGATATTTTTGATAACCTTAATATGTAAGGTAAATGGCCTTATAAATAAGGTTTTTGAAAGGGAGGTAATATTATGTCAAGAACTGAATTAGTAGAATTTATCGCTGCAAAAGCAAATATGTCAAAAGCTGAAGCTGGTCGTGCTTTAGATGCTATGTTAGAAGGTATCCAAACAGGACTTAAAAAAGAAGGTAAAGTTGCTTTAGTTGGATTTGGTACTTTCAGCGCTAAAAAACGTGCAGCTCGTGAAGGAATTAATCCTTTAACTAAAGAAGCTATTAAAATTCCTGCTAAGACTGTTGCTTCATTCAAAGCAGGAAGCAAATTAAAAGACGCTTTAAATTAATTAATAAGCAGATAAAAGTAGCTATAGCTGCTTTTTTCTTTGTCTTATTTAATAACTAAGTGTTGCACTTCATAAGAAAATTTTCCGATATGGTTCATGTGATTCAATATATCCTGCGATTACATCAGGATCCCATTTATCAATTAATATTTTGTCTTCAATATACTTTTTTAATTTAGGAAATTGTTCCACAATATATAAAGCTTTAGATAAACCTCTTTTAAAATCAGCATCATCTTGAGCATCTCTAACATTATAAGGCTTATTTGTAATAGTACCAGTTTTTAAATGTACTTTAGATTTTATTCTTCTAAGTTCTCTAGTAATAGTAGATTTATGAACGCCTAAATAATTAGCAATATAAGTATTAGAATAAATTCTTTTACCATTATTATCTAGTTGTTCAATTAAAGTTTGAATTTTAGCACGATCATCAATAGTTAAATGTTTGTATTGATTTTTCTTTGATTTTGTTTTATTATTTGAATTAGACATGAGAATATTTCCTTTCTTTCTAAGCAAAAGATATTGTAATTTATTCTCATGTCTTTTTCAATGACTAAATGTTGCACTTCAGAAAAAAATTTTCCTAGTTATAAAAATTTGACAATTTATTTTATTTATGTTAAAATCAATAAACGTTGTAAAAAGAGGGGGAGAAAAATGAATTTAGATGAAATACGTTTTTATCGTAAGCTATTGAGGTTACAAAAAAGCTTTTGTTGTGCATTAGCATTAACAACATTATTGTCTTTGCCTTCAAGTTCATGTAAAAGAAATAATTCAAATAATATATCTATGTCTTCAAGTGTTTCCTTTGATAAAACATCAAGAGATGTATTATTAAACAATGTGTCTGTTCCTGTTAGAAAAGCAATAGTAGCTTATAAAACACGTCAAGTACTTAATAATGTTAGAGATGTAGCAAATGCAGTGGTTGATAATGTTGAAAAGGCTTCAGATTACTTATATTCTATGTGTGAATTATCTTATCCAGAAAAGATGCAAGTAATAATGGAGAGAGAAGGATATACTTATGATCAGTTAGATGCAGTTTGTGCTGGTTGTGTATCTGAATCTTGTGGTGATCCAAATTGTTATGATGAAGCTTATAGAGTAGCAAGTACAATTGATAATCGTACTCATAGTGACCCTTATGTTAGAGATATAAATAAAGTTTTTGGAGAAAATGCTGGGTATAGTATTTATTATCAATTTATAGCTCCTAGCCAATTTAGTGTTTATGAAAGTGGTTCTTATAAGAAATATTTAGGACGTATTGATTTAGTTGGCTATCAAGCTGCTATAGATATGTTCTATAGTGGAGTTCCTAGTCATAATTATTTGAATTTTAATTATATTCCTGATAAGCATTTACCATCTTATCAGTTAGAAGAACCAACTGGGAATTATTATTGCAGAGAATTAGCTGAAGAAAATAGAATACCTGAAGAAGATGTATTAAAACTAGTCTTAGAAATAGATTAGTTTTTTTAATTTTTTAAAGACAAATAATGTTTTTATGTGTTATAATTAGTTCTATGACTAATAAAATAAATTGGAGGGATATATTTGAAAAATAATAAAATGAAGTTATTTATCTTACCGATAATTGTGGTTATTCTTTTATTAGTTGTACAAGCTTTATGTGATTTGGAATTGCCACAATATACTTCGGATATTATAAATAATGGTATTGGTCAAAGTGGAATAAGTAGTAATGTTCCTGAAGTACTTAGTGAAGATATATATGAAGGTATCATTAAAATAAGTGGAGAAGATGTAGGAATTATTACTAGCTATGATTTAATAATAAAAGATAATTTAAGTGGTAAAGACCGTGAGCAAATGATTAAAGATTATCCTTTATTAGAAAAAGAAAATATTTATGTGTTAAAAAAGTTAAATGATGAACAATTAGAATTACTGGAACAAAAAATTATTAAACCAATGATTATTGCTTCAATGTTTTATAATAATAATGAACAAATAGTTAAAGAATTAAATATACCTATTACAGAAGGAGCTAATTTACTTCAATGGTTAATGAGTTTAGATAAGGAAAGTTTTACACAAATAATTAATAATATCAAAAGCAATTTTGATAATTTGCAAGATTCAATGCTTAATGGTTATGGTGCGATAGCAGTTAAATCTATATATAGTCAAGTTGGTATTGATATGGAACAATATCAAATGAATTATATATATAATAAAGGTATTGGAATGTTAGCTATTGCTGGACTTGGAATGATTATTGCAATTATTGTTGGTTACTTAGTCAGTAAGCTTGCAGCTAGAATTAGTTATTTTTTACGTAATGCTGTTGTAACTAAAATAATGAATTTTGGTTTAGCTGAATTTAAAGAATTTGGCAGTTCAAGTTTAATTACTAGGTCAACTAATGATATTGAACAAATTAAAAACTTTTTTGTGATGCTTCTTAGAATTGTCGTTTTTGCTCCAATTATGGGTATCGGTGCTTTTATGAAAGTATTTGATAATCCTCTTAATTGGTTAATTGCTGTTGCTTTAATTTGTATTCTAATTCTTATTAGTATTTTATTTGCTCTTGCTATGCCTAAATTTAATAGTATGCAAAAATTAATTGATAAAATGAATTTGGTTTCAAGAGAAATTATTACTGGTATGCCAGTTATTAGAACTTTTGGAACAGAAAAACATGAAGAAAAAAGATTTGATAAAGCTAATCAAAAGTTAACAAAAACTAACTTATTTATTAATAGATTAATGAATATTATGATGCCAAGTATGATGCTTGTAATGAATATAATTAGTATTTTAATTATTTGGTATGGTTCTAAACAAATTGATATTGGTACTTTACAAGTAGGAAGTTTACTCGCTTTTATTACTTATACAATGCAAATTATTATGTCTTTCTTAATGATTTCAATGGTATCAGTTATGCTTCCAAGAGCTTTAGTTTCTTTAAAAAGAGTTAAAGAAATATTAAATAAAGATATAAGTATTGTATCTAATTTAAATCCTATTAGTTTTGATGAAGATAAAAGTGGAACAATTGAATTTAAAAATGTAACTTTCAAATATCCTGATGCTGATGAAGCAATGCTTAAAAATATTAGTTTTAAAGCTGATAAAGGAACTACAACTGCTTTTATTGGTTCAACTGGTAGTGGTAAGTCAACATTAATTAATTTGATACCAAGATTTTTTGATGTTACAGAAGGAGAAATAATTTTTGATGGAGTAAATATAAAAGATGCTGATATTAAAGAACTTAGAAATAGAATTGGATACGTTCCACAACAAGGGATATTATTTACAGGAACTATAGCTTCTAATTTAATGCTTGGTAATGATAATCTTTCTTTAGATGAAATGAAAAAGTGTGCTAGTGTTAGTGAATCTTTAGAATTTATTGATAAGAAAGATAATAAATTTGATAGTGATATTTCACAAGGTGGAGCGAATGTAAGTGGTGGTCAAAAACAAAGACTTTCTATTGCGAGAGCTATAGCTAAAAATCCGGAAGTTTATATTTTTGATGATTCATTTAGTGCGCTTGATTTTAAAACTGATGCTGCTTTAAGAAAAAATTTAAAGAAGCATGCTAAAGATGCTACTATTTTGATTGTAGCTCAAAGAATAAGTACTATTATGAATGCTGATAATATAATTGTTCTTAATGAAGGAGAAGTTGTTGGTAGTGGTACGCACAAAGAGCTTCTTAAAACTTGTGATGTATATAAAGAAATAGCTTTATCACAACTTAGAGAGGAGGAATTATAATGGCAAGAAGAGGTCCTAGTTCAGTAGACAAAGCAAAGGATTTTAAAGGTACTTTAAATAAATTGTTAAAAAGAGTATCAACATATAAAATATTAATTATTTTATCATTTATCTTTGCTATTGGTAGTACAATATTTGCAATTATATCTCCTAAAATACTTGGTAATGCGACAACGGAAATATTTAATGGTTTAATTTTAAAGATTAGTGGGACTGGTGGTATTAATTTTAATACTATTAAAAATATTTTGATTACATTAGGAATTTTATATGTAATTAGTGCACTTTTTAGTTATGTTCAAAGTTTAATTATGACTAGTGTTAGTCAAAGAACAAGTTATAGACTTAGAAAAGAAGTTTCACAAAAGCTTAATAAACTGCCAATGAGTTATTTTGATAAACAAAACACAGGAGATATTTTATCAATTATTACTAATGATATTGATACAATTCAATTAAATTTAAATAGCTCAGCGACTCAACTTGTATCTTCTATTGTAACTATTATTGGGATATTTGTAATGATGTGTTCAATTAATGTTACACTTGCTATTTTAACAGCTTTAGTTCTTCCTGTTGCTTCTATTATTGTTATGCTGATTGTTAAGAAAAGTCAAAAACACTTTGTTAATCAACAAAAATATTTAGCTGAAGTTGATGCAGAAATAGAAGAAATGGTTAGTGGACACTCAGTTATTAAAGCTTTTAATGCTGAGGATAAAACTATTACAATGTTTGATAAAGATAATAAGAAATTATTTGAAGCAGGATTTAAATCACAATTTTTATCAGGTTTAATGCATCCGATTATGAACTTTGTTGGTAATTTAAATTATGCTATAATTGCAATAGTTGGAGCAATACTTGCAGTAAAGGGTAAAATAACTGTTGGTAATATTCAAAGTTTTATTCAATATTCAAAACAATTTACTAATCCTATTGCACAGTTAGCGCAAATATCTAGTCAAATTCAATCTATGATTGCAGCTAGTGAAAGAGTATTTAATTTTCTTGATACAGGTGAATATATTGATAATGGTAAATTAAAAGCTACTAGTGTAGAAGGTAATGTGGAATTTAAAAATGTTAAATTTGGTTATAATGAAGATAAAATTATTATTAAAGATTTTAATGCTAAAATTAATGCTGGTGAAAAAATTGCGATTGTTGGTCCAACAGGAGCAGGTAAAACTACTATTGTTAAACTTTTAATGCGTTTTTATGAACTTAATAGTGGGGAGATTTTACTGGATGGTAAAAATATTACCGATTATAAACGTAGTGAATTAGAAAGCGTATTTGCAATGGTTTTACAAGATACTTGGTTATTTAATGGAACTATTTTAGATAATTTACGTTATGGTAATTTGAATGCCAGTGATAAAGAAGTAATTGATGCAGCTAAAACAGCTAATGCTGATTATTTTATTAGAACTTTACCTGATGGTTATAATATGATTTTAAATGAAGAAACTAGTAATATTAGTGGTGGGCAAAAACAACTTCTGACTATTGCCAGGGCAATACTTGCTAATCCTAAAATATTAATTTTGGATGAGGCAACTAGTAATGTTGATACAAGAACAGAAGAATTAATTCAAAAAGCTATGGATAAAGTAATGATGGGAAGAACTTCATTTATTATTGCTCATAGATTATCAACTATTAAAAATGCTGATTTAATATTAGTTATGAATGAAGGAGATATTGTGGAAATAGGTAAACATGATGAACTTTTAAAGAAAAAAGGATTTTATGCAAAAATATATAATTCACAATTTGAAAAATAGATGTTACTTAGTAATATCTATTTTATTTTATAATAGAATTAAGAATATGTATTATGTTGTTAAACGAAAGTATTTATGTTATAATAATCTAGCTTTAAAAAAGGAGAAAGTTTATGAATATTAAACAAGAATATTTAGAGGGTTTGTTTTCTTTAGAAATAGAAGAAATTAAAGATATTTTAATAAATATTTTAAGTCAGTCTGGTGTTCCTTATCAAATGGAATTTAGAGTAAAAAGTTTAGAAAAAATACATCAAAAACAACTTTTATTTAAAGAAAGAAATCAATCTTGTGAGTTATTTGATGTTCCAGATATATTAGGTTTTAGAATATCTGTTGATACAGAAAGAGATGTTTATAAAGTTTTTGCGCTATTAAATGATTATTTTGAACCAAGTAGGGTTGTTGATTTTTTTAATAATCCTAAAAGTACTGGCTATCAAGCGTTTAATTGCTTTTATGATAATTGGGCATTTAATACAGAAATTCAAATAATGACTAAAGAAATGCGGGATTGGACAAATGCAACTCATGATGAACATAATAAAAGAAAATATGGTGATATATTAACTAGAAAATAAAAAACTTCAAGATTTGTTTCTTGAGGTTTTAATTTGAATATAAACGATATAAAGTTATAGAAGGAGAGTTAAAAAATCTTAAACTTATATCTTCAGTTCCTATACCGTTTGATATATATAACTTAGTATTTTTTACTTTGTGATAGCTTTCTATGTAAGTTTCGGCGCCATCTTTTTTTCTAATGCCACCTATAAAAGGAATTCTGAATTGACCACCTAGAGAATGCCCAGCGAAGACAATAGAAGTGTTATCTAACTTATTTATTAAATCTGGTTGATGCATGATTGTTATATTAAAATATTCGTTATCATATAATTCATTTATTTTTTCATCGTTAGTAATTCCTATAAAATTAAGAGGGGTTTTAGATTCATAATATACTAATTTAGAAGTATTATCTAAAACAATAAAATTACTATTTTCTAATATTCCTTTGACTCTATTTTCATTCTTTAAATCATAATCTCCTAAACAGGCAAATTTAAAAACTTGAGATTCTATTTGAGAAAAATATTTAATTATTTTATCTTCATCTTTATTATTGATATTTTTGCTGTCAAATAAGTCTCCAGTAAATATAACTATGTCAGGTTTTAATTCGTTTATTTCTTTTACTAATTTTTTTAAAGTGTCTTCATTTGTTGTACGGCCATAATGTAAATCGGAAAACTGAACTATTTTTAAACCATTATAATCATTATTTAAATTTTTATCGTTTATAGCTATTTCTTTAACATTTAAAGAATAGGGGTTAATAAAGCGACCATATAGATAAAAACAAATGGTGATGATTAAAAAACTAAATAATATTTTTATTCCAGTATGTCTATTTTCTTTTTTCATAAAACACCTAAAATAATATTATTAATAGTATACATAAAGAGTTATGGAATAAATGGGCTATGTATCCTGTATATATATTGTTAGTTTCATAAATTGCTTTAGCAAAGAAGAAACCTAATGCTCCATAAGGTATTATGAATAATAATTCTAATAATGTATATTCTGCTATATGGGCTAGACCAAATAGTAAACCAGTTACTATAGCAAATGTATACCATTTAGTAAAAGCTTTTTTAAATGATATTCTAAAAGTTATTTCTTCAATTAATGGACCAATTATTATCATAGTTATCATATTAGTAATAGGGAGATTATTTAATAATTCACGATTAGCTGATTCATTAGCAGCGATATCTCCAACTATAAAAGATATAAATATATTACTGATAAACATTATTCCTAAACCACATAACCAGTTTTTTAATGCAATGTTAATGTTATCTTTTTTAAAAGTTTTAAAGTCATTTAGAAGTTTTTTTCGATATATAAAACATAAACCTAATAACATAATTGTGTATGTTCCAAGTTGAGATAGTCCAGCGATTATTTTATTAGAACTTTCATAATAATTACCAAAGATTGTACCACCAATTAAAGCAAAAACAAAATATAAAATAATAGTACTAATACCTTTAAAAAATTCAATTATTTTATTAGGCTCTTTTTCTATAATTTCAGTTATTTCTTTTGTTTCTTCTTTCATTTTGTAGGCTCCATTCTTTTTTTATATTATCATAAATTAATTTTGGAGACAATAGTTTTAGGATATTTTACAATTTTTTCAATCAGGTTGTTGATATTTTGCTAAAAATTAGTTATAATAAAATATATAAATGATAAAAGGAGGAAGATATTTATGAAGGAAGCGACTGGAGAATTAAATATGACAGTTATTACAGTTGTTGCAATAGCAGCAGTAGCAGCATTCTTTTATGCTTTTGTTTGGCCAGCGATAAGAAATAATTTACAAAGTACAACTAAATGTAATGCAGCTGTATGCCCACCTTGTGATAGTGCTATGTGTGAATGTACATATTATGAGGGCGAAGGAGATAATGCTAAAGAAGAAACTATTAAGTGCAAAAATCCAGAGTATGTTGCTGGAAATAAATAGACTGAATTAGGAGGATTTTAGATGAAGCAGGCGATGGGTGAAGCTAATATGACAATAGTAATAGTTTTAATTATAGCTGTATTGTCTGTTTTATTTTTTTCTTTTATTTGGCCTAATATTAAAATGCAGTTTAAACATGATACAAGATGTGATGATGCGATTTGTTTGTGTCCAGAATATGATGCAAATGGTAAATGTTCTTATCACGGAGCAACTGTAGAATGCTATTTTAAAGAAGATAGAAATAAAAAAATTACATGCGCTTGGAAAGGTTAAATGATTAGGTGATATAATTTGAAAGAGGCAGTAGGTGGCTTTTCATTATTTACAATTGTTATAGCATTTGTAGTTATTTTCACGGGTTATATTAGTCTATCAATTAACTATTCTAAGGCATATAATGTTAAAAATGAACTTATTAACATTATAAGAAATCAAGGAGGAGTTTGTTCTTCTGATACACCAAGTAATTCCAATAATTGTTATAATTTCGTGGAACAAGTAACAGATTATTTTAGAGAAACTAATTATAGAAGTTTTGGGACTTGTGGTGAGGATTTTGTCGGTTATACAAGAACTGGAGAACTTGCAAATTCGGGAGATAGAGCGGCTTTTTGTATAAGAGGAATACCTGCGAATGGAAACTCTGAACTTCCAAATGCGTTATATTATCAAGTAAAAGTTTTTTGGCAACTAGATTTGCCAGTATTCGGAAGTTTATTTAATTTTTCAATAAATGGAGAGACTGCAAGAGTTTATGCTCCTAATGAATGTACTGTTTTGGATATTAAATATGATTGGTGTAGTTAAAGTGAGGGATAAATTATGAGACAGTCTATTGGTGGAAGCTGGCTTATTGGCTTAATGCTTTTATTTATCTTTCTTTTTGCAGGATATATTATTTTAACACTTGATTATAATAAAAGTGTATCTGTAAAAAATGAAGCATTATCATTAATTGAGAAATATCAAGGATTAAATGAGGAGTCTATTACACTTTTAAATAATTATCTTATAGGTGCTGGATATAGAACTGTAGGTAATTGTTCTGAGCAACAAGGAATGTATGGAGCATATGATTTAGAAAGTAATGAACTTGAAGAAACTCAAAGTGGTCAAAATTATTATTATTGTGTAAAAAAATATAAAGGAGCGAATACTTCTCATTATTATCAAATTACTCTATTTTATAGATTTAATCTTCCTGTTATAGGGAATATATCCCAATTTACAATAAAAGGTTCAACTGCTAACTTTCAAGCTAAAGATGATATTAAATATGCGATGGCTGTTGATGGTAGTAGTGGTGGAGTTGGAAGTGGTGATAATAACCAAGAAGCTACTTTTACTGTTAGATTTAATGTTAATGGAGGGTCTACACCGGTTCCTGGTCAACAAGTTTCTTCTGGAGCTAGAGCTGTAAAACCTGGAAATCCTGTTAGAAATGGTTTTACTTTTAAGGGATGGAAGTTAAATGGAAGTGTTTATGATTTTTCTAGCCCAGTAACAAGCAATATAACATTAATAGCAGATTGGCAAGCAAATTAATATAAAAGATTTTAGATATAGTTATATAGTTCAAGAATATAAAATTATGGAGGTAAATTATGAATGTAATTGTTTCAAATAAATATCAAAATATGTTAGCAACTCTTGATATTGATGTTATTAAAAGCATTAATGGAGAGTTTGAAGTAGAAGAACTTGTAAATATTTTTACTAATTTTTACTTTAATAAAATGATTATTGATATAACCGCTATTAAAGGTTATCAAAATATTAAAAATATTCAAAAATTATCAGTTAATTTTGATATGAGTAAAATAATAATACTTTTAGATGATTCAGCGATGGTTAATAGTGGAAGCTATTTATCAGGGTTAGTTTCAATGGGAATATATAATTTTACAAGAAATATTAATGCGGTTAAATTTTTAATTGATAATCCTAATTCATATAAAGATGTTGCTCAATATCATAATTTAAATAATAGTGATAGTGGTAATGATTCAGTAGTAAATACTTCTTTTGATTCTTTTTCTGGAACAGGTTCAGGTGGACTTAGGATAATTGGTTTTAAAAATGTAACTGCTCATGCAGGAGCTACTACTTTAGTTTATATGTTAAAAAGACATCTTGAAGTTGCCTATAATGTTGTAGCTTTAGAAGTTGATAGTGAAGATTTTAAATATTTAAATGATCCAGCTTTAAAATCAACTACTGCTTTAGATTTATCTTATCATATAGCTAATAATCCAGAAGCAGAAGTTATTCTTTTAGATTTAAATTCTACAGGTCAAGTTAATTTGTGTAATGAAGTTATTTATCTTATTGAACCTGGCCTTATTAAACTTAATAAATTAATTCGAGGAGATAGAGATGCTTTTGAAAAACTTAAAGATAAAAAAGTAGTTTTAAATAAAAGTGTATTAAATGCTAAAGATGTTAGTGATTTTGAAAATGAATCTAAATCAAATGTGTTCTTTAATATACCTTATTTAGATGATAAAAAAGAGCATGAACAAGTATTAGATGATTTTTTAGTAGCTCTTGGGTTCTCGAGACTTAATAGTAGTGGTTCAGGGAAAACAAAACTATTTAATATTTTTAAATAAATTGCTATTTGTATAGTGATTTTTTTTCTTTTATTGTTTTAAAATATGGGTTCCTTTGATATAATATAACAAAAGAGGAATTTTTATGAAATATTTAAAATGGTTTAAATGGATTTTTAGTGTTTTAATTTTAATCGCTGCGCTTACAGGAATTGTTTGGGGAACTATTTATGTTTTAGATAATAATGGCTTGAAAAAAGAACCTAAAAAAGAAATAAAAAAAACAATCGAAAAAGTTACTTCAAATGAAACAGAATCTAATTTATCTGAAATTTATAATATTTATTTAAATAATGAAAAACATAAAGTAAAAATGGAATATCAATTATTAACTAAATATGATAGTTCTTTATATGTTCTTTTATATGTTTATTTTGATGGTAAAAAAAGTTTGGAAAGAGAAGTGGCTTTTCCAGAAGAAGTAAAAAGAATTCATGATATTTTCTTAAACGAAGAAATAAATGATAATATTAAAATTAGTGAATCTTCTTTTCAAATATTGAAAGAAAATGAGACAGAATATTTGTTAGTAAATGTGGGTATAGTTGATGATTCTATTAAACATCATTATTATTTAATTAATAATAATGGAGATATTATTAATGATAAAGGAATTCTTGTTAGTGATACTAGTAAAGATTATTTAATGGGGGAGCATGAATTTAATAATTATTATGATTTAGATAATAAAACTTTGGCTAGGATAGATGGTAATGAAATATTTGCTTTAGAAGAAAAAAAAGAAAAAAAGAAACTTAAATTAATTGAATATAAATATTATTTTAAAGATGGTAAATTAAAAAAAGATAAAATTGCTGTTTTTGAAGATATTAAAATAAAGGTAACAGAAGAAAAAGAATAGGTGATAATATGTTTGTAGATGAACTTACAATTAAAGTGATAGCAGGTAAAGGTGGCGATGGCTGTACTTCTTTTCGTCGAGAAAAATGTGAACCAATGGGTGGACCAAATGGTGGTAATGGGGGAAAAGGAGCTAGCATTATTTTTCAAGTTGATAAAGGTCTTAAAACTTTAATTGATTTACGATATATGAAAATCATTAAAGGAAAAAAAGGGGAAAATGGTAGTGGTCAAAATAGAAATGGAGCATCAGCTGAAGATATTATTATTAAAGTTCCAGAAGGAACAACGGTTGTAGATGAAAGTACTAATTTAGTAATAGCAGATTTAGTTGGGGATATAACTGAAGTGGTTGTCGCTGAAGGTGGCCGCGGTGGACGTGGTAATGTTGCTTTTAAAACTCAAACTGATACGGCGCCTAAATTTAGTGAACTTGGTGAGCCTGGAGAAGAAAAAATATTAAAAGTTGAACTTAAAATGATTGCTGATGTTGGATTAATTGGTTTTCCTAGTGTTGGTAAGTCAACTATTTTGTCTAAAATAAGTGCGGCCACTCCTAAAATAGCTAGTTATCATTTTACGACTTTATCTCCTAATCTAGGAGTTGTAAAATTAAGAGATGGTAGAAGTTTTGTTATGGCAGATCTTCCAGGATTGATTGAGGGAGCTTCAAATGGAGTAGGTTTGGGACATAAATTTTTAAGACATGCAATGCGTACTAAAATTTTAGCTCATGTTATAGATATGGGAAGTGAAGAAGGTAGAAATCCTATAGATGATTATGCTGCTATTCGTAAAGAAATTGAAGAATATAATGATAAATTGGCTAAAAAAACAGAAGTAATACTTGCTAATAAAATGGATTTGCCTAATGCTTTAGATAATTTAAAAGATTTTAAAACTAAATATCCAGATAAGGATATAATTGCAATAAGTTCAGTTACAAATATAGGTTTTGATGATTTAATGTATAATCTTGCAGACAAACTTGATAAAATATCTAATGACCCTTTATATGATGATACTGAGATGCTTAGCCATGTAATGTATAAATTTCAAAATGAAAGACCTTACACTATTACTAAAGATGGTGATGTATGGATTTTAGAGGGTAAAGAATTAGAAAAGTTATTTAAAATGACAAGATTTAATGAACCAGAAGCTGTTCTTCGTTTTGCAAGAAAACTAAAAGGTATGGGGGTTGAAGAAGAACTTGAAAGATTAGGTGCAAAACGGGGCGATGAAGTTCAAATTTGTGATTATATATTTGAATTTAAAGAATAATTAATTATTTTCAAAGATAAGAATAGCACCTATTCTTATTTTTTTGCTGGAATTAGCTGGTAACTCTAAAATACTTGTTTTGTTAATATCATTATTTATTTTAATAATACGATTTTTATCTAAATTTTCATATTTATATATGACTTCATTATTTTTGTCTAAACCAATTATATCAATATTTTCTTTCATAAAATAGGTGTGAATAGAATTGCATTTAGGAAATAACATACCAAAATTAATATTTTTTTGACCAATTAATCCAGTTAATCTTTTATAAAAAGTGTCGGCAATAATAATTTCATAAGTTTTATTGTTAGTCTTTAAATACATAGTATCACCTTTAATAACATTCTATCATAAATTTAGTTTTTTATGATATATTTTATTAATTTTTATTGTCATATTTAGAGATTTGTGCTAACATTATGGTAGGGAGTGTAAGAAATGAATAAAGAAGTAAATGTTAAGAATAAAAAGTTTGATTTTGATGTGATAAAAAAATTTATAGTAGATAATAAAAAAACTATTATTGTTTCAGGTGTAGCTTTATTATTAGTAGTAATAGTAATAGTAGGAGCCGTAACTTTATTTGGTAAAAGTCATGCTTTATCTAATAAGAAACAACAGTATGAAAATACTTTAAAAGATATGGGTAAAGATTTTTATGAGAATTATTATTATGAACGTACTGGAAAAAATGATGAAGAAAGAAAAACATTTTTAAGCAAATATAGTAGTACAGGAATTAAAATTGATTTAGAAAATTTAGGACGTTATAACGGACAATCTAATAAAGGAAAAGTAGCAGAACTTGTTGATCCTGATAATAAAAATGTTTGTGATGCTAAAAATACTAAAGTTATTATTATGCCAAAAGAAGGATATGGCAAGACAGATTATGAAATTAAAGTAGAATTAGATTGTGGATTTGAAACAGAGGAAGAAAGTAAGTAAGCATTACTTTTTTTTGAATTTTTTTCTATTAAGTAAAAATGCTACAAGTTATATTTATTAATAATTGTATATATCTAAAAAATACGTTAATATTAAGCTAGTAGAGTGTTAGGTCCAATCTAATATCTACTTTTTACGGAAGACATTGACTGTAATAGTTAATGTCATTTTTATTATTCGAAAGTAAAGTTATTAGTGATTATTTTTTTCGATAAAAATGATGAGATTTGTAGAATAATTGAGGGTTATATGTTATAATTGAGATAATAGTGGAGTAGTAGAATTTGGAAGTGAAACTATGAAGAAAATAAGTTATATTTTATTTGCATTTATATCATTTATTATCTTTGGTTGTAGTGGATATGCTATGCCTGTTTTAGAATCTTTAGATATTGAAAATGCAATTATAGAAGATGAATTTGATTCAGAAAAATATGAATATAATGTTTTTATAGATAGTGATTCTATAAACTTAAATATTGATTATAGTGTTAAGTTAGAAAATTATTATATTATGGGTATTGGTAATCAAACTTTGAAAGTTAATACTAAACATTATATTTCTTTGATAGATAATGAGGGTAATTTAGCTATTTATACTTTGAATGTCTTAAGAAAATTGCCTTTTTTAAAAAGTATTAGTTTTCAAGAATTAGAGTTTGAGTTTAATAAAAATGTATTTTCTTATGATTTAGAAGTTGGGGGAGAAATAAAAGATTTGACACCTTTAGTTGAATTAGAAAATAATACAGAATATGAAATAATTGGTTCAACTAATTTACATTTGGGTTTAAATAGAATAATAATTAGAGTTAAAGATATTAGTAGTAATTTATATCAAGATTATGTACTTAATGTTAATAGAACAGTGAAAAAAGATTTCTCTAGTGTTGGTTCACATGAATATATAATTCCTGAGGATGGTAATTATGAAATAGAGTTATGGGGGGCTGGACCTGAAAACGCAGGTGGGGCTTATACAAAAGGAATTATTAATTTGAAAGCAGGAGAAAAATTATACTTTTATATAGGAGAACAAGGAAATTGGTGTGGTGTAATGCCATGTGGTGAAGGCGGCTATAATGGTGGTGGTAATTCTGGCTATTATAGAGGAGCAGGAAATACAAGCGGTAGTGGCGCTACTGATGTTAGACTTGTAAGTGGCGAATGGAATGATTTAGAATCTTTAAAATCAAGAATAATGGTTGCTGGTGGCGGTGGTTCTAGCGGAACATCTTCTGGTAATGCAGGTGGTCTTATTGGATACCAAAATTATAATAGTGGTTATGTAGGCTATGGTGGTTATGGTGGTACACAAACATCAGGCGGTTCTAAAGCTTCTACTTGGAGTGGAGCAGGAACTCCTACTTCAGGTGGTTTTGGTTATGGCGGAAACGGAAGCCATTCAGGAAGTAGTGGCTATGGCGGCGGAGGCGGTGGAGGCTACTATGGTGGTGGCGGAGGCTCTGGGGCTACAAGCGGCGCTTGGGGTGGTGGTGGCGGTTCATCATTTATATCAGGTCATGCTGGTGCTATTGCTATAAATGAAGATGGGACACCGAAAGTTAATAATTATACAAAAATAGAAGATAGCTATCATTATAGTGGTAAATATTTTACTGATACTTTAATGATTGATGGTCGTGGTTATAAATGGACTACTAGTGTAGGTAGTTTACTAGCTATGCCTAATCCGAATGGAGATAATTATCCTCAGGGTCATGGTAATGAAAGTGATGGCTATGCAAAAATTAAATATGTTGCTAGTCATGAAGCAACAGGACTTTCTAATTTAGAAATTAGTGCGGGAACGTTAACACCAAACTTTGAAAGTGGAGTTTATGAATATAATTTACAATTATCAACTAAAGAAGAAGAGATTACTATAATGGCAGAAGCTATTGAAGAATGGTCTAATGTTTTAGGTACAGGAACTTTTTTAGTACCAAGCGGTGATAGTAGTTATACTATTTCAGTAGTAAATTATGATGGTACAATAATAAATTATGTTATTAATGTTAATAGACCTATTAGTAGTTATAAATTTTTAGATGGTATAAAAATAAATGGAATTGTTTATGAAGATTTTAAATCAAATGTTTATGAATATGATATAGAACTTGATACAGGAATTGATAATATTAATTTAGAAGCGATACGCCATATTACTGGACAAACTGTTTCTGGTGAGGGTACTTTTAAATTTGATACTAATGAAAAAACTCTTACTCTTCTAGCGAAAAGTGAAGATAATACTCAGAATCAATTATATACGTTTAATTTTAAAAGAAAGAAAACTTCAGAATTAAAATTAATTTCTACTTCAGTTCCACTTAATTTTACTTCTAATAAATATAATTATGAAGTGGAAATATTTAATAGTGTTTTTAATCTTAATTTTGTAACAGAAACTTATTTTCCAGATACTATTGTGACAATTTTAGGTAATAAGTATTTAGGGGAACAAGAAAATTTAATTACTATAACATCTCATTTAGATGGTGTAGATGATACTATTTATAATATTAAAGTTAAGAAAAAAGAAAATACTAAAATAGAGGAAGTAATAAACTTTACTGGTAGTGTACAAGAATATATAGTTCCAGTTTCAGGTTATTATGAAATAGAGTTATGGGGTGCTGGGCAAGTAAGTGTCGGTGGAGCTTATACTAAAGGAAAGATTAAGCTTCTTGCTGGAGAAAAATTGTATTTCCAAGTTGGAGGACAAGGAAAAGAATGTCCTGATAAAACTTGCATTGGTGGTTATAATGGTGGTGGAGATTCAGGAAATTATAACGGCTCTGGTTCTCAATCGGGAAGTGGTGCGACTGATGTTAGACTTATCGGTGGCGATTGGAATAATGTTGATAGTTTAAAATCAAGAATAATGGTTGCTGGTGGTAGTGGTGAATATGGTACTGTTTCCTCAGGCCACGCAGGAGGTCTTTTGGGATACCAAAATTATAATAGTGGTTATGCTGGCTATGGTGGTTATGGTGGCACACAAATATCAGGTGGTTCCAGGGCTTCTACTTGGAGTGGCACAGTAGCAGCAACATCAGGTGGTTTTGGTTACGGCGGAAATGGCGGCAGATCCAAAGTTAATGGCTTCGGCGGCGGTGGTGGCGGTGGCTACTATGGTGGTGGCGGAGGCTCTGGCGCGAACACTGGTGCTTGGGGTGGTGGCGGCGGTTCGTCATTTATTTCAGGTCATGCTGGTGCTATTGCTATAAATTTAGATGGCACACCAAAAGTAAGTAATTACGAAAAAATAGAAGATAGTTATCATTATAGTGGTAAATATTTTACTGATACTTTAATGATAGATGGTCGAGGATATAAATGGAGTACAAAGGCGGATGCTATTACACCAATGCCTAATCCGAGTGGTGGATATTATAATACAGGAGTTGGTAATGAAGGTAATGGCGCTGCTAAAATAACACTTTTATCAGTTTTAAGTGATAATAATTTCTTAGATAGTATTACTTTAGATGATGGTGATGTTGCTATTCCTTTTGAGACAACAAAAGAAGATTATGAAATTAATTTAGATGAAACTCATTTAACTTTAAAAGTTGATGCGATTCCTAAAGACAAAGATGCTTTAGTAACAGGAGTAGAAACTATCTCGCTTCCTCCTGGAGAAAATAAACATGAAATTGTTATAACTGCAACAGATGGAAGTATTAGAGTTTATACTCTTACAATTAATCGTGAACCATCTAGTAATCCTAATCCTAAATCTATTGATATAACTAATACTTATGATTATTTATGTGATTTAAACGATATTTATTGTAACTATACTTTTGATAAAGATATAACCAACTATGATATTAAATATCCATATGATACGGATAATATTACTTTTGTCGTAAATAAATTAACTCCTTATCAAGAAGTTAATGTATATAAAGATAATTTGGATACTCCACTTGAGGATTTTAAAGTTAATTTAGAACCTGGTATTAATACTTTCTTAATTGAAATGATAAGTGAAGATAAACAAAGTAAAATATTTACTTATAATATTGATAGAGATATAACAGGGAATAATTTATTAGAAAGTTTGAAAATAACAGATCCAGTTGTAGATTTTGAATTTCAAAAATATACTTATGAATATTACGTAACTATTCCTAAAACAGCCGATAAATATGAAGTAGAAGCTATACCTGAAGATAAAGACCCAAATGTAAAAGTTTCTATAAAAGGTAATACTGATTTAATACCTGGTATGAATGATTGTATTATAACTGTAACTGCTCAAAATGGGGATACAAGAACTTATATTATTCATGCCTATAAAGAAGTTAATAGAAGTACTTTACTAACAGATTTAAAAGTTATGAATGGAACTGAAGAATTAACATTAGAACCAACTTTTAGTCCTTATTTAAATAATTATACTATTAATGTATTAAATAGTGTTAGTGAAGTAAATATAGTTACAACCCTAGAAGATACAACAGCATCTATTACTGGTAATGGAGTACAATTGTTAAAAACAGGTATAAACGAAATCGATGTTATTATTACTGCTTTAAATGGTGATGTTAATACTTATAAATTAGTTATTAATCGTGAGAAATCTGATAATGCTTATTTGAAAAGTTTAGAAGTTACTCTTTATCCTTTAAATGTTAATTTTAATAAAGAAACATTTGAATATGAAATTAATATTGATAGAGATATTACTAGTTTAAATGTTATAGCAGTACCAGAAGATAGTAATGCTACTTATACAATAAGAGGTAATCATAATTTAGATAAAGTAGTTAATGAGATAATTATTACAGTTACGGCTGAGAATAAAGAATATAAAGTTTATAAGATTAAAGCTATAAAAAATATGAGTGATAATAATTATCTTAGTTCTTTAAAAGTTATGAATGGAACTAATGAACTTACTTTAAATCCTGAATTTGATAAAACTAAAAATGAATATCACGTGTACGCTGATGGAAGTGTTACAAATGTTGATATTGTTGCAGTTTTAGAAGAACAAGTATCAACAATAACTGGTGTTGGTAAACATTATATAGCTACTGGTGATAATGAAATAGAAATAAATGTTACAAGTGAATCAGGTCAGGTTAGAACTTATAAAATAATTGTTACTAAAGAACTTAATGATGATTTAAATCTTCTTAAAGTAGAAAATAATCGGGGGAGTGAAGTAATAAAACAAGAAGATATAACACTTGGTTATAACTATTTAATAAATGTTCAATATGAAGTTAATACAATTGATATAATAGGTACTGCTAATGCTAATACTTCTAAAGTTCAAGGTAATGGTACTTATAATTTAAAAACTGGTAATAATGATATAACTTTAACAGTTGTAAGTGAAGCTGGTAATAGAAAAGATTATATTATAAGAGTAGTTCGTGATAAATCTGATAATGATGATTTAAGCTTCTTATTTGTAGAAGAAGGTGGGTTAAACCCTCACTTTAATGAAACAATAATTTTATATGATGTAAAAGTTCCAAGTGGTGTTAATACATTACATATAGAGGCTATACCAGAAGATAAAAATGCTACATATGAAGTTATAGGTGGCTTAAAAGATACTAATGGTAACTATACTTATGATATTAGTAGTTTTGGAGTAGATGAACCACAATTTATTGAAGTAATAGTAACCGCAGAAAATGGTATTGATAAAAAAACTTATACTTTAAGTGTCACTAAACAACAAACTACGACGGATAATTTGGCATTAGAAGAATTAATAACAAATAGAGGAGAATTAACGCCAGTATTTAATCCTGATACATTGAATTATGAATTAACTGTCGAAAATAATATAACTGATATAACAATAAGTGCTAGAGCGTTTAATGAAAACGTCCAAGTAATTGGTGAGGGAACTTATAATTTAAAAGTTGGTAAAAATGGAATCGCAGTTTTTGTAATAGGAGAATCTGGAGTACAAAAAGATTATCAAATAGTTGTTACGAGAAAAAAATCTAATGATGCCTCTCTTGCTAGTTTAGTAGTAAAAGGGCACACTTTAACTCCTAAATTTAATAGTAATACTGATACTTATTCTTTAAATACTAGTAAAGAACTTTTAGAATTTACAACAATTAAGCCAAATGAAGAAGAAGCAACATATGAAGTAATTGGAAATAAAGATTTTGTAACAGGAGAAAATATAGTAACTATAAGAGTAACTGCACCAGATGGAGAGACAACTAAAGATTATATTTTAAATGTTAATAAAGAAGCTAGTAAAAATAATAACTTAACTAGTTTAAGAGTTGTTGATTATGAACTTACACCAGTATTCCATAAAGGAGTAATATTCTATGCAGTTGATGTGGATAATAATTTAAATAGTATTGTAATTGAAGCAATACCTGAAGATAATGCATCTACTATAACAGGAGTAGGAAGACAAACTTTAAAAGCAGGAGAAAATTACTTTGATATAGTAGTAACAAGTGAGGCTGGTACTACTAAAACTTATACTATCTTAGTTACTAAAGAAGCTAGTGATAATAATTATTTGGCAAGTCTTAGTACAAGTGATGGTTCTTTAAATCCAAATTTTGATAAATTAGTTAATAACTATGAAATAATAGTTCCTAATGAAATAACTAGTATTGAAATATTTGGTACTTTAGAAGATGCTAATGCTAGTGTAAAAGGTTTTGATACTTATAATTTAAATGTAGGTGAGAATATAGTAGAAATCTTAGTAACAAGTGAGGCTGGTAAAACTAATATTTATGAAATAAAAATTATTAGACAAAGTATTATTAGTCCACTTCTTGTTAACTTAGAAGCTCTAAATTATTCTTTAGATCCAGAATTTAATAAAGAAATATTTGAGTATTTTATAACAGTTGATAATGAAGTTACTTCTTTAAGTTTAACTTATACACCTGAAGATGAAAATGCAGTAGTAACTGTTACTGGTAATGAAAATTTTGTTGTAGGAATGAATGAAGTGCATATAAGTGTTTTAGCTAGTGATAATACAGAACAAGAATATATTTTATATGTAAATAGAAGTATGTCTACGAATAATTTCTTAAAGACTTTAAGTACTGATGTTGGTAGTTTAGATCCGACTTTTAATCCAAATACATTAGAATATAATGTTTTAGTAGAAAGTGATGTTGATACTATTCATGTGTATGCGTCTACAATGGATTCTTCAGCAGTAATAACTAGTAAAATAGGTAATGATAATCCTTATACTTTGGAAAAAGGATTGAATAAAATTCAAGTTAAAGTTAGATCAAGTATTGGTGTTACAAGAACTTATACTTTAAATGTTAATAGAAAAATGTCTAGTAATAATAATCTTTTAAATATAGAGGTTTATGCAGGGGCTAATAAAGAACTTCAAGAACTTAGTTTCCAAAAAGACATTTTGGAATATGTAATTAATTTGGATAGTCCTTATGATTTTGTAGATATAGTAGTGGAGAAAGAAGATAGTTTATCTACTGTTATGGGAGATGGAATTGTACTCTTACAATCAGGCGAAAATAATTTAGAAGTAATTGTAACAAGTGAAGATGGCAATGTTAATACTTATAAAATAATAATTAATAATCCTAAATCAAATAATAATTATCTTTTAAAATTAGTACCTAGTGTTGGTACTTTAAATCCAGAATTTACTAAAGAAAATGAGAACTATACTTTAGATTTAACTAGTGAAGATAGTACATTATCATTTGAAGTTAAAACAGAAAATGGTAAAGCAAAGGTTAGTGGTAATGGTACTATTGGTGTACCAGAAGGTGCAAGTGTAAGAATTATAACTGTAACTGCTGAAGATGGCTCAACTAGAGACTACACAATAAATATTACAAGACCATCTAAGTCAGAAGCAAGACTTGAAAACTTAGAAATAGATGGTTATCCATTTGAGTTTAATCCTGATACTTTTACTTATAATATTCAAGTATCTAAATCTAAAAAGGTATTATTAGAAAGTGAAATAACAGCAATACCTAAAGATGAAAATGCAACAGTAAATATGATGGGTGATTTAAATTTAACAGATGGAATAGTAAATATTTATGTAATAGAAGTTATAGCAAAAGATGGATATACAACACAAACTTATACTTTAAATATAACAAGAGATAGCGCAGAATATACACTTCGAAGTAATAAATATGAAATAGTAAGGTTTGAAGAGAATACTGAAGAAGACTATGTAATAGGAATAAGCCCGAGTACAATAATAAGTGATTTTAAAAATAACTTTGAGAATAGTCCAGAAGACTTAAAAGTATACTTAGATACAAGTGAAGTAGGAGAAAGTGAACTTACTGCAACAGCATTAGTCTTGAAGTTAGAGAAGAATGGTCGAGTATATGATACATTACGAGTAATAGTAAGAGGAGACTTAACAAAAGATGGAAAAGTAAATATAACTGACCAAGTAAAGATGATAAATTATGTAGGAAGAACAACAACATTTGATAAATATCAAATGCTCGCTGCAGATTTAACATTTGATGGAAACGTTAATATAACTGACCAAGTAAAAATCATCAATTATGTAGGAAGAACAATAAGTGATTTAAATAACAAACCTACAAACTAAGAGAGCAAGAAATTGCTCTTTTTAGTTTTTTTGACTTAATGGAATAAATTGTCTTTTTTAAAAGTTTTTCCAATTCATCAAAAAAACTTTTAATGCAATAAAATATATGATATAATGCTACTGGGTGATATTTTTATGTTGAAGCGTGATTATTATTTAAATAAAATAAGAGATTTTTATCATGTTAATTCTTTAATTAAAATATTGTGTGGACTTAGAAGAAGTGGAAAATCGGTTATCTTAAAACAAATAATTGATGATATAAAAGCTTCTGGTGTAGATGATAGTCAAATAATATATATTAATTTTGAATCTATGGATTTTGAAGATATTAAAACTGCTAAAGACTTGCATGATTACATAAAAAAATTAGTTAAAAATAAAAAAACTTATTATGTATTTTTGGATGAAATACAGGTTGTAAATAATTTTGAAAAAGCAATAAATTCTCTTAGAGTAGAAGAGCAGTTTAGTATATTTATTACAGGGTCTAATAGTAAGATGACATTCTTAGAATTATCAACAGATTTAAGTGGAAGATATGTTAGCTTTAGAATTAATCCTTTGTCATTTAAAGAAATTGCAGAGCTTACTAAAACAAAGAGAGATAAATATTTGGAGTTATTGTTTGATATTTTTGAATGGGGAAGTTTACCTCAAAGATTTATCTTTGAAAATTTATCTTCTAGAGAAAATTATATAAGAGATGTATATGATTCTATTTTGCTGAAAGATGTTGTAGATAGGCTTGGAATAACAGATATTTCTTCTTTTAATAAAATATTGCAATATATTTTAGAAACAGAAACTAGAGAGTTTTCTGCGACTAATGTAATTAGATATTTGGAAGATAATAATAGTAAAGTTGCTACTGATACTTTATATAAATATTTAGATGCATTATGTTCAACTTTTATAATTAATAAAGTATTTAGATATGATGTAGAAGGGAAAAATGTTTTAAAATCTTTAAATAAATATTATGCGACTGATTTAGGTGTAAAGAAAATTAAAACAAATAAGAAATTAGTTAATTATTCACAATGTTTTGAAAATATTGTATATAATGAACTTATTATTAAGGGGTATGATGTATATATAGGAAAAACTACTAAGGGTGAAATTGATTTTATAGCTTCTAAAAATCATGATATTAAATATATTCAAGTGTGTTATGAATTATCTAATGAAGATACAATAGAAAGAGAATTTAGTGCTTTTAATGTAATTAATGATAATTATCCTAAATATGTAATTTCAAAGGATACTGAGGATTACTCGAGAGATGGAATTAAGCATTTAAATATATTTGATTTTTTAATGAATGATGATTTTTAATAAATTAGAGAGAAGGCAAGAAATTGCTTCTTTTTTTTTAGAGAAATGTGGAATAAAGAGAAATAGTGTGTTATAATTGTGATAATAGTGGGATAGTAGGTGTATTTAATGCAAAAGTTTAAATATATTATTTTTTTATTTCTATTTGGAATTTTAACGTTGTTTAATAATACCTCAGTAGTTGAAGCATTTACAACTCTATATGAATTTAATTATATTGGTGATGTTCAAGAGTTTATAGTTCCAGTAAATGGTACATATAAATTAGAAGTATGGGGAGCTCAAGGTGCTGGTAATCATCAACATAGTGAACTTGGCTATGGTGGGAAAGGTGGCTATTCAACGGGCGAATTAGAGCTTAGAAAAGGGACCAAATTATATATTTATGTAGGCGGTCAAGGAAATGTTTGTTATAGTCCATATTGTAGTGTTGCAGGAGGCTACAATGGAGGCGGTTCTGCTTGGAAAAAAACTGGCGGAAGTGGGGATCCTGCTGCTAGTGGCGGAGGCGCAACTGACATTCGTTTAATTGGTGGTTTGTGGAATGATGAAAAATCTTTACTTTCTAGGTTTATTGTCGCAGGTGCTGGAGGCGGCGGTGGTATGGATGGTAACACCCCTAATGTTGGCGCAGAACGTGGTGGCGATGGCGGTGGGTTATCAGGTGTAGTTTATGATAATGAAACCGGTCTTGGTGGCACACAAGATTCTGGCTGGAAATTTGGAGAAGGGTTTAGTGCTAATTCTAAAAATAATGCTTACATAAGTAATACTTATGGAGGCGCTGGTGGCGGTTCAGGCTGGTATGGCGGAAGTTTTGCTAGAAATGGTGGTTGGCAAGGCGCAGGCGGCGGTTCAGGTTTTGTTTTAACTAGAGATTCTGCTGCTAAAGTACCAAATGGTTATTCTGTTACTAGTGAATACTATCTTAAAAATGCTTTAACTCAAGCTGGAAATGAACTAATTCCTACTCATAATCATGAAACAACTATGACTGGTAATAGTGGAAATGGTTTTGCTAAAATAACTATTTTAGAATATGATGCTCTTCAAATAGCAGATTTATCTTTAAATTATCTTAGCACTGGAAACTATGAGGTTGTTATTCCAAATGAAGAATTTGAAGCTACTATTAGTTATAATAATTCTAGTGTTATTTGGTCTAGTGGAACTGGTAAAGTAACGTTAAAAGTAGGTACTATTCATGAAGTTATTTTAATGGATGATAATGGAAGTATAAGTGTTTATAATATTAAAGTTCTTG
>CARJCM010000012.1 GCA_948999435.1 uncultured Bacilli bacterium
AACTCAGTTTCCATATTTGCAGTATATTCAACATTTACTATACCACTAAAAAATTCTTGGAGCTTATCAGTAGTCTCAAAACCAATATCCGTTGGAACGAATTTCTTGTCTTCAGTAATGACATAGCCTCTGTCTTTAATGGTTTTCATAATTGTAGCATAAGTACTAGGTCTACCTATACCTAATGTTTCCATTTCTTTAATTAAGCTAGCTTCAGTATAACGGGAAGCTGGTTTTGTAAAGTGTTGGAATTTTTCAATTTTATCGGCGATGACACAGCCACTTTTATAGTTTTTGAAATCTGGTAATATTGTATCTTCGCTATCTTCATATTCCTTATATACTTTTAAATAACCATCAAACTTTAATACACTTCCTGTTGCTTTAAACATATAACCATTGTTTTCTAAGTTAACAGTAGTAGCTAAAGTTTTGGCACTACTCATTAAATAAGCTAGAGAACGTATATATATTAAACGATATAATTTATATTCATCATTACTTAAATAGTCTTTAATAGATTCTGGTGTTCTCATAATGCTTGTTGGTCTTATAGCTTCATGAGCATCTTGCGCTCCTTTAGGTTCTTTTGATACTTTTACACTGCCAACATATTCGTCACCATATTTACCTTTAATATATGTTTTGGTATCACTCACAAATACATCACTAAGTCTTGTTGAATCTGTACGCATATAAGTTATTAAACCTACTGTTTCTTTACCTATGTTCATACCTTCATAAAGCTTTTGGGCTATTTGCATAGTTTTACTTGAAGAAAAGTTAAGACGATTAGCAGCCATTTGTTGTAAGGTTGAAGTTCTAAATGGGTCTTTTGGCTTTTTCATTTTTTCTTTTTCTTCAACACTGTCTATTTTAAATGATTTGTCTAATTTTTCTAATATTTCGTCTGCTTCTACTTCAGTATGTATTTCAACTTTTTTATTGTGATATTTCTCTAATGTAGCTTTAAATTCTTTAAAGTCTGCTTCGATTGTCCAATATTCTTCAGGCACAAAAGCTAGAATTTCTCGTTCACGATCAACAATAAGTTTTAGGGCAACGCTTTGAACACGTCCAGCACTCTTTCCCCCAGTTTTTCTTTGCATTAATTTACTTAATCTGAAACCTATTATTCTATCTAACATTCTTCTTGTTTCTTGACTCTTAACTAAATCCATATCTATCTTACGGGGATTATTAATAGAATTTATAACGACATCTTTAGTTATTTCATTAAATACTACTCTTTCATAATCACTATCTTTTAATTTTAATTCATCATATAAATGCCATGAGATGGCTTCTCCTTCACGGTCAGGGTCGGTAGCTAATATAACTTTATCACTACTTGAAGCCATTTTCTTTAAGGCACTTATATCTTTTTTCTTACCCGTTATAGGGATATAATTAGGTTTAAAATTATCTTCAATATCTATTCCTAAACCATATTTACCTGTTGTAGCTAAATCTCTTATATGCCCTTTAGAAGATACTACTTTGTAATCCCCACCTAAGTATTTTTCAATAGTTTTACTTTTAGCAGGAGATTCTACAATTACTAAATTACTCATTTATTTTTTCCTTTCTTTTATATATTCCATTATTTCTAACCACTTTTATTTTTTTAATTACATAAAGTGGATATAGAGAATTAGTGGATTAAATCTTTAAATTAATAATTTTATTCAGTGGAAGTGGTGTAACTTTTTAATTTTTTGTTTAAATAGCTAAAGTAATTATTTTTTATGGCGGCACTACTCATCTTTAATTTTAACGCAATATCCTCATTAATTGCAAGTATTTCTTCATCAGTATATTCTTTTTCTGTATAATATTTCATTGAATTAGTACTTGATGAGTAATATCCTACTTCATTTTTCCAAGAACTATCAGCGAATACTGCGATACTTTCATATTCTTTACTTAATAAGTCGGAACCTAGATATATTCTTGAATCATATTCTACACCAAATAAATTGGCTAAGGTTGGAGTTAAATTGACATATGTTGAATATTGATTAAATTCTTTTTTCTCCATTCCCTTATTATATATAACGAAAGGCACTTGATCCATATTATTATCTTCGTCAATATCGTAGCCTAAAGCTTCTCCTAAATTATCGGTTTTTATGGCATAAGGATAATGGTCACAAAATATAGCTATAACTGTATCTTCAAGTATTCCTCTTTCTTCTAAACCATTTAATAATATTCCTAGGGCATCATCAACTACCTTTAATCTTGACATATATACTCTAACATCACTTGATAAATTTTCATCAAATAAATCTCCATACTCTTTGTAATATTTACTGCTAGTACGATAATATTGGTGAGATGTTACAGTTGTAATCCAAGACATAAATGGTTTATTACCTTCTTTTTTGTCAAGCTCTTTCAAATAGTATTCCATCATTTCAGCATCACTTGCCCACTCGGAACCAGTATATTTTAAATTCATATCTTTAACATTGTAAAATTTACCACTTCCCATATTTTTGTGAATTTTAATGCGGTCATAATAATATTCATCGTGATCATGATAACTATCAGTTATGTATCCACTATTATTAAATAAATTAAATATACTCTCAAAATATGTATTATCTTCATATTCATTCCCTGTACAAGTATTGTAAATAGAATATAATCCTGTCATACCACTAAGTTCATTATTAATTGTACTACAAGAGTTTCGTGGTGAATAATAATTTTTAAAACTCCAGCCTTCATTGTAAATTTTAGCAAAATTTGGATAGTATTCTTCATTTAATAGTAAATTACTGCCTGATTCAACCATAATTACGATTAAATTTTTACCTTCAAACATTTTACTATATTCATTAGTGCTAGTTGTTCTATTACTTATAAAATATTTATTTAAGTTATTATAAGAATTCTTTTTTTCATCTTCTATTATACTTTTCCATATGTCATTATCAATACTTATCTGACTATGATATTTATCTTCTACATTCTCACTTGGATTAGGTTTTAATTCTACATCATCTGGATTATAGTTAATAATTATGTCTTGTTCTTTACCTGGAAAAAAATATTCCTTAATATCTAAAATACCAAATCCAATGTAACCAAAGTCTCCTACTACTAAACTTGGATTGCTTGGCTTTTTAAATAAGGCTAAACTGGTAGTAGTTTGCAGTTTATTTTGCATAAATCCTAACTTTAAAGTACAAAAATATAATAAACAAATAAAAATTATAATTAAAAATTTAAAAATATTTATGGTTACTTTAGTCATTGTTACTTTCTTCTTTGGCAAATCCAAATCTAATTTTTTATCTATGAATATATAATATATTAAAAGCAAAATGAATGGAATTGCTAAAAGATAAAAGTACCATTTAAAACTTTTAATAAAACCTGTTATGTATGTTGTTACTGCACTTGCTTGACTATTAATTTGAATAGATGCATAAACGCCTAAAAAATGATTGAATCCAAGTTCTGCAATACCATATATAGCTAATATTAATACTAAAAGTAAATTCCATATCTTTGCAACTATCTTAGGTAAATAATCCAAGATAAAACTACAGAATAAAGCGATAATATTTAAACCTAAAAATATTCTTAACCCTTGATAAGAAAATATAGGTAATTTCTCTATCATTCTAAATATTAACTCCATTAAAATTAATGGAATAATTAATAAAATATAATTTTTTAAATATTTAATTTGCCACAATTTCTTTAACTTCTTCATGTTTACTACTCTCCTCTAATATTTGTTTTATAGGCTTATAACTTTTACGATATTCATCAAATATCCCATATTTTTTTATTAGTTCCATATGCTCTTTGGTAGGATAGCCTTTATGTTTTTTTATATTATATTCAGGATGCTCTTTATCTATTTCTAACATTATATGATCTCTTGTTACTTTCGCAATTACACTACCTGCCGCGATAGATAAAGATAGCGCATCGCCGTGAATTATAGGTTTCGATGGAATATCAATGTCATTTAAGCTCATGGCATCACTTAAAATATATTCTGGTGTAACTCCTAAATCATTAATTGCTAAATACATAGCTTTACGACTAGCCTCTAAAATATTTATTTCATCTATCTCTTTAGCACTTACTATTCCTATACCGATAGCTATCGCATCCTTTTGCAATATTTTGTAATATTCTTCACGTTTCTTCTCACTAAGTTGTTTAGAATCATTAAGACCTTCTAATTCATAATTTTTAGGTAGAATAACTGCTCCTGCAACAACAGGACCACATAACGGACCTCTTCCTGCTTCATCAACTCCAGCGATTAACGTAATGTTATTTTTATATAATTCGCGTTCATATTTTAATAAGTTAGATTTCATTATCAAATACTACTCCTTTTATATATTCGTCTTTAATGTCATTTATAATTCTGTTACTTATTCTTTCATAGTCTGGTTCACCATTTCTAATAGCGCCCATTTTCTTTCCTAAATCTTCATATATAGCTTCAAAATCTAATTCAATATTACTTGGCTCAATATTATATCTCTCTTTTAACTTTTCAGGATAATATCTATTTAATTTGTTTATTATATGGACTGCTACTTCATTAACATCTAAAATCTCAGTTTTAATTGAGAATATACTTGCTAAGTTTAAACCAATTTCATTATTATCTATTTTAGGCCATAGTATTCCAGGAGTATCTAATAAAGCAATATTATGAGAGGTCTTTAACCAAACCAGTCCTTTAGTTATCCCAGGTTTATTACCAACGTTAGCAACACGTTTTCCTACTAGTTTATTTATTAGTGTCGATTTACCAACATTAGGTATGCCCACTACTAAAACTCTAATCTCTTTTTTATTCATACCCTTTTCTTCACGTTTTAATTGTAATTCTTCCATCATTTTATGGGTTTCATTTACTATTTTTTTTATGTCATTATCATTGTTTAGGTCAGCTAAAACTACTTTTGAACCAATATTTTCATAATACTTTATCCAACCTTCTATTTTTATAGGGTCAGTTAAATCTTTTTTGGTCATAATTAAAAGTTTAGGCTTGTTACCTATTATATCATATATATTTTTAATTTTAGATGACTTTGGTATACGAGCATCAACAAGCTCATAAACCATATCTATATTCTTATATTCTTTTATCATTAAACGCTTAGCTTTTTCCATATGTCCTGGATACCAGTTAATTGTTGTATTTTTTAAATTATCCATTTATATCACTTCCTTATTATATTTTGATTTTATAATATCTTGTTCCACCAATTTCTTCTAATAATATACCCCCATTATTTTCTATAACTTTTTCAGAAGCATAATTATCAGAAGAGGATTGTCCATAAATTTCTTTTAAGCCTAATTTTTTAAATTCATTTAATGCCAATTTTAACATTTTCGTACCATATCCTTTTTTTCTTTCAGATAACCTAACCGTATAATAAAAATTACCTGACCATTTTTTCCATTGATTATCTATTTTTGTTCTTATACAAATATAACCTACAGGAATACTATTAATATACAAAATATAAGTAATGGTAGGTGTGTCATATATACTAATATTCTGATATTTTCTTGCAAGTTGACTTTCTAAATAATTTTTAAATACTTCGTATGGCAATCCATTGCATAAATTAGTTGAGCCAGGTTCTTTTAGAGGAATATCTTGATACATTTCATATTCAGAAACTCCCATATCCATGTTTAACTCTTTTAATTCATATTTCATATTTTACCTCTTTCGTAATACTGATCTATATAAATTCTTCAAAGTATTAATTAGACCATCTTCAATAGTTAAATTACTGTTTTCTGAAAATCTTATTTTAACTAATTTTCCGTTTATTTTAAATATATAAGGATTCTTTGTCTTCATAATAAAATCCAATATTCTTTCATTACTAGATTTTCTTCTGTCTATTTTTATATCTGTTATTTTACCTACTTTTAATTAATTGATATTACTTTTTATCTTCTTTTGTTTCTAATAATTTTGTACTTTCAATAAATTTATCAAAATCAGAAATATATAAACAATCTTGTTTCTTTTTAAATTTATCATATTCTTTATATGCAAGTTCTTGTGCTACTTTATGAGAAATACTCCCAGCATCATGAAGTATATCTTGTCCATTAAATTGTAAAAAAGCATCCAATTTTTCTACCCAGTCATTCATGGTCATTGCATTATGATTTTCTGCTTGTAACTCGGCATAATCTAAATACATAGTAACTATTCTATTTAAGTTTTTTAATTCTTTTTCTGTTAAATAATTTTTAGCAATATCAACATCATATTTATAAATTGGTCCATTTGGGGAACTAGTCCAATTCGTTAGTCCCATATTATCTTTTTCTGAATCTACTCTATTGTAAATAATTTCTGCTGCCGTATTTCCAGTTACAGAATAGTGAAGTTTATTCTGTATGGTTTTAAAAAATGTTTTAGTTATTTCTGAATCTTTGTCATAATCAACACTACAAGAAGAATATATGTCTGTTATTTTTTGATAGAATCTTCTTTCACTAGACCTGATATTTCTAATTCTTTCTAATGTTCTTTCAAAATAATCTTCTCCAAAAATATAATTCGGATTTTTTAATCTCTCGTCATCCATAACAACACCAGTAATTAAGTATTCTTTTAAAACTTTTGTTGCCCATATCCTAAATTGTGTAGCCTTTTTTGAATTAACACGATACCCTACTGCAATAATCATATCTAAATTATATATTTTAGATTTTCTTCCACCAGTACTTTCGTCGGAAATTCCGACAGAAGTTTCTTCCTTAAGTTCACCACTATTTAATATATTATTGATATGCTCTGTTATTGTACTTCTACCTACTCCAAATAATTCAGCAATTAGATTTTGCGTTAACCAAATATCATTATTAATTAATAAAACGTTTACTTTAATATCGTTATTATCATCACGATAAATTAAAAAATCGTGAGTAGTTATTTGTAAATTATTTTTCATTTATATTCACCTCTTTCCTTGTATTTTATACTTATATAGATGTTCATTATATTTCTTTTTTCTTCCATTTTTATTTAAAATAATTATCTATGATATTTATTAAATTTGATTTATTTTCTTCAAATTGTATTTTTCTATGTCCGTTAGCTCCAGAAGGATGAGGAAACCCTAATAAGCATTGCTCTTTTTTTATTATTTTTTCACTTATCATTAATTCTAAAACTTCTTCAACTGATTTTCCTAGGGGAATTATAAAAGTATTTGGTAACTCTTTAACTTCTTTGTAAAAATATTTCTTTATATAACTCATTAATACTTCACTATCTAATATTTTAGGTCTTGCCCCAGTATAGTTTTTACCATTTATGAAAACAGGATATGGTATCATTGAAGTGGTATGGAGTAATTCATCTTTATTTAGAAATAGCTCAGAACAAGATGAGATATTTAGTTTTGTATTTAAATTTAATTCATCTAGCATACTTATTAAGTTTTTTCTCATACTACCCGCAAAACGTGAATTTCTTTTACATGCTTTTTTTATTTCTTCATGGTCTAATTTTTTTATTAATCCTTCATTCGCTGTTTTATACGCAAGACTTGTTTGGGTCCATCCTGGAGTTATTCCAACAATAAATATTCTAGCATTTTTATTAATCGTCTCATTATGGGGAGCATAATAAATCTTCATCTTTGTATCACTAAATAATTCAAATTTTTTGTTTAATATATCTTCTTTATTAAAACTATTTAACTTTTCCATTTCACTGCAATATTTATTAAACATTCTTCTTTTCTCCTTAAAAATTATTATTTATTCTTTATTAAAAAAGTCGATGGTATACTTGAAGGCGGTTTCTATTTCTTCATATAAAGAGTGGGATGCATTTAAATAAATATTTGTTATATTATTTTTTTGACAAAACTCATCATTATATGTTGTATCAAGAATTACATCTTGTGTGCCTGATAAACAAAGAATTTTATTACTAATCCCTTTTAAATAGTCTGAATTAAATTCTTGACACTCATTTAGCATTTTTCCGCTAAATCGAAAATTTTTGGCTCCTACAATTGCATACCCCTTTTCTTTTAACGAGCCATCTTGATTTGCTTTAACTATATCTTTTCCAAATATAGACTTGCTATTTAAAAAACAACTTTCTAAAGGATATAAACATGGGCTATATAAAACTACATGATTTGGAATAATATTATTTTTTGATATATAATTACTTAAGACTGTTGCACCATACGAAAATGCTAAAAAATTTATATTATCTAAATTAATGTTTTCTTGCCCTATGACTTTGGCTAATTCTCTAGTACTTTTTGAAAGAGTAACATCATAGTCATTTCCTTCACTATTTCCATGACCCGAAAAATCAAATAAAACAACTTTATAATTTTCATTCATTAACTTAATAGCTAATTTTTGAAAATAATCGTCATTCAAAGTTCTTCCTTTTCTGCATCCAGTAATTCCATGACAAAAAACTATTGTAGATTTAATGTTGCTAGGAGTATAAGTTTCAATAAATATCTTTTCATTTTCTTTATTTAAAATACTTAATTCTTTTTTCATAAAATTTCCTTCCTTTAATAATGTCTTTTTTATTAGTTAATGTTATTTATTCGGGTATTATTTGCTATTGGGATTATATTTCTTATTTTTATATTATTAATTATAGTTGGAGGTATCTCACTCTTTTTTATGTTTTCAAATTTATCTAAAAGATTTTTTAGTTTTTCTACTTTGCTCTCTTTAATTTTTTTAAATAAGTTTGGCTCATCAAGATAATATAAATCTTTATAAGTAATTATCTTATTTTCAATTGAAGTTCTAGTAATATCTGCCAGTAATTCCATCATATAATTGTCTTCACTTGAATGATATAGCTTTTCTATTTCTTCATTTATCTTAATGGTTTTTAATGCTATATCTTTACTTTTAAAACCTAATTCTTTTTCTTTATCCTCATTATCATATACTTTTAGGTCACTCACTATTTCTTTAATATCCCATTCATTAATATTTTTGGACCAAGATATACCATTTAATATTATTCCATCTAATCTATCAGCACATAATTTAGGTCTTTTGTTATCAACTATACTATATTTTTTAAAGTTAATTATATCTTCTATATTAATATCGTCTTCTTTTAAATATTCTTGAAGCTTTTTGTCTTGCTTGATAATTTCAGATGTGTATTCTTCAGTGCTTTCTTGATTTTCATAATCTTTATTCATATAATCAATAACATGAGAAAAACATGGTGTAGCTATATCATGAAATAAAGCTGCTAAAGTTTCTATTTTATTTTTGGTAAGCTTAAAGGTAAGTAAAGCAGTACTAAGTGAATGGTCAAATCTTGTTATATACTCTTTAAAATTATAAATATTCTTAGATGCATAATCCATACCACAAAAATAGCCTATATTCTTAAGCCTCGTTAAACTTGGTACATCTAAATACTTCTTTATAAATATAGGAATATCTTTAGCTTTTAATAGGTTTAAATATGTATTATATAGACTATCCATTTTTACCTCCTGTAATTATTTTACTTTGCCAAAACTTTTAAATGGATACATAATAAAATCCGTTGTACCTTTAATTTCATCTTTATGAATTGTACCAAAGACACGACTATCAAGAGAAATCTTACGATTATCTCCAAGAATAAAATATTCATCTTTTTTTAAAGTTACTTTATCAATATTATAAGTTACACCATAACCATATTTATCTTCTATCTTTTTATCATTAATGTATATTTCATTATCTTTTATTTCTACTGTTTCGCCTGGTAAACCTATTATTCTTTTAATTAAATTGTCTTCTCTACCATCGATTTTTAAAACAACTATATCGAATCTATTAATATGTCCTAATTTATTTAAAAGCATTATTTCATTGCCTTTTAGAGTTGGATACATACTTGAACCATTTACTCTTACAGGAGTTGCTATAAATGTACGAACTAATATAACTACTATAATAATAATGATATATGGCATTAAGCTTTTTATTATCTTCATTCTTTTTTATCTCCTTTTAACATTATTAATAGTATCACTTTTTTTTCTCTTGCGCAACAATTTTACTTTTTATTTTCTTCTTTTAGACAAGAAAAAAGAGTGATTACTCACCCTTTGCATTAACATTTCTTTCCTTAACACGATATTCTTTACGCATACCTTTAATAAAGTTAAGTTTTGCACGTCTAACAAGACCTTTTTTAACTACAACTACTTTATCAATTGTTGGAGCATTAACTGGAAATACACGAGTTACCCCAATTCCACCAGATTTTTTACGTACACTGAAAGTTTCAGATACTCCAGAGCCTTTTTTAGCTACTACTAAGCCTTCAAATGCTTGGATTCTTTCTTTCTTTCCTTCTTTAACCCATACATCAACACGTACAGTGTCTCCTACACGAAATTCTGGTATGTCTTTTCTCATATGACGTTCATTAATTTTATCAACTAAATTTGCCATGTGACACATCCTTTCTAAATTTTATTAACCATCAATCTTATATATTACAGCGGATTGATTTTTAGAAATATATTTCTATACTTCTTGGGTTTCTTGTAGATTATAGCACAGAATATAAAAAAATACAACCTTTGTTAATTGTATTTTTGTTTTATCTTGAAACTAATCTAGATTTTAAAATATGTTGGTCTTCAGGTTCTAGTAAAAAAGCATAATCTTCAAAATCTAGTTTTCCTTCTTCATTAATAGCTAAACTTATTTTTTGTAATTCCATATTTTCAACATAGCCTATTTCTACAATGTTACCATCAATACTTGCCCAGATTATATTTTGACTAAATGGTAAGACTAGGTCATATCCTCTTTCATCTTCAGTTTTTCTAATTATTCCTACTCTTAAATTACCACTATTCTTGCCATATCGATAATTTATTTCTCTAGCGATTATTACAAATAAATCACCATCTTTATTAAAATATGGCTCTATTTCATTTCTTAAAATTAAATTCTGTTCTGGTATTTCAAATAACTCAGAAATTACCTGCTCACTCTCTACACTTGTCATAAACCTTTTTTCTATCTAACGCATTTTAGTAAAACATCATATGAACCATTTGGGCTTTCTACAGATATAGTTTCACCAGCTTTGTGGCCAATTACTGCTTTACCTATAGGTGATTCATTAGATATTTTATTGTTAAATGCATCAGCCTCTAAAGAACCAACTAGTTTGAATTCTTCTTCATCTCCTGGTTCATATTCAATTACAATAGTTGAACCAACATTAGCAACATTTTTATCTTTATTATCAATAATCTCACAATGTTCTAATTTGTATTCTAACTCTTTAATTCTACTTTCTAATTGAGCTTGCTCATTACGAGCAGCATCATAGTCAGCGTTTTCTGATAAATCGCCTAAGCTTCTAGCATATTTTAAAGTTGCTATAACCTCAGGTCTTTTATTTTGTTTTAAATCGTTTAACTCCGCTTCTATTTCTAAATAGCCTTCGGGAGTCATTACTACTTTATTATCTTTTTTCATTCTTTCACCTCAAATAAAATTTATACCTACAAAAGAATACTACAAATAGTTACTTTTGTCAAATACTTTTAATCGCATCATGGTATGGACTGGCATTTTTGGTAAACCACTTAAATAGGTTAACATTCTAGGATGCCTTGCAATATCAATACTCTCATGATTTTCATTATATATTTTAGTTATTGTATAAGTAAATGGTTCCATATTTGGACCAAAAAATTCAACTACATCTCCTATTTTAAAATAATTTCTTTGTTCTAATAGTATTTCATTTTCTTTACTTTCTAGTACTATTCCTAAGAAATCTTGATTAGATTCCTCAACTCGACCTAAATAATATTGCTCTTTATCACTTGGAAATTTGTCATAAAATTGAGGAGTACTTTCTCTATTTGCACATCTATTCATGATGTCATTAGAATATAGTATGTCATTTAATTTTAAATTATGCATTTTTATTTTGTCTATTATTTTACGATACTCAGATATAATGGTTGCGATATAATAAACAGATCGCATTCTGCCTTCTATTTTAAAAGAGTTTACACCTACACTTATCATATCTTCTATATACTTAGCCATATTTAAATCTTTTGGTGTCATACTAAAAGGTTCGCTCTCATTTTCAATATCAAATGTCCAACGGCATATTTGGGCACATCCTCCTCGATTAGCATCACGATTGGTAAAGACATTTGATAATACACATTTGCCACTAAAACTAGTACACATAGCTCCTTGAATAAATCCTTCTAAATCTAAACCTGTTTTATCTTTAATATCTTTAATATCTTCTCTATTTGCTTCTCTTGCTAATACTACTCGCTTAGCTCCTAACTTTTTATAAAATAAAGCAGCTTGGGCATTTAAAGTACTCGCTTGAGTTGAAATGTGAACCTCTAAGGGAATATTATTTTCTTTAATTATTTTAATGACTGCGATATCGCTTATTATTATTGCATCTACTCCAATATCTGCTAACTCTTCTAAATATTCTTTTAACCCATCTAAATCTTTATTGTGTAAAACAATATTAACTGTGACATATACTCTTTTATTTAAGTTGTGGGCAAATTCACAAGCTTCTTTTAATTCACTATTGCTAAAATTTATAGCATTGGCACGTAGTGAAAAACGATAACCTCCAATATAACAAGCATCAGCACCATAAAGATAAGCTATTTTTAAACGTTCTAAATTGCCCGCAGGAGCAAGTAACTCAATCATACTCTTCCCTCCTTATAATCTCCTTTTATTTTGTTAATTTTCTAACTATTTCAATTACTTCTAAATCATTTGGAACAATTATATTTCCTTTAAAGACTTCTCTTGCCTCTTTTGTATATAATTCTTTTCTTTTATTTCCATGCGTTTCTTCTGTGTGATATAAAATTATGTTTTTAACTTCTAATTCACTTAACTTTTGAGCAGCACTTAAAGCTGTGGAATGATTTTTTTCGTATGCGTGAAACTTTGTCTCTTCACTATCTAAACAAAATGCTTCATGCATAATATAATCAGCTCTTGCAACTCTTGAGTTTAGTAAAGAATTCATATTTTCATCTCCTAAAAATATAAATCGATTTCCTTCTATATTACACTCGAATCCATATTGCATTGTTCCTTTGGCCATTATATCAAAAAATTCATAGTTTATACCATTTATAACATGCATATCTCTATCATTTAATATCACAAAATTAATAATACTATAAACTGCTTCCATTAATTTTGGTGGAAGAACATAACTAGCAACACCCTTAATTGTTTCATATACAACACTATTACAATAAATATTTATTTTTTCTTTTATTTCTCCATGGATAATCATTGTACTCATTTTTTTGAACATCCATATTAAGCCTAGAACATGGTCGGTATGACTATGGGAAATAAAAATATTTTTTATGTCTCTTAAATCTATGTTGCTTTGTTTTAATCTTTTTATTATTTCAATACTTCCTCCAGTATCCACTAGAAAACTACCTAATTTATTTTGAATTATAAAACATGTATTGTATAATTCTATTGTCCCGCCACTACCAGTTCCTAACATAATAACTTTAGCCATTTTGAGCCTCTTTTATTCTAAAGATTGTTTCTTCTTCGCTTAAATATTTGTATGGATATTTATCTTCAAAATTGTCATTATTATTGTTTAATATTTTAATAATATCTTCGGTTGGTATAAATAATGTATTAATAAGATTGTAGAAAATATTATCAGAATTTTGTAAAGCTAAATTGTTAAATGGTTCATTGGTATAAATCATTGTTCCATAATTGTTTTCAATAGCTTTGACACTTTTTTTACTAATACTTTCTTCTAAAGTTGTTTCTTTTTCTATATTCGTTTTAAAGTGATTATTATAATTGGTTAATAAAGTTCTTCTAGAATACATAATGGCTACATGACCAAATGCATATAAAACTAGAGGTTTAATTGCTTTTTTTAGAATTTCTTCTGTTTCTTTTTTAGTAATATCGGTTGAAATAACTACACTGTCAGCATATTCTAAAAATGAATTAATAGTTTCATAATTACAATTAGAATGACTTAAAAATAATATTTTAGTTAACTTACTTTTTATTTCTAACAAAATATTTAATATGCCTATATCATCAAATACAATTCCTTTTATATTACTTGGTAAATTTTTTAATAACTCTTTAAAATTATTAATTCCTTCTTTATCTAATATTCGATTAATATATATAAAGCCTTCTTCTTTTATTTCTTTTATTTCAAAACAAGGCATTCCTACACAAAAATCTTTAACTGGAAAAAGGAAAGTAATACTACTTTCTTGGCATTTATTTTTTAAAGTTTCAACTATTTCGTTATTAGTTACTAATACTAGATTATTATTTTTTATCATCTTTTTTCACACTTACTGATAAGCCATCACCAACATCATAAAAATTGGTATCAAATTCATTGTTGCTTTTTAAAAATTCTATATAGTCCTCTATTTTGCTAACTAAACCTCTTAAATTTTTAGACTCTATCTCTTGTGATTTACCAACATTACCATGAAATTTTAAATTATCCGTAATTATTACACCATTTGGCTTTAAAAAGTATTTAAACTTTTCAAAAAACTTTTGATATTGTCCTTTGGCAGCATCTATAAATATCATATCATAAGATGTATTTGTTAAATTTACTTCTAAAGCATCTTGAAATACAACATTTATTTTTTGGTCAAAATTGCACTTTTTAACATTTTTTACACATTCCATGTATCTTGTGTTATCTCTTTCAATTGTTGTTACGGTTACCTCAGGTGCTACACTCGCCATTAAAATGCTAGAATAACCAATAGCGCTTCCTATCTCTAATATGCTTTTTATATTATTCGCTTTTATATATTTCATTATAAAAGTTATAGATTCTTTTTCAATTATTGGGACATTATGCTCGGAGGCATAGCTTTCCATTTCAAGTATTAATTCTTTCAAAATTCATTTCTCCTTTAAGTACATTTTTTAATTTATCTATTTATGTACTTTATTTATTATATGTATACCATAAGCCAGAGGCTTTAAGTTCATTTACTTTATTTTCATGTTCAGAGCCTGTTTTGGTAAAATAGGTTTTCTTATATTTATCTGCGACAAAGTAATAATAATCATGTTCTTCAGGATTTATTGTTGCGATTAGTGATGCAATACTAGGACAACAAATAGGCCCTATGGGAAGTTTACCAGCCATAGCTTGCGGTCTTGTATTATAAGCATTAACTTCATTTATCTCTTTTATATATAAGTCTCTTTCACTAAATTCGACTTTCGCAGCATAATATGTTGTAGCATCACTACCTAAACTCCAATTATCTCTTAATCTATTATAAAATACTCCTGCTACTCCTGCATGGTCATCAGAGCCAGCACCTTCTAATTCGACAATACTTGCTAAAGTTAAAATTTCATGAATATTATATTTAGAATTATTAACTTTTTCTTCATATGTTTTTAATTTACTGCCAAACGTATCTAGCATTACTTTTACAATATCTTTTACACTACTATTCTTATAAAATTCATAAGTGCTTGGGAATAAATATCCTTCTAATGGATAATATATTTTATCGTCTAAGATAGCATCTGTTAAAAACCAATATTTATTTATTAATTCTTTTAAATATTCTTTGTCACTTAACTCGGTGATTACTTCTTCTTTGGTTTTGCCAGTTGCTTCGCCTATTTTTCCTGCATAATACGGAAATCTTTTTCCTTCAACAAAGGTAATGCTAAAAGTGTTTTGATTTTTTTCTTCTTTTATTTTACCATCATTTATTTTCTTTAAGATTTCTTTAACGCTCATATTTGGACTTATTTCATAGTTTCCAGCTTGTAAATTTAAATCACGATTGAAAATAACATATATATAGGAAGATATTTTACTTTTAATTAATCCTTCTTTTTTTAAATTATTAATTATATCCATTTTCCCAGTACCAGAGGTAATCGTAAATAGTTTTACTTCACTACTTTTAGAAACTGGTGTTAAACCATAAAAATATAATCCAATTAAAATAGCTATTATAGCTATAATTATACTAGTAATTATTATTAACTTCTTCTTCATTTAAATCCTCTTTATTCTTCGCTTGTTTTTTCCTCAATTTGCGATAAAATTGTTTCAATTAAACTCCATTCGCGTTCAGTTTCAATGTCCTTTAATTCTAGTTTTTCACCATCTTTATCATAAGTAGCAGCATATGTTATAATACTACCATCTTTATCTTTGTTATTGTCAGTAAAAACGATGTAACTTTTTTTGGTTTCGTCAGAATCGAATGTAAATAAAATTTCATATTCGGTACTCTTGCCACTTGCATCTGTAACTGTAAAATAACGTTCATTTCCATTATTCATTATTTTTCCTCTTTCTTTATTAAAGTTTCTAAAATAATCTCTGCTGCTATGCCATCAATTACTTTTTTTCTTTTTTCACGACTTATATCAGCACTTAGTAAAATGTTTTCTGCTTCTATTGTACTTAATCTTTCATCTATAAGTATAATAGGAATATCTATTAACTCTTCAAGTTTTTCTTTAAATTTTAAACTGCGCTCACTTGCAAAACCATATGAATTATTCATATTTTTGGGTAAGCCTAAGGCAATCTTTTTTATGTCGTATTCTTCTACGATTTTAATAACTTCTTTAAGTGCAGTATCATAATCTTCGCTTTTAAAATGTATTACCTTTAAAACTCTGGCAATAGTTCTGGTTTTATCAGTTATTGCAACACCTAAAGTTTTGGTTCCTAAATCAAGTCCTAAATACCTCATATGTGATTCCCTTCTTTAAGCACATCTAATATTTTAACAGATTTTTTATTATAATACAAGATATCCTCATTTTCTTATTAGTATTTGTTACCTATTGCGACAACTTCCTTGCCAAGTTTTTTTAGTAACACCATTTCTATCTTGGGTGTAATTGTAACAAATAGTTCCACTTTCATTGCATATTGCTTTGCGACAATGAGCTCTTAAATTATTTCTATTTACTAATAATACTAAAGCGATTAAAAGTGCTAAAGAGCCAGCGATGATAAACAATTCATAGCCTTTAAGTTTGCTATTTATTGTTTTTTTATTTTCAACTACTTCAGTTTTTACTTCTCTTTTTACTTCATTATTTTCAGTTTTCTTTTCAACTTTTTTTGGTGTTTCTTGTGTTTTATTAGTTGTTGTTTTTGGGGCTGTTTTTGTAATATCATTGGTAGCTTTTGGTTTTACGGCCTTTTTGGTACTACTATTTTTAGCTGCTACTGTAGTTTTAGTGGTTTTAGATGTTTTATTACTACTTTTAGTTTTATTTGGCAAACTTGTTTTTTTATTACTTGTGGTTTTCTTATTTGAAGTTACTTTATTTTCTTTTCTCGCTGTATTAACTTTTTTTGACGTATTTTTAGTTGTTTTTTTATTAGAAGTATTTGTTTTAGTATTTGTTTTTTTTATTCCTTTTTCTTCTTTCATTTTTATTACCTCATTTTCTATTTCTTATTAATTGTATCATATATTTGTTTTTTGGAAAAGAAAAAACTAGAGAAAATCTCTAATTTATTATTCAATTTTATTTTCTACTTCGGTTTCTTTCGCCTAAACTATATAGTTCAATTGATGATGTTTCATATCTTTCTAAATAGCTTAATTGAGATTCATCCAAATTATTTTCTTCTCTGCCTTTATTGTTTAGTTTTAATTATAATGCATATTTATCTGCAAAATCTAATTGTAATATTTTTCTTAATCTTTAAAAATTTTATCTTATTTTTAATTTAAATTATTGATTGTTTTTAATTTTTGCTTGAGCAGCTGCTAATCTAGCAATTGGTACTCTAAATGGGGAACATGATACATAATCAAGACCTACACTATCACAAAATTCGACACTTGCTGGGTCTCCTCCGTGTTCACCACATATTCCTAAATGAATATCTGGTCTTACTGATTTTCCTTTTTGAACAGCTATTCTTACTAATTCGCCAACTCCTTCAGTATCAACTTTAGAGAATGGGTCACTTTCAAATATGTTGTTTTTATAATAATCATTTAAGAATTTACCAGCATCATCTCTTGAAAAGCCATATGTCATTTGTGTTAAATCGTTAGTTCCAAATGAGAAGAATTCAGCATGTTTAGCTATTTTATCAGCAGTAAGAGCAGCGCGTGGAATCTCAATCATTGTTCCAACATGATATGTTATATCACTACCACTTTCTTTAATAATAGCATTTGCTGTTTCACAAACTATATTTTTAACAAATGCTAATTCTTTTTCATCACCAATTAATGGAATCATTATTTCAGGAGTTACTTTTGTTCCTTCTTTGGAAACATTAATCGCTGCTTCAATAACCGCTCTAGTTTGCATTCTCGCAATTTCAGGATATGTAACAGCTAAACGACAACCTCTATGTCCCATCATTGGATTGAATTCTTTTAAGGAGTCAATTCTTTTCTTTAAAGTTTCAAAACTAATACCTAAACTTTCTGCTAAAGGCTTAATTTCTTCATCTGTATGAGGTAAAAATTCATGTAATGGTGGATCTAAATAACGAATTGTTACACTATATGGAGCCATTGCTCTAAATAATCCTTCAAAATCATCTCTTTGGAATGGTAATATGTCTTCTAAAGCTTTTTCTCTTTGCTCTAGAGTTTCAGCAGTAATCATCTTGCGGAAGTTAAATATTCTTGTTTCTTCAAAAAACATATGCTCTGTACGACATAAACCAATTCCTTCAGCACCAAATTTACGAGCTTGCTCGGCATCTTTTGGAGTATCAGCATTAGTTCTTACTTTTAGTCTTCTTGTATCATCTGCCCAACTCATAAATGTTTCAAAGTCACCACTAATTGTAGGTTCTTCAGTTTTGATAATTCCATCATATACTTTACCAGTTGAACCATCTAAGCTAATTTCATCACCTTCATGATATACTTTACCATTTGTGGTTGTTAAAGTTTTATTTTCATCATTAACTGTTAATTCACCACAACCTGATACACAACATCTGCCCATACCACGTGCAACTACTGCTGCATGACTAGTCATACCACCACGAATAGTAAGTATTCCTTCGGCATGATTCATTCCTTCAATATCTTCAGGACTAGTTTCAAGTCTAACTAAAATTGTTTTTTCGCCTGCTTTAGCATGTTCTGTAACTTCTTCAGCTGTAAAATAAATTTTGCCTGCGCCAGCACCTGGAGATGCTGCAAGACCTGTTGCAATAACTTCACCCTTTTTTAAGGCTTCGCTATTAAACATTGGATGAAGTAAACTATCTAATTGTTTTGGTTCAACTTTAAGCAAAGCTTCTTCTTTTGTAATCATACCTTCATTTACTAAGTCAACAGCTATTTTTAAAGCTGCAGTTGCAGTTCTTTTACCATTTCTGGTTTGAAGCATAAATAATTTACCATTTTCAATAGTAAACTCCATATCTTGCATATCTTTATAATGGTTTTCTAGTTTTTTAGCTATGTCTGCAAACTCTTTATAAACTTCTGGCATTACATTTTCAAGTGTGGAAATTGGTTCTGGAGTTCTGATTCCTGCAACAACATCTTCTCCTTGGGCATTAATTAAATATTCACCATATAGTTTTGCTTCACCAGTAGCAGGGTTCCTCGTAAATGCTACTCCTGTACCAGATGTTTCACCACGATTACCATAAACCATTTCTTGAACATTAACTGCTGTACCCCATGAACCTGGAATATCATTCATTCTACGATAATATATTGCTCTTTCATTGTTCCAACTTCTAAATACCGCTGTTACAGCTTCGATTAATTGAATTTTAGGATCTTGTGGAAAATCTTCTCCAGCGATTTCTTTATATATTCTTTTGAAATCTTCAGTTACTTCAACCATATCTTCTGCGGTTAAATCAGTATCAAATTTAACCTTTTTTTCTTCTTTTATTTCATCTAAACGACGTTCAAAACTTGCTTTAGGATAACCTTTTACGACATCTGCAAACATCTGAATAAATCTGCGATAAGAATCATATACAAATCTTTTATTTTGTGTTGCTTCTGTGAAACCTAGTGCTACTTCATCATTTAAACCTAAATTTAAAACTGTATCCATCATACCTGGCATACTAGCTCTAGCTCCACTTCTTACACTTACAAGTAATGGGTTTTCTTTATCACCTAAAGTCTTACCAGTAATCTTTTCTAATTCACTTAATTTTGCATAAATTTCTTCTTTTACAGCTTCATCTATTACTTCTTTGTCTTCATAATACTTATTACAAGCCTCAGTCGTAACAGTAAAACCTCTTGGAACTGGTAGTCCGATTGAAGTCATTTCTGCTAAGTTTGCTCCCTTTCCTCCTAATAAATTTTTCATGTCTTTGTTACCTTCTGAAAAAAGGTACACGTATTTCTTTCCCATATTGCCTCCTTAATAATGGTTATAGATTTATTATAACAGATGGCAATACTTCCAACAATGATTGTACTCTCATTTGACAAAACTTGTACAAATTTGACCTTTTTTATTTAAAAAAAGAATGGTTTACTTACCACTCCATATTTCATACCAGTTTTTTAGATTATTTATTCCATCACCAGCAATTTCTTTGATTAAATCAAATGTTAACCCAAAGTTTTTCTTTAGACTTTGAAAACCAATTTTCGCACTAGCGCATAATTCATCATTTGAATTGCAGATTGTTGTAGTAATCTCTAAATATGTAGATATAATACCTGCTTTAACATTTGTATATATTTTTTTAGTAGTACTTGAAATACTCTCTTTATAGCCGGGAAAATATTTATCTATTTTACTATCAAAATATAAAGCACTTGATAATACTTTTAATTTAACACTATTTGATAATTCATTAAATGTATAGCCTTTAATAGTTCCTTTATAAAAGATAAAATCAATTATAGTAACAAAATACTCTTTGGCGCTTTCCCCTAAACTTGGTTTATCCATCTCAGCTTCTACTTTATTTAAATAATTTATGACAGCATTATCAGCATTTTCTTTTTTATTATTGTTACTATTTATATTATTAGAATTATTATATTTGTTATCTGGTTTTTCAATATTATTGTCTTTGTTATTTGTTATATTATTATCATTAATATTGTTTTTATCGTTATTATTTAAATCGGTTTTATTCTCATTATTATTTATGCTATTTTTATTTTCATTGTTATTTTTAGAAATTATTTCTTCATCTATAACTTTTATCTCTTTAGGATTTTTTTCATTATTCATATTACTTTCATAATATATAAATTTAACTTTATCACCAATTTCATAACTGTCTTTTATATTAGATATTAAATAATTTTCATTATTACTTTCAATCATTAAATATTTAGAATCTGCGATTATTACATTTCCAATTATTTCTTTTTCTACTTTTACTTTGGGATTATTTAAGAGATAAAAGATAATTATGCTCGCACTTATAAATAATATGAATAAAATTCCTATTATTATGTTTTTACTATTTCTTTTTATAAATTTCATTTCTATTTCCCCTTTAATAATTATATTATAACATTTGGATATAATTTGTGCAAATTTAAATATATTTTTTAATACAAAGAAAAAGAAGAAATTAATCTTCATAATTTTTAAATTTAACTTTTTTCATTAAGATTATTTTTATAACCATACACCATAGGTGATGGCTGCCATAGCAAGAATTAAACCTGCTACCCAAAAGTATCTAACTATGTCTTGTTCGTTTAAACCTACTACTTCAAAATGATGATGGAGTGGCGCTCTTTTGAAAACTTTTTTGTTAAATTTTCGAATAGCTATGATTTGAATCAAACTACTTAATGTTTCTATAACGAATATTCCACCAATTAAAGCTAAAGATAATTCGTGTCTTGTTAGAATTGCAATGGTAGCTAAAGTAGCTCCTAAAGATAATGAACCTAAATCTCCCATAAAGACTTTGGCAGGATGAGAATTAAAGACTAAAAAACCTAATAAAGCCCCTGCAATAACAAAACAAAATATTGCTATTTCTTGATATCCTACTAACCAACCTGTATTCCAAGAAATAATGCCGAATGCAATAAATGCTATGGCACTTAAACCACCTGCTAAACCATCTAGGCCATCAGTTATATTTACAGCATTACTACTTCCTACTAATAAAAATAATATCAATAAACCAAAGGTCCAACCCATAGGTAAATTTATGCCTAAACTGGTTATAACTAAGTCAGATTTGCCACCATTACTCATAAATATATAGAAGAATATAAGGGCTATAATCATTTGAACTAATAACTTTGTAACTATCGTTAAACCTTTGTTATTATGATATTTTATTTTTAAATAATCATCTATAAAACCTAAACCAGCATACGATATAAAAACAAATATTAGAATAATTAAACTATGCGTTATTTTAATACTACCATTAATATAAAGTAATAATAAAGCGATAAGTGTAGGAATAATAAAGATTAAACCACCCATTGTTGGGGTACCCTCTTTTTTTAAGTGTCGCTCACCAATATAGTGACTTACATATTGTCCTATGTGAAATTTTCTTAATATTGGTATTAATATTAAGCCTGTAATAATTGATAAAATGAAACCTAATAGTATGGCCATAGCAGTTTTTGCAAGTATTAACATAACCCACCTCTTTCTTTTTTATTATACTACTTATTATGGTAAATTTCTTTTGTTTCTAATCTATTTGACATTAGTTTCACAGATTAATTATCCTAATAATAGTTTTATTGTTTCTCCTTCAGGAACATAATAATCGGCACTAGGTGATTGATAAATTATGTTATCACCTATACCAGAGTATTCAATTTTAAATCCCTGTAATATCTTTTTGGCTTCATCTTTAGTACTGCCAATAACATTTGGTAATTTTATATATTTTGTATCTAGCCAAGTATATTCTCTTGGCATTCCTTCTTTACTAGGTTCAATATCTAATATGTCAATAGCACTAGTTAATATGCTTTTAGCTATAGGAGCTGAAACAACTCCGCCATACTGGGTTACACCTTTTGGATTATCTACAGCAACATAAACAATTATCTCAGGATTATCAGCTGGTAGAAAACCAATAAATGATAAAATATAATTGCCATCCATATACTTACCATCTTTGACTTTTTGAGCTGTTCCAGTTTTGCCTCCGACACGATAATTTTCAATATAAGCGTTTCTTCCTGAACCATTAGCTACAACACTTTCTAAGGCGTGTCTTACTAATTTGCTCGTTTCTTCACTAATTACTTGTTTTTCAACATTTGGCTCAACTTTTTTTATTATACTTCCAGTTTCACTTTCTTTAAAACTACCTACTATATGAGGAGTTAATAATTTCCCGCCATTAATGGCTGCAGATACTGCTCTTATTTGTTGTAAGGGAGTAACACTTATTCCTTGACCAAAGCTAGTTGTGGCTAATTCTACTGGTCCCATATTTTCAGGTTTAAATAATATTCCCAATGATTCACCATTTAAATCTACGCCTGTTTTAGAACCAAAACCATAATTATTTATATAACTCATTAATTTATCAGTGCCTAAAGTTTGGCCTATTTTAACAAAACCTGGGTTACAAGAATTTTCTACTACTTCAATCATTTTTTGAGTACCATGACCACCATGTTTCCAACAATGTATTACTGCGCCATCTACCTCTATAGCTCCACTATCATGGAATGTATCTTCAAACAGATTGATAGTTTTTTCTTCTAAAGCTGCCGATAAAGTGATTATTTTAAAGGTACTTCCTGGTTCGTAAGTCATCCAAATTGGTAAGTTTCGATTAATTATCTCTGTACTATATTTTTGATATTCATTATTATTGAAGTTTGGTCTACTAGCCATTGCTAATATCTCTCCTGTCTTGGGGTCCATTGCCATTATTAAAGCTTGCTCGGGAGAATACTTAGATACAACATTATCAAGTTCGTTTTCAACAGCCATTTGAAGACGCATATCAATAGTAAGTTCTAGTGTTACCCCTGGAGTTGGTGCTTCATATATTTCGGTTAATTCAAGTTTGTTTCCTTTACCATCTGAAAAGTACTTTATCGCTCCATCAGCACCAGTTAAATAATCATCATAATAAAGTTCTATTCCTGATAAACCTTGATTATCAATTCCCACATAACCTAAAACATGAGATAAAACTGATTCATAAGGATAATATCTTTTGCTTTCTTTTAATAAATAAACACCATCATAATTTAATTTATTGATTTTTTCGGCAACTTCAAAATCTAATCTTCGCCCTTCTGGATGAACTCTTTCGATAGATGTTGATTTTGTAACATGTGCTAGCATATCTTTATAATCAGATTTTAAAATATCAGATAAATCTTTGGCAACACGCTCTGGGTCTTTTATTTGACCTGGTACTACTACTAGAGATACTGTTGTGATATTACTGGCTAATGCTTCTCCGTTTCTGTCTACAATTAATCCCCTATCTGCTTTAATTGGTAACTCTCTACTCCATAAACTTTCGGCAAGATTATTTAATTTTTCATAAGTAAATACTTGAATATAAAATACTTTAATAATTATTGCTATTAAAATAAAGATACATATTAAGAAAACAAATCTTATTCGTTCATGAACCTCGCTAAAAAACATAATATCACCTAAATTAAATATATGAAAAATTTAAAAAAGTTAGAAGAATTAACTTCTAACTAAACTTAGAATTGGACTTTCTGGTAATAATTCCTTTTGTAAGTTTTCTAATTCTTTGTAGGTATAATATCCATTATGAATTATAGCATAAAAACAAGCTTCATAATCATCACGACATAGTTTACCTAAGTTTCTTTCTACTTTTCTTTTAGCAACATATATACCATTTATACATAGTGTTTCTTTGTCATAAGAATACTTTTCTAAATATTTTGGTAATGGTTTTAAATACATACAATCAATAGTTAAAATATTTTCTATATCACTTGGAATAACACTTGGACATAAATCACTTACTAGGTCTTCATCATAACTAACTTGTTCATAGGGAATGAATAAACTTTGAGAAACTTTTAAACAAAGACATTCTTGTAATGAATAATTTAACATATCAAGGCTTTGTAAGTTTTGATACATACCTAATGATATTATAAACTCTATAATAGTGACTAAATTATTCTTTGCTAAAAAGTTTATGTTAGTGGTCTCTTTACTAACTTTTAAACCATACATTTTTAAATAATAGATATTTTCTGCTAATTTCTTACTTATTAAAATATCTAAACAGTCTTGATATAATATTAAATTAATTCTTTCTTTTGCTAATAAAGATATATTACTTAAACAAAGAGGTAATAAATCATTATCCTTATATAACAACTGATAGTTTTTATTTAACCAGACACTATTTATTAAACCTTTATTTATTAGTTCTTCTAATTTAGCAAGTTTATAACAATCTACTTTACTAATATCAATATTTTTAAGACTTAATTTATTTAAACGCTTTAATATGTCTTCTATTTCAGAAAATTCTCTTCTTTTTAATTCTTCTTTGCTATCGTAATCTAATAAGTTATAATCGTAATTATATTGACTAAATAATATGGTTAAGTTTTGGTCACTATTTTGACGTAATTTTTCATAAGTAGCAGCTAATTCTTGATATATTATTTCGTTATGAGCAAGGCAATAATCTAATACTATTTCTTTTATTTCTGCATTTGGACATAATTCAATAATACCATCAATATTTTTAATTTCATCTTTAGTATCTAATAATTTTTTTAGTTTCTTTAAATCACTATTTACTTTTTTTGAAGCTTTTATTTTTCGCTCTTGCTCTTTTAAAATCGTAGTAAAAGTATTACTTAAAAAGTCTAAATACTCATTAATTATTTGTTTAAAAATACGTTCGGCGTCTTGATATCTCTTTAATAAATCGGAACTAATTCTTTTCAAATCCCTTTTTAAACTATCATATGTTTTTTTGCCCTCATCGTTATCACGAATGTCAATGAAAATATTCTTCAAATGGATAAAATATGAAGCAGTGTCTAAAGCTTCATAAGATAGATTTTCAAAATATGGTTTTAATTCTTCTAAAGCTTCTTTATTTTTTCGTAAGAAGTTGGTAAATACAATACCAGTATTATTAGGTAATTCTAGTTTTTTACATAAAAATCCAATATCAAAAGCGCCTTTACATTTGCTAAATATATTATTAGATAAACAATTGTCTATGGCTTCTTTAAATATAGGCTCTTTATGATAATAAATAAAACTAACAATAATTTGAAAATATGCGCTATCATTTGTTAAACTAGGATATTTATTTAATAATTCTTCAACCTCATTAATATTATGTGGATTACTAAGATATAATATTGAGGTTATAACTTCTCTTAGCGTTATTGTACTTAAAGTATTAACATCTCTTTTGGCATACTTACGAAAGAATTCTTTAAAATAATTTTGAAATTCATTTAATCCTTCTAGTTCTTCATTATTCTCTTTAGATTTCGCATCATCTATTATCTTAAATACTTCTTCTATTAACATCTCTTTCACCTTCTAAATTCTCACTAGTAAGTAAAGTTAAAATTTCACTTAAATGTCCTTCATGTTCTTTGATAAAATCTTCTTCACCACACCTAGCTTTGTAAGTGTCTTTTGCTCTTAAATGTTGATTGTTTAAATTATTTAATTGATTATTGTATAAATAGTCACCAGAATCTATTTTCTTAACAAAAACATCTATTATAAGATAACTATCATTATCTAACTTACTGAATAATAATCTTAAACTTGGACCTCTTCTAATCTTTAATTCAGAATAACTTTTTTTAACTAACTTTTTTACTCCTTTGGCATATCCTTGTTTTAATGCTAATATTAATTTTTTGTAATCTTCATAATATTCTGTGGGAATGTCTTTTCTCAAGCTTTCTAAGGCTATTACTTTCCCACTTTCTGATAATAAGAAAAATAACTTCTTAGGACTTTCTTCTTCATAGTCTTCTTCATTTTCTAATTCTTCAATTTCGTCTAATGCTTCAATTTTAATTAGAATATCAGATATTAAATTTTGAAGTTTTAGAGCATCTTTTTCATTTTCAACTGATAAAAGCATTTTACTATATAATATATAATCTTTGTATAATAATAGTTTTATTTTATTTATGGTAATACTATTAAGGTTACCACTAAATATTGCTTTTATCTTTTCTAGTATTTCATATTCTTCTAAAGAATTAATATTTAATATACTTATTCTATCATATATCTCTTTTATAAAAGGACTGGTTTCTATTGGTTTGGTTGTATCCTCTTTTATAGTCTTATCTTCATTTGGCAAAGCTTGAACTCTTGCTAATTTGTTACTTTGAGAATTATTTATCTGACTACGTAATTCTATTGCTTTAAAACTATTGCTTTTAAATAATGCTACCTTTTCTTCGAAACTTAAATCAGGAGTTGAACTTTGAAAATAATCATTAAATGCCATAAAAAAAATCCTCCTATTAGGACTTTTTATTATACCATACTTCATGTTTATGTCAACTTTATTTGAAATATTTTCGACAACAATGTTTGAATTTTTTACCACTGCCACATAAGCATAAATCATTCTTATCTGGTAAGATAGTATTTTCTTTTAAGGTTTTAGAAGTATTGCCTTTATATATCCATATTGGAAAATAACATAGTGCTTTTTTGATTTCTACTATTAAATCTGCTATATTATCAGCGATATTGTTTAATGTTTCTTCATCTCTTATGTCAAAACCACAATATACTACTAAGTCATTAACTATTAGTTCTATGTATTTGGGTTCTAAATGACATTCTAGAAAGTTTAAAAAGTTAAATACTTCTTCTTTAAATAAATTTAACTTATATTTTCCAATACTTATAACGCTTTCTAAACTATAATCATTATATTTGTAATAATTTTTACGTAAACTTAAAATATCTTTGTAATAGTAATGCTCTAGAGATATAACATATTCTTGCTTTTGATATTTTATAACGGATATTTTATCACATATTTTAGGATTTGCTTCGATATATTTCTTTAAATCTTTAGGAACCATGTTAATATATTGCTTAGCTAAAAGATTTATAAAATCTTCTAATAATACCACATTATAAATTCTGCTTAAACCTAATAATACACTATCAGTTACATCTTTAAATGAATAACTTTTTTCATCAAACATATTTAATGCCATCTTGACATAATTAATAATATCTTTAGGAATGTAATAGTTATTATTCTCTTTTAAAATTAAGTAATTAGTTTTTAAATTCGTTACGACAACATATTCTAAATAACCATAATTATCGTGTACTTCTTTTTCATTTACTAAACTTTTTAAACAATGTATTTCTTCTGAAGTTAATAATTTTAAAATTACTTCTGGGTCTTCTTTATAAGTATTTATTATTTCATTATACATCTCTAGCCTAGATATACTTTCATAATCTTTAGGTTTTTCTTTTAACCTTCTATAAAAATTATATACCTCTAGTTTGTCTTCTTTTGTTATGTATTCTTTTAATGTCATTATTTATATTCCTCGATTAATCTTTTGTGTATTCCTGGTTCAACAACATTGATAGCATTTATTGCTTGCTCTAAACTGGCTTTAAAATTGCCTTTAAAGAATGAATTTTCAGCTTTAATTAATCCTATTTCAACTTCTTTATGTACTGCGCGGTAACGATTACCATACACAATTGCTGTTTCGGCCATTTTGGCGGTTTTTATCGCTTCTTTAGTAGTATTATATACTTTTAAGGTTAAATCTCTGGCTGTATCTACTCTGGTATTTAATGTTTTAATAGATATTGGTCTTTTATCTAATTCTGTTACCATTATGTTTATAGCTTCTGCTGCTTCTCCTAATTCAACATAAAAGTTTTTAGGAGAAATTGGTAATTTGTAACTTTTAATATTAGTTTTGGCCATATTTAATATATGCTTCATTTCATCTAATTGCTCTTTGGCTCTTTTTTCATCTTCTTTTAAACTAGCAAGACTTCTTAGAGTTTGTTCTACTTTCTCTTCAGTTTTACTTAGTTTGGAATTAATTATTTCCATTTCTTTAGATAACCTCGAATAAGCAAAAGTATGCTTGCGATGCATTTCTACGACACGACTATATTCTTCTTTTATTTCTAATATTTCTTTATGAACGTTTTCTAAGATACTTAAATCTTCATCACTTAAGTCATAACTGTATTTTAAGTCATCGATTTTTTTGTTTAAATCAGTACTTATCTTCTCTAGTTTAGTTGCTTTTAATAATATACTTCTTTGGTAATCATCAAAGATTCTTTTCGATAATTTTTCTTTGTCAAAATTGTGATATAATGAATCAAAATAATCTAGGATTGTCTTAAGTTCAAAAACACTATCTTCTAAGTTTAATACATTTAAGCGACCAAAAATATCGTTAATCTTTTTCTCTGATTCTGTAATATTATATGGTATATTTAAATACTCTAAATTGTAATTTTCTTTTTCCATTCTTGTTGTTATCTTGTTAACATCCTCTATTTTAGCAGGTATGAGTTTTTTACCCATTAAAATTATTGATGGAGCTTCTTCGATAACAATCTTTAAATTACCAATAGTATCATCAATTGCTTTTACTATCTTGCCTACTTCAGTGTATTCATTCTTATCCATTGCCACTTCAAAAGCACTAAATAATTTGTCAACATTCTCAAATTGTAATTCTAATGGTTTTTCAACCTCGCTATAATCATTTTTATTGGTGTTATATTTTGTAAGAATAGAACGGTAATCGGCTTTTAATTTGGTTATGGTTTCACGATTTTTTTCTTCGCTTAGTGTTATTTCTTTTATTTCATCTAATAAAAAGTTTGATTTAGTTTTAACATAAGCGATTTGAAGCTCTAAAGATGCTATTTTTTGTTTTAATGTTTTATAGTCTTTTTCAACAAAAGAATCTTCAATTTCTACTAAAGCATCTGTTATTTTTGGTACTT
>CARJCM010000013.1 GCA_948999435.1 uncultured Bacilli bacterium
TAAATTTATAGGCTTTATTTCTTAACATTGATAAATCCCCCTTACTACTTAAAACCAGTATATCAGAAGAATATATGTTTGTCAATCAAATATTCGTATTAATTTCAAATTATGCAATTTCCTATTAAATAAAAAAGTTAGATTTTTCTAACTATTTTTCTTCTTCATTTGTTTTAATTACTTCTTGGTCTTTGTAATAACCACACTTTGTACATGCACGATGAGGTCTTAATGTAGTTCTACACTTAGGACACTTTGTTAGTGCTCCAACCTCTTTTTTTAAGTGAGTACGACGCATTCTTTTTTTTGTTTTGCTTGTTCTTCTAAAAGGTACTGCCATAGTTTCACTCCTTCCTTTCGTCTAATAGCTCTGTTAGTTTCGCGAGCCTTGGATCGATTTCTTCATCGTTTTTATTACTCCCTAGGCTCCAACCATCACCACTTAACTTAGCATCTTTAGTGTTAGTTAGGTGCATAGGTACTTCCAAGACAATATTTTCCCACAAAATCGCCATAATATCAAGTATATTTTGCTCTTTTTCGTAATATTCTTTAAAATATTCTTCATTTAAACTATATTCTTCATTAATTTTTATATTAAAGGGATAGTCAATAGGTTCTAATGTGACACTATCTCGCAAAACCATTATTCCCTCTACATTTAAGTTTATTTCTAATATTTCAGCAGAATTATAATATATGTAACCTTTTAAATATGCTTCTTTTATATCTTTTATTTCTTTATTATGATATATACTTTTATCAAATTCTATTTTCTGATTATATTCAAATTTATCATTTATTTCTAAATTATTTAATTCTATTTGCATACTTTTTTCACCAGTTAAATTATATAATATTTCTAAGCTTTTAACAAGTTTTATAAAGCTTTTAAATTAAAAAACAACAATGTATGTTGCTTTCCAATATTTCTCTAATTAATATATATTATCTGTTAAAATGTTGTTCATCACCTAAATCTACATCTTCAGCTGTTATATCAGGAATAACATTTTCTTCTAAAGACGGAAAATCTGGATTTTTGAATTTTGCTCTTGCTGCAAGTTCCTCTCTAGCTAATCTTTGCTTTTCAATAAGAGCTTGTCCTAATTGAATTCTTTCTTCTTGAGTTAAAGTTTGAATACTTCTATTTACCTCACTAGTTTCGATATCTTTTGCTCTATTATTTGTTTTATTAATATCAGAATCTCTTTCCTCTTCTGATATGTATAGTTGGTTAATTTTAGAAAGTGCTGTTAATCTATTAATATATTCTTTTCTATTGATTACTGCTTTAACTGCTTGGTAAGCAATAATCATATTTATCACTGGCACAAGTTCTAACATAATGCCAAGAATAGCAACTATTAATTCTAATAAACTGTATTTGTCACTTTTTTTAAATTTAAAACCATCACCTTCGGCTTTTTTAATTAATATTCTATTGAATATTCCAGCAATAATAACACTAGGAATAGTTGTTGCTAAATAAAAATTTAAAAACATTATTTATTTCCCCTTTCTTTATGGCGGTTATTTTAACACAAAAATTCGCAAATGTCAATTAGAACTTGCATTTTATCTTGTATTTATTATTGCATTTTATCTTGTATTTATATTATTTTTCATAAGTTGCATTTTACATTTTAACTAACTTATAGCATACAATTTTTTTATAAGTTACATTACATTTTAACTATCTTTTACACTAACAAATAATAATAAGCTAAAAATAATAAATCAAAAATTAAAATTTAATTTTGTTTTTTTAAAGATTTTATTTTATTTTTTTGATATACTTATTAAGTGGTGATTAAATGGACGCGGTTGGTATAATTTGTGAATATAATCCTTTTCATAAAGGTCATATTTATCATATAGAACAAACTAAAAAATTATTTCCTGGTAAAACTTTAATCTTAGTTTTAAATGGTTATTTTTTGGAACGTGGTGAAGTTAGTATTTTATCTAAAGAAAATAAAACTATGTTGTCTTTACTTTATGGTGTTGATTTAATTGTAGAACTTCCTTTTATTTTTGGTACTCAAAGCGCTGATATCTTCGCTGATGCTTCCGTTAAAATATTAAATCATTTGGCCTGTAAAACCATAGTCTTTGGTAGTGAGTCTAATAATATTGAAGCATTAGAACGTGTTGCTAAAATGCAAGACTCTAAAGAATACAATTTAAAAGTAAAAGAATTCTTAGATCAAGGAGTTAATTATCCGACTGCTCTTGCTAAAGCTTTAAATACTTCTGAAGATATTTTTAATCCTAATGATTTACTTGGTATTTCTTATATAAAAGCAATATATAAAAATAAATTTGATATTACCCCTATTACTATTGAGCGAACTAGTAATTACCATGATCTTGATAGTAATAAAGAAATAATTAGTGCTAGTAATATTCGAAATAAACTTAAAAATAAAGAAGATATTTCGCTATTTGTTCCTAGGAAAGTTATTAATGGTATTGAAAATATTTGTTTAAATGATTTCTTTCCTTTTATTAAATATAAAATTCTAACTGATTATGATTTGAGTAAATATTTAACTGTGGATGAAGGGATTGAATATCGCTTAAAAGAAAAAATAATGGAAGCTAAAAATGTTGATGAATTTATAAAACTCGTTAAAACTAAAAGATATACTTATAATAAAATATCTAGAATGCTTATTCATATATTAATTGGTGTTCCTAAAAATATTAATGAACTTGCTAATATTGATTATATTAGAGTTCTTGGTTTTAATAAAAATGGTAGAGCTTATTTACATGATTTGAAAGATTTAGATATAGGCCTTGTTCCTATTCCTAATACTCTAACTTATAAATATGAAATGATAGCTGCTAATATATATAGTTTAGTTAGCAAAAATAAAATTATGAATTTTGAAAAAAGCAATAAACCGATTTTCTTTGATTAGTTTATTGCTTTTATTTTAGTTAAATATAAATATGTACTGCCTCCATTTATTTTTTTTAGTTCTTTCTTTTCTAATTCCTTTAATGATTTTTTTGGTGTAGGTAAATCTTCTGGCATAGTTCCTCCTGCTTCTTTTATTGAATTTCTAACAATTGCCCCTACTTTATGATGAGCATCGCTAGCACTCTTTTCACCTTTAATATTTTCATTTTGAATTTTTTGTTTAGCTAACATAATACGAAACTCATTAGCTATAAGTTCATCACTACACATATTATCAAGTATTTCTTCACGATATCTTAATCCTTTTCTTTTGGCTATATCATCAGCAGTTTCGCCATTATATAAACCTTTATATCCAGCATTATGAAATTCTCCAAAATTTTTAACGCCAACATCTCTAGCAGTCCTGTTTAAATCATAATTATTCTTTTTAATTACTTTTCTTTTTCGTAATCTTTTTTCATCTTCTGATAAGTTATCATATTCTTTTAAGTACTCCTCTGTAAGTTCTGCTTTTCTAGTTTGAATTGCAAAATAAGTTTGACCTAGAGCAATCTCAATTTTCCTTGAATCGCCATTCTGGACAATAAGATAGCACGCATAACGACTAAGCTTATAGTCACAAATTGGTTTAGTTGTTGCACCAGCCTTTACGATTTTCCTGAGGTCAGGAAAATGGTCTTCAACATTGTATTTACTACTTATACAACTTATTTTAGCTTTCTCAATTGTTTTATTAAAATTTTCCCATTTTGTATATTTCAAAGCTTTCATCAGTTCTCTAGCTTCCCAGTATTCTACACCATCCTCATCAATATGTTTAATACTTTCAAATATATTTTCTTGATATTTTTGTATTTTTTCTTCCATTTACCAATACCTCCATTCATACAAATTTATCTAGTGTAATTATACAATTCATTTTACTAATAGCCAAAAAAACAAGAAGAAATTCTTCTTATTTTTGACATTTTGGACAAAAATATGTACTTCTACCACCTATTTTGATGTTTTTTATAGGAGTACTACATATACTACATGGCTCTCCTTCTTTTTTATGGACTTTTAAATTTTGTTGGAATCTTCCTGTTACTCCTAAACTGGATGTGTAACTCTTAATCGTTGTTCCTCCCATTTTAATCGCTTCTTTTATTATTTCATTAGAACCTTTGACTATTAATTCACATTCCTCTTTCGTAATAGAACTTGCAGGTCTTTCAGGATTTATTTTAGCATAAAACATTACTTCATTAACATAAATGTTTCCAAGACCACTAATAATAGTTTGGTCTAATAAAACTGATTTTATTGGTAATTTTTTATTTTTAAATTTTTCTAATAAATAAGTACTAGTTAACCCTTTTTCTCCAGGTTCAAATCCTTGTTTGGCTATACTTTCAGTAGTACTAAGTTCTTCTTTATTGATTAAGTTCATACGGCCAAATTTTCTTGTATCTTCATATCTTAAAGTAGTATTATCTTCAAAATAAATAGTTACATGTTCGTGCTTGCCTTTTGTCTCTTTATCATCTTTGATAAAAAACTTTCCTTCCATACGAAGATGGGATAATAAATACTTATTATTAGTTTCAAATATTAACCATTTTCCTCTTCTTTTTATATCAATAAAACTATCTCCAATTAAACTACTAGCAAACTTGTTAATATCACTTTCAATCATATTTTTATAATGAACTTTTACATCAGTTATTTTTTTATTTAAGATTCTACCTTTTAAAGTGTTTCTTACGGTTTCTACTTCTGCAATCTCTGGCATATTAATTCTCCTTTTATTTATTTTGCTTCATATAAATCTTTACCTTTAGCTATACCAACTTTTAATGGTACTGATAATTCAATTACATTTTCCATAACATTTTTAACAATTTCGGTTACTTGTTCTTCCTCTTCTTTAATAGTATCTATTACAAGCTCATCATGGATTTGTAAAACCATTTTACTTTTTATATTGGCTTTTTTAAATTCTTCAAAAACTAAGACCATAGCTTTTTTAATAATATCTGCGCTTGTTCCTTGGATAGGCGTGTTAAGAGCTATACGTTCTCCACTACTTCTAATCATATAATTCTTGTTGTTTAATTCTTCAATTGTTCTTTTACGATTAAATAATGTCCTGACACTTCCAGTTTCATATGCTTCTTTTACAATGTTGTCCATATAATTTTTAACACCTGGATATAATTCATAATATTTATTTATAAATTCTTGCGCTTGTTTTCGGTCTATGTTTAAATTCTCACCTAATCCAAAACCACTTATTCCATATACAATTCCAAATATTACTGCTTTGGCTGTACTACGCATTAATTTGGTGACATCACACTCTTCGACACCATAGATATCAGCGGCTACTTTTGTATGTATATCTTGACCATTTTTAAAAGCTTCGATTAGTTCTTTGGAATCAGATATGTGAGCTAATATTCGAAGTTCTATCTGACTATAATCTATACTTAAGAATAAATCATTACTTGGTATAAAGGCTCTTCTTACTTTTCTTCCTTCTTCTCCTCTTATAGGAATATTTTGTAGGTTTGGTTCAACACTTGATAATCTTCCAGTTCTAGTTAATGTTTGCTTAAATATTGTATGGATTTTATTATCAGGAAATTTGGCATTTTCTAAACTGATTGTATACGTTGATAGTATCTTACTAAAATTTCGATACTCTAATATTAAACTTATTATTGGATGTCTATCTATTAATTTTTTTAAGGTATCAGCATCAGTTTTATATCCTTTTTGAGTTTTCTTACCAACTGCGATACCTAATTTACCATATATGACTTCACCTAATTGTTTAGGACTACTAATATTAAAAACACATCCTGCCATATTATATATTTCTTTAGTTATTATTTCAAGTTTTGCTTCTGCTTCAGCTTTTATTTCATCTAATATATTACTGTCAATTGGTACACCAATATACTCCATATCTGCTAAAACATAAGTAAGTGGCATTTCAATATTTGCAAATAACTCATACATTGCTTCTTTTTTTAATTCATTTATATAAGTATCTCTTGTATCATAAATAAATCTTGATTTTAATACTATTTCTTTTTTTAATTTTTCTTTGTCTGCAAAATTATTTTTGGCATTATTTTCATAAAATTCAACACTATACATTTGTGGGTTCATTAAATAGGCAATATCATCTTTCGTAAAGGCATTTACTAGATAAGCAGCAATCATTAAATCATAATTTACAGGCGCTAATTCTAAATTATTTCGACGCATTATTATTTCTAAAGCCTTAGCATTATATGTATAAACTACTTTGCCTTTTAACAAAGGAATTAAGTCTTTTAACATACTACTTTCTATATAATAGTTGTTTTCCTTATCACTTACTCCTATTCCTAAAATATTTCCTTTGTGATAGTTCTCTTCATCTAATTCAAGATATATACTAACTTCATTACCAAGTTCTATTTCGTTTATGTCTTTTATTTCTTTAAATTCGATATTTTTTTCTTCTGTACTTTTTCGGTCAAAGTTTTTTAAAAGAGAGTAAAATTCTAATTCTTCATAAATACTTGCTAGTTCTTTTTCATTTGTTTCTAAATATTTAATACCTTCAAATTCAATATCAAGTGGTACTTCACGATAAATGGTTGCTATTTCTTTACTCATAAAAGCATTTTCTTTGTCTGTTTCTAATTTTTCTCTTGTTTTACCTTTGATATTTTCAATGTTTTCATATATTCCTTCTAATGAACCATATTCTTGTAATAACTTTAAAGCTGTTTTATCGCCAATTCCTTTAACTCCAGGGATATTATCTGATGAATCACCAGCGAGTGCTTTTAAATCAATAATTTTAATAGGTTCTATACCCCAATCTAGTAAAAAGGTCTCAGGATTATATCTAATATAATCTTTTTGTTTTAATAATTTAACATCTACTACAGGACTGATTAATTGTAATAAATCTCTATCACTTGAAACTATAGTTGCATATACCTCAGGGTCTTCATCAGCCATACGAGCTAACGTTCCTATTATATCATCTGCTTCATATGGCGCTAATTCTAAATATTTTATTCCCATAGCTGTTAATATGTCTCTTGCTATAGGCATTTGCATTTTTAATTCATCAGGAGTAGCACTTCTTCCCTCTTTATAAAAATCATATTTTTCTTTTCGAAAGTTTTTTCCTATATCAAAAGCTACTGCAATATACTCTGGCTTTTCTTCATTAATTATTTTATTCATCATACTTACAAAACCATATAAAGCATTTGTTGGAAATCCTTTGCTGTTTTTCATAATATTGCCAGAATATGCAGTAGCATAATAACTTCTAAACATTAAATTATTACCATCTACTAATATTACTCTCTTCATTCTACATCACCTAAGTTAATTATACACTAAAACATAACATAATAAAAGAAAGTTTGACACTTTCTTAATTTATAATTCTAATAAACGCATATAAGAAGTTTCGCTCTTTTCTTTATCAACTAAACTCCTTGCTTCTTCTAAAGTTTTTATTTCTTTACCTACTAACTCAGATAAATACTTTTTTAATTCTTTGATAAATTCTATGATAGATATACCACAACCTAATGATTTATACATACTATTTAAAAAATGATTGTCTTTTATTACTTCTTCAAATATACCACTTACTAAAAAGAAAACTATTGATAAATTAAATTGCGACAAATTAGTTAATAAAATTTTTGTGTAGTCTTCTTGACTCTTTGAATATTCAAGTGTATCTACTATATAGAACTTATTACCTAACATAATATTATATAACATATCAAAGATTTTGATATGTTATTTTGATATAAGTTCAATTTCTTTTAAAGCTAGTTCACAAAGTGATAATAACCAATTAATATCTAATGTTAAAGGATTTATTTTGTATAAGTTTTGAGCATTAACATATCTCGTCATATCTCCAATTACTACTCCATTTAGTTTTATTACATCTTTTGGGAAGATTATCATATTCGTTTTAATATCTTTGAATGCTAATATATCACTTTCTGTTAAGATAACATCTTCATCATCTGGGTCTAAAAAGCTAAAATATAATTTATATACTAATTCTTTTTCTTTATCTACATAACATTTTCTTGACTACCTTCGTCTAAATATGTACACTTTTTTAAAAAATCATATACTTCTTCACGTGTTTTGAATTCCATAATACCCCTTCTTTTTGGAACTGTATCATATCATAATTTATCTCAAAAGTCAAAATTAACGAGATTTTTCTAAACTTGGAAAGAATTTTTCAAATTTTTGTTTAAATGAAACACTTAAACTTTTCTTTTCATCTATACGATTTCTAAATATTGGGTCTTGTAAATATCTTTCTATGATAGCAAACTTAGCTTCTGGATGAAGTGTGATATAATTCCAATCAATAATATCTAAATATGGGTCTTTTAATATTTCTTCATAAGTGTGAATTCCATACATATTAATCATTCCTTTTTAGTGGGCTTTATTTTAAGTTATAATTAAATTCTTGTCAAGAAAAAAAGAACATTGCTGTTCTTAAGATTTTTTAACTTTTTTAATACTTTCTTTTTTTAATAATCTTTCATTAACATTAGTAGCTAGGATACTATAAAGGATTGATGCGATTGGTACACTTAGTAACATTCCTAAAATTCCAGAGATACTAGCTCCAATTGTAACTGCGACTAAAACCCATATTCCTGGTAAATTTACTCTTTTACTCATAACTTTAGGATAAATTAAATTTCCTTCTATTTGTTGTAATATTAAAATGAATATGATAAATATTAATGATTTCATAGGATTTACCATAAAGATTAAAAATGCGCCGATTCCTGTTCCAATAAAGGCTCCAAATACGGGTATAAGAGCTGTAAATCCTACTAATATAGATATTGTTGCAGCATATGGTATTCCAAGAATTAACATTCCTATTAAACATAATACTCCAATTATTATAGCTTCTAAAAATTGACCACTTACAAAACTAGCAAAAGTTTTATTGGATAAATGACATATATTACTTATTTTATTTACTTTTTTATCAGGTAAATAGGCTTTTAATATTTTGCTTGTTTGATTTAATAAATGCTCTTTTTCTACTAATAAATAGATTGCAAAAATAATGCCGATAGTAAGATTTACAACACTTGTTACAACATTACTTGCAATTCCTAAAATACTAGTTGCTACTGTATTACTATTATCTTTTAAATATATTGTTAGTTTGTCACCAAATTCTCTAGATTTAGCTATAATATTTGCTCTTATCTCATTATTTACCCCTATTTTATCTAGTAGATTTATAACATTTTCTTGATATGTTGACATATTATCAATAAATAAATTGGTTGTATTTTTAATTTGAGGCACTATTAATAATATCATAAATGTTAAGAAACTTAATACAATTGCTAAAGATAATATAATACTTAAATTGTGTTTAGTTTTAGAATTTATCTTAGTTTTATTAAATAATTTTCTTTCTAATAAATTCACTAAAATGTTTAAAACAAAAGCAATAGCTATACCAACTAAAAATGGCATTATTAGATTTAGTACTATTAATAAAAATTCCCATACTGGTTTAATATATATAAATAAAAATATTAAACTAACTGTAAATAATATTATTTTTAAAATATCCTTTTTTAATTCTTTATTTAACATTTTTTCTCACCTACTCATATTATATTATAATTTTTAAATAATTAAAAGAAGAACATTTCTGTTCTTAATCATAATCATCGTTTATACTATCTATAAACTCTATTTGCTCATCTACTACACTTCTTAAACGCTTTTTAAATATTACTACTCTTCTTTTTAATATCTCAGCGTCATTTTCAATTTTATCTGCTTTTATTAAAGCATCATTTACTATTCTAGAGGCATTTCTTTTAGCATCTTCTAATACACCTTTGGCTTCATCTCTGGCAACACGTTTGATTTGATTAGAGGCATCTTCGGCGATAAATATCGCTCTATTTAATGTACTCTCCATGTTTTTATATTTCTCTAAATCATTTTTAAGTCTTGCTATTTCTTCATCTTGCTTTTTTAATTTAGATAACATACTCTCATATTCACTAGTTACTTCGTTAACAAAATTGTTGACTTCAAGTTTATTATAACCATTTAGGCTTACATTAAACTTTCTCAAAGATATTCACCACCTTAGGTATAAATACTATTTTCTATTTTACCATTCTTCTTCTATTTCGGCTTTGTTTTTTTCTGTTTCATCAGAAATCTTACCTTGAACATTGACATTCTTTGGCGTACATAAATAAATTCCTACACCAATTTTTTGCATTGTTCCACCAATAGCATATATACATCCACTTAGAAAATCAATTATCCTTTTAGCTTGATCAGATGTTACTCTTTTTAAATTTACTACTACACTATTTCGCGATTTTAAATGATCGGCGATAGCTTGTGATTCAGAGTATGCTCTTGGTTCTAAAAGTATCATTTTATTACCAGTTTTGTCTGCTTCTTTTACAGCTTCTTCTTCACTAACACTATAAAACTCATCTTCAGTTCCCATTAATGTTTCATCATCTTCTGGGTCCTTAAATAATTTTCCTAATAGAGCCATATGTATTCCTCCTATTTTTACTATTTAATTCTATCAAATATTTATTAATTTTGCAAGGTAAAAAAAAGCAAAAAGTTACGATTATAGATATTCCATAATTCGAACATCTTTTGCTAATTTTTCTATTAATGAAGCTGGTTCATATTTATTAAATATTTCTACAAAGTTACTATTGTCCATTAAAAACATATCGTGATAATTAATGAATATTTCTGATAAATTCGTAACTCCAATACCATTTAAATATTCTAGATTTTTTGTTACTAGTTTTTTATGAGCTTCTAATTCTTTAATTAAAGCACTTGTTGAATTTTCTTTTAATGCTTCAATATCTTTTTTCTCAAAACCAAATTTTTCGAGGAACTTCATTATCTTCCTTTCCTTTCTTCATTTGGAAAAGCCCCTAAAACCAAACTTGCTATACGATCTTTATCAAGACCAATCATTGTTTCTAAACCATCAAACATTACACTTTCAATCATTTCTCTTGGTTCAATTCCCCACTTTAATTCTTGACGGAGAATTGCTTCAGCTGATTTACTAATTGCATTATTTACAACAGTAGCTAAAACGGTATCCATTGGATTAGCTAAAACTAAATAATTTAATTTTTCAACAATTTCATTATATACTTGTCTGTCTTCTGGTGTCATTTCTGCTAATCTATCACCGTTTTGTATTACACTTTTTTCTGGTACAAAATTAGTAGCTCGTTCATCAGAAGATTTATCTGATACATACTCAATTTGAGCATTTACTAATTCAGTTTGTGTTATTTGAGCAGGTATGTTATTATTTAATAAATAATCTGCAAATGAATTATCGGCATTTAAATATGGAGTGCCATTTTGCATAAGCTCAACTAGTCTTTTCATAAATGAAGTTTTAAAAACTCTTATTTGTAAATTACTAGGATTAGATTTAATAATTTCAATTAAATCCAAACCTTTTAATCTTTCTAAATTTCCTCTTATTTCCTCTAATTCTTTGGCATTTACTGTAAATGCTTTTATAAATGCCCCTGGACACTCTGCTTTTAAATCAATGCCATATTCTAAAAAAAGACTTAAAACATTTTTTGGAATAGTTGCTATTACTCTATTAGCATCAAATTTTGGTGCTTCTACTCCATCTGCTAATTTTAATCTCAAATCTCTACTAAATATATATTCCATTTTATAAACCTCCCTAATATGCCATTAATGGTACTTTCTTTGGATCTAATCCACTATTTTGTAATAATATAATTGCTTTATCTAAATTGCGATAATCATATTTTGTTAGTACTGTTGGATTTAAATAAATATCTAAAGCACTCTTACCAATTCTTAATAATCTATCAACTTTTGCTTCTAATTCTCTATCATACAATAAATTAATATGATCTACAAAAATGTCTAAACTTAAATCGTTATTTTTAAATATTCCAACATTACGGCGAATAACTTTTTCATTGAAGTGTTCTAATACTTCCTCTAAGTCACGAGTGGTATAGTCTAAGTAATCAAGACCAATTTCGTTAAATAAATCCATTAAATCTTCTTTATCAAAAGTTTTCACTTCAGTTTCTACTGGTATAGGTTCAGACTTTACTTCTACCTCAGCTTCTTTAGGCTCTTCTCTTGTTTCGACTTTTTCTTCATCTTCTGAAACAGCTGGTGATTCTTCTTCTACTTCAACTTTTTCGAGTTCAACATTATTTTTTGCTTCTTGCATTACTTCACTGATACTTCTTTTTTCAGCTTCTTTTAACTTAGCGTCATAATCATATAGTGCATCTTCAGGGAACATTAATATTTTAGCAGCTTCTCTTGTTTCTTCTTCACTAAAATCAAATTGTTCTAAAAGTGCAGTGATTGAATCTCTTGTGATATTTATATTTCCATTTAAAGCTAATTCAAAATATTCATTTAATTTAGCTTGGTTAGCAACAGCAGCATCTCTTCTTATTCCTATTTCTTCAATTTCGGTAATAGCAGAATTCATTTCTTCTTCAACTCTTACTAAATTTTCTTGACTTTCTTTTATATCATCATTTACTTTATCAATAGTACCTGGTAAAGTATCATTTAATTTTTTAGTTAGAGCTTCAGGATCAAAATTGATTTCTAATCTTTCAATAACGGTAGCAAAATCATTTTTATCTATGGTACTTAATACGTCTGCTAATTTTTTTCCTTGTTCACTTAAATTTTTGCTATCACGTTCTAATCCTGCTATTTTATCTTGTAAGGAACTTTTTTCTTCGGTTGTTCTTACTCTTGTTGCTTCTGCTTTTGCTTCACTGCTAGCCATTTCTTTAAAAATCACACTATCTTCACCGCGTAAGTTATATAATTTATCAAGAAGTCTTGTTACTTCTGGAGATAATATTTTCATAAATCGTCCACTCCTTATTCTACATATTAGTATAACAAAGAAAATTTAAAATGTAAATACTCAATGTAAAGATTTTTTTCTAATAAAAATGACTTTATTTAAGTTGCTTTATTTCACTATTAAAAATTTTAAATTAAGGGTAATTATTAATTTAAAACTCTAATCAATATCTAGATTGCTTATTATTATTTTAACAATATATTTTTTAAAGAATATAATACATTGTAATATTTTATAGAGAGGAAGATTTTTTTGAAAAAGAAAATTATTACATTTTTAAGCTTAATTACACTATTACTTGCTACTATAGGTTTATACTTTGTTTTTGCTAAAACAAATAAAAATGATGATAGTAAAAAACTTACTAAAATTAAACTAGCTGAAGTTACTCATAGTGCTTTTTATGCTCCTTTATATGTAGCAATAGAAAATGGTTACTTTAAAGATAATGGTATTGATTTAGAAGTTATCTTAACGCCTGGTGCTGATAAAGTAAGTGCAGCAGTTCTTTCTAATACTGTTGATATTGGTTTTGCTGGTACTGAATCAGCAATATATGTTTATCAAGGTGGTGAAGAAGATTATCTTGTAACTTTTGCAGGTCTTACTAAAAGAGATGGACAATTTATTTTAGCTCGTGATTGCTCTAAAGAATTTAATTTAGAAGATTTATATGGAAAAGAAATACTTGTTGGTCGTCAAGGCGGTATGCCAGCACTAAACTTCTTAAATGCTATGAAAAATAGTAATATTGATATATCTAAAATTAATGTTAACTACGCTGTTGATTTTGCTTCTTTATCAGGTTCATTTATTGGTGGTATGGGAGACTTCGTAGATTTATTTGAACCTACAGCTACAAGTGTTGTAAAAAATAGTAAGGCTTGTATTGTTGAATCAATTGGTAAATTATCTGGTGAAATGCCTTATACTGCTTTTTATGCTCGTAAAAGTTTCTTAAATAAAAATAATGAGACTTTAAAAGATTTTACTAATGCTATAAATAAAGGACTAGAATTTGTTAAAAATAATGATGCTAAAACTATTGCTAAAGTTATATTACCTGAGTTTCCAGATATTAGTTTGGAAGATTTAACTGTAATCGTTGATAATTATAAGAAATATGATTCTTGGCTTAGTGATACTTTTATTAATGAACAAAGTTTTAATAACTTACAAGATATTTTAGAAGATAATAAGTTGATTGATAAACGTATGCCTTATAGTAAACTAATTAATAATTTATATGAAAAATAAACTTCTTAGTGTTAAAAATATTTCTAAAGTTTATTATTCAGGTAAAAAGGAAGTAAATGCTATAAGTGATATAACCTTTGATTTGTTTCAAGGAGAATTTATTTCAATCGTAGGACCTAGTGGTTGTGGTAAATCCACCCTACTTAATATCCTTACTAATATGGATACTAAAACTACTGGTGATATTAAATTTCTTAAAAGTAATCTAAAACTCGGATATATGCTTCAAAGTGATTCACTTCTTTTATGGCGAACTGTATTTGATAATGCTTGTCTCGCTCTTGAAATAACTCATACAAAAACTAAAGATAATGTGGATTATGTAAATAATTTACTCGATACTTATGGTCTTGGTGATTTTAAAGATAAATATCCTAATGAACTTTCTGGTGGTATGAGACAACGAGTAGCCCTAATTCGTACTCTTGCTTTAAAGCCTGATATCTTAATTCTTGATGAACCTTTTAGTAAACTTGATTATCAATCTCGTCTTAGTGTTAGTGATGATGTTTATAAAATTCTTAAAAATGAAGGCAAAACTGCTATTATGGTAACTCATGATTTGGCAGAAGCTATAAGTATTAGCTCTAGAGTTATTGTCCTATCTTCTAGACCTTGCCAAATTAAAAATATTTATCCAATTAAAAGAGAAATAGATTTAACTCCAATCGAAAATAGAAAAGATAAAAATTTTAGTAAGTATTATGACCTTATTTGGAAGGACTTACAATATGAGTAAAGAACATAAACTTTATTTAAAAAGAATTAAATTAGAAAAAATTTTGGTTTTATTCTTACAAATATTTATTTTAGTGGCTTTTCTTATAACTTGGGAAGTTCTTAGTAATTTAAAAATTATTAATCCCTTTATCTTTTCTTCTCCTTCTAAAGTAATTGTTACGATTAAAAATCTATTTCTGAATTATAATTTAATTCATCATATTTTTACCACTATTTATGAAACTTTAATTGCTTTTACCATTGGAATTACTCTTAGTTTTATTATTGCTATTCTACTTTATGAATTTAAAATTTTAAATAAAGTAATTGACCCCTACCTTACTTTAATTAATAGTCTACCTAAAGTAGCACTTGGTCCTTTAATCATTATTATTGTAGGTGCTAATACTAAATCTATTATTGTTATGGCTCTTCTTATTAATTTGATTGTGGGTATTATTTCAATTTATAATGGTTTTAATAATATAGATTCAGATTTAATAAAACTTTTTAAAACTTTTAAAGCTTCTAAACTTGATACTCTGTTTAAACTTACAATTCCTGCAACTTATAAAACTATTATTTCTAGTTTAAAACTTAATATTTCTATGACTCTAATAGGGAGCTAAGACATATGTAGAGAAAACTCTATATTTTTTATGTTAGCTTTCACTAACATTCCAATATATCTTTAGTGTTTTCCCATCTACAACTATTTTATCTAGCAATTGTTCTACGACATTTCTCTTTTCTTTAAATTCCATGCCCGTCCAAACACTTTCTAGATTTTTAATTTTATCATAAGTTTTTGTTGTTCTTTCTTTTTCTTTTATATTTTCTAGCTCTTTTTTTATATCAGACTTTTCACTTGTTAATTTAGCAAGTTCCTTTTTTATTTCTTCATTTGCTATATTATCTGAAAGTAACTGAATCAAGTTTTCAATTTTTTTCTGTGTCTTATCAAGTCTTACATTAAGTTCATCAACAAGATTTGTTTTGGATAAATCAAAAGTACTCCTAAATAACTCTTCATTTAAAGACATAGCAAATAATTGTTCTAAGAAGTTATCCTCAATTTCAAAACTATCAAGTCTTATATTATCACAATTAGGATCTTTGATTAGTTTAGGTTTACTCTTTTGTTGGGAATAGCAATAACAAATAATTCTTTGTCCCCATTTTTGATAACGATACTTTGCTCCACAATTACCACAATATATTTTACCTGATAACAAGTAATGACTTGCATGTTGATTCTTGCTTCTTTGTTTTTCTATTTCCTGTAATTGCTTATATTCTTCTTCACTAATTATGGCTTCATGCTTGCCATCATAAAGTTCACCTTTAAATGGAATCTTCCCTAAATTAGTTTTAGAACTTAATATTCCTTGAATCCATGATTCATCATATCCTGTTACTTTAGAAAGTTCATTATAACTATATCCTTGAAGTCTTAATGTTTTCATTAAATCAAAGATGACTTTTCTTTCACCATTAACAATAAGCATACCTGCTTCTTTGTCGTAATCATAAGCGAAAGGAGTTTTACCGCCACCACGCCAATAACCATTTTCAGCTCGCTTTTTAAGACCTATTCTAGTACGCTCTAAAATAGTTTCTCTTTCTAATTGAGCAAATACTGATAATATTCCAATCATTGCCTTACCAAATGGAGTAGTCGTATCAAAGCTTTCTCTAACAGAAATAAAACCAACTTCATTATTATTAAATATTTCTTCAATTAAATATAAAGTGTCTTTTTGACTACGAGATAGTCTATCTAGTTTGAAAACTAAAACCGTATCAATTTTTCCATCTTCACAGTCTTTTATTAACTTCCTAATTGCAGGTCTTTCTAAGTTCTTACCACTAAATCCTGGATCAGCATATAATTCATAATCGGACCATCCTTGACTTTTTAAGTAACCTTCTAATGATTCTATTTGAGCTTCTATTGAATATCCATCAACTTGAGCATCTGTTGATACACGAACATAAAGAGCTTTAATTTTTTTTACTTCTGCTTTTATAGTATTAATATTTTTTCCTCCTTCTTTTATAAAAGCATTTTTTGTAAAAAAACTTGCAACTACATAATACCATTTTTATACAAAAAATGAAATACTATAGATTATTACACTTCTTTTAAATACTTCTTTAACAATGTATATATTAATGCCTGATTTAAAATTATTTTTTTAGGTTCAATTTTATTTTCATTCTTATCATAATTCTCAATAGTTAAATGCATATAAACAGCTCCCTTTCTTAATTATATTTTTAAGACACAAGACTCATTACATTAAAAAAAGACTATTTAGAAATTCTACTTTCTAACGAGCCTTTATAGTTCTCTAAATACTCAATATATTTCGTTCTAAAATACTTTTCATTTAACCATTTAACACCAATAGCAGAAACATAGACTTTTCCATACTTAATATATTTAATTGGATAAGAAAAATGTTTCTGCTTTCTATTTGTTGCTACTCCTATAGCATTTTTTGTTTTATTAAAATGAGTTCTTAAATATTTTAGAGGTAAATCACAATATTCTATTTGTTCATGTGGAATTTTCAAATAATCTTCTAGCACTTCAATATACCTTTCAAGAAACTTAATTTTCAAATCTTTAGGGTTTCCCTTTTTAAGTTCAACTTCTCTAAACCAAATCAAACACTCTGTTGATACTGAAGTAATAATAGAACCATCTACTGTTGACTTTCGATAACGGAAGGCATTATACCATTTAGAGTTCCTCTCTAATTTTCTTATAATCTTAAAATGTTCTTGATAAGAAAATGATAGTTCCTTACAAAGGATATTATAAGGATCTACATAAATTTTTCCTATAAAATTTCCTCCTTTTCTTTAAAATTTTGGGTTACTGAAATTGGCTATTTTTATTATTTAAACTATCAAGCATGGTGTCTACACACCCAATACTCGTTAGGGCATATCCCTAAGACCCTTAATTAGTCTCCGACAGTTTAGAGATTTTTCAAAATCCAAAAATATTATTACTAATTTTAATAAAAATCCTTGCTTATAACTTCATGTCTTATTTATAAAATTCACGCTCCTTTCTTTTAAAAATATAAAAAAGGACATGAAAAAAGAGAGACAATATATCTCCCTAAAGTCCAATTTTATATTTTTAATCTACCTATATCAGTTCATATGAACTAGATATTAAAACAATTATATAGGTCAACATAGAGGACTTAAGTAAAAATACATTTCCAAAAACACTCATTTTTACCAAAGAAAAAACCTACAAAATTGTAAGTTTTTATATCATCTTCTAATTATCCTATATTACCATAATAACACATTTTAAGCGGAAGGTAAACGGAAAATTAAAAATTTGTGGCACCCGTTTTTCCCTTTATTTATAAGGCTTTGAAAAATAATTTTTTATTAACTTTCACAAGCTAATTCAAAATCTGAGCGTTTTATTATATAAATATTTCCCTTGCTTCTTGTTAATGCAACATATAATTTATTAATAGAAATTATGCTATTAGGAAGACAAAATTTTTCATTATCTAATTCAGAATATGTATCAGTAAGAATAATACATATTTCATTATAAGTATCGCCTTTAGAATAACTCCATGATCTTGAATTAAAATCATATATCTCCGGTTTTTCCCAAACTAGTTTTACAATATCATTATTATGTAAAATTTGATTAATTTTATCTTTAGTATTTAACCAATTAATATCTCCTTTATTATCCTCAGTACTTTCAATGTTTATCCCCAATTTTTCACTTACAAATTGGCAAACATTTTTTGAACACCTTCTACTTTTTAATAATGTTGTTTCATCTACTTCAAGTCCTAATGACATTAAATAGGACACATAATCAGAATAACTTATATAATCTTTTTTTATTTGAAATGGAAGACCATGATTATTAAGAGCACTAACAGAATGTTGGTAGTAATCACCCACTAATAGTATATTATTGACTCTTTTTATAATTTCAACTAATAAATCCCAATTATTCTCTCTAAAATCTTGCATTTCATCAATATAAATATTATCAAAGAATTTATTAATATTACTGCAACCAATATCAATTAAAGATATTTTTTTGTTTTTTGTTTTAATAATTATTTTTGAAAGATAATTACAATAATATTTTCTTTCTAGTAGGAAATGATTAAGAGTACTTACTTTATCATATTTTGGATTAGGTCTACGCACCCCATTTTTCAATTTTATACTTGGTTCTGGTGGAGAAAAAATTGAAATTCCATCACTAATAAAGTTATTAACTCCATAATATTCTCCAATTAAAGAATCAAAAGGTCGTATCATATATTTATATATAAAACTATGAAAAGTCATTACTAAAGTATTTTCAGGAATGCACCCAAATCTTTTAACTAATTCGTTTAGTATATTTTTTATATTTTCATTTGTATAAGCTATAATAACGTTTCTTCTATTTTCATCAATTTTTTGACAAATATGATATGTTTTTCCTGATCCTGCTACTGCTAAAATTGCTCGCTTATCCATTCTAAACTTTCCTTTATATATTCTGGTATTTTAAAATCAAAATCAGTTTTATACATTTGATATGCAGTATCTACTTTGTTATTTAGCATTTTTCCTAACACCTTACCATAATCTATGCCGTGAAATAGGTAATCTGCATTTTCTTTAACCTCAATTAAATCTTCTAATTTACTTTTATTTAAATTGTAAAAACAAGTTTCCCATGTCCAATTTTCTAATGAATCATCCATATAAATTTTAATATTACTTGAAGTATCATTAAAAGTATTTTTCTCATCTAAATTAGATTGTTTTTTATCATTATCTGTTATTATTACTACTTTTTTATTAGTTTTACTTGCAATATCTAAATATCTTTTATACTTAACACCACCACAATCAATAATTGTAATTTTATAATCCTCAATAGATTTTTTATATAATTTTTCAAAAATTTTGGGAATGAGCATATATTCTGTTGGGCCTTCTACCAATATTACTTTATTTGATAAAATATATTGAAGCATATTATTATCTGAAGTTTTTAGAAAAAAATCAGAGTCATCTTTTGAAATACCTTTGAGAGATTCTGCTTCTGTATCTTTTATCCACAAGATGTTTTTTAGGTTTAAACTATTAGCAATCATACTTTCATGAGTTGTTATTATTAATTGTTTGCCTTCTTGTTTTTTTATTTCATTTATCATTTGTTTTAAATTTGAAAAACTTAAATGATTTTCAGGTTCTTCTATTGCTAGGATATCTATCTTTCCTATATTCTTATCTAACGCTATCTGCGTTTTTATAATATTTTCTCTACCTTTTCCTTTATTTTCTATTGGAATATTATCATCTAAAATTGTAATGATATTTTCAAAAATCATTCTTTTTTCATTTACTCCAAATTTTTGATGTTCATTAACATCATTTATAGGCAAATCTGAAAATACTTTATTGATTTTATTTCTAAATTCACTTTTAATCTCAGATTGTAATTCTTTATTGTGATTGCTAACAAATAACGATTTATTGTAGTAATTATATGAGTTGTTTGAATCTATATTGTCATTATCGATTAAAAGAAAATTCAAAGGTTTCTTTAAAGTGTTATATGGATCTCCTTGAAATGTATTCCAAGTCATTTGATAATATTCATAAGGTATTTGTCCCAATTCAATTAGTGGCATTAATTCTACAATTATATCATCAGGTATTTTACATTGAAATCTTATTCCAAAAAGAGATTTATTCTTTTCAAACCCATGCGTCATTCCCCAATATAAACCATTATTAGGGACATCATCTAATTGTAATTCTAAATCAATTTGAATAAACGGTAAATTTTCAATTTTTGAATCTACTTTAAATTTTGAAACTATATCTTCATTTAATAATTCCTTAACAATATATTTATCGTAATTTTTATATTTTTGTGTAAGAACAAGATTAATTGCATCTAATATAGTGCTTTTTCCACTTTCATTATCTCCAATTAAAATGTTGGTATCTTTATTAAACTCTATATCAAATGTTACAAATTTTTTAAATCCATGTATCTTCATTCTTTTTAAGTACTTCATCTAAAACCTCCAAATAAATCCCTCAATCAATAATAATTGCAATATAAATAATCTGATAAATTTTTAATTTCTTTCAATAATTATATCTGCTATATTAAGATTTAAATTAGTAAATATATTATCACAAATGATTTTAGCAACTTCATTAGGATTCATAAAAGTACTTTGTTTTTCTTCTGTAACATAATCTCTGCTATTTTTATAAAATTCTGTATTAATTCCTCCAGGATATACTCCAATTACTTTTACTGATGTTCCTTTATATGCAACTTTTAAGCTTTCTGTATATCCTTTTTCTCCCCATTTTGTTGCACAATATACAGATTCTTGCTTATTTCCTCTTAAAGCAGCAGAAGACATTATATTTACTATTTTTAAATTTTGTTCGTTCTTAATCTTTAAAGTATTTGCAGAACATAATATCATTCCTTGTAATCCTTTAAAACATTTATCTATGTCTTCTTTTACATATTCAGTTGTCAATTTAAAAGAAGGTTCTCCTGCATTATTTATTAAATATTTAATATTACCTAATTCAGATATTTCTTTAATAGAATTTTTAACAAATTGCTCATCAGAAATATCTCCTATGAATTCTTTATAATTAATATTATCAATAATGGATTTTTCTTTATCTAAATTACATACCATTAAATCTTTGCTTAATGAATATTCTACGATAGCTCTTCCTAATCCATTAGATCCGCCTGTTACAATAAGAATATCTTTCATATTATTTATTCTCCTTTTCTAGCTTCATTAATTGCTTTTTGAAAAAATTCATAATAAGATTCTAATTCATCTTTTACTAAAGGTAGACTAATGGTATTATGTTTTTCATTTAATTTAAATTCTAATTGATCTAGTTCCTTATTAAAATCGTGAAATATACGACCTAACATAGAGGAGTAAAATAATACTCCTTTTGGATGAACAAATTTGTAACAATCAGCATTTGCACACACTTCAGATTCAATACTAAAATACTTTTCTACACCATGATGTTCTTCTACACATTTGATAATATTTTCTTTATCATGTTCACTTAAAAAATCAATATCTTTAAGCAATTCTTTAGTTACATCAGATGACATTGAAATATGTTCTTTTGGTTTTCCGAAATGTGAAGCTTCAGGAAGTTTTGAATCCATCATTGACAATGCTATTTTTACTGTATTCTCATCTGCACCATATTCTTTTGCCAATCTAATACCCGCTTTTAAGCATATATCATGTAGAATTTCCATATCAGGATTATACTTTTGTATTTCCTCTCTATTAAATTTATCAGTTTTTGCTATTAATTCCTCTATACTCATATTCTTTCCTCCTTAATTTTATTTTTTAATATGGGTGTTTTTAAATTTAAATTAATTCCATATTCTTGTAGAGCCTCCGACAAAAATTGTCCTGGTTTCATTACTATTCTTTCATAATTAGTTGCATTTTCAAATAATTCAATTAAACTAGGAAACTCTTTTTCTCTTCTACCTATAAACTCATCACTATTACCTCTTTGCTTAAATCTTTCAACATATTCATCAAAATTATCAGATGTAGGACAAACTAATATTATTCTTGTATTATTAATTCTTGATTTAAAACTTGAATTATCATAAGCTTTAAAAACATGATCTATGAATGGTGAAACAACTATTTTTCCTTCATCCAAAAGTTTTATTGCATCATTAAGAAAATTTGTAGGATAATTAGGATTCTCTGTTCTTAAATTTACAGATCCTTTTCTTTGTTCAAGAGGCAGATGTCTTATTGATTCATCATAAATATATTTATAATCTTGAAAATCAAAATCAACTACATTTTCATATCTGCTTTCAAGTTCAGTTTTTCCAGTACCCATATAAGCTAATATTAATAATTTTTCCATGTAATTTTCTCCTCTCGGTTTTTATTCTTCAATTCCTTCTAATAGTAAATCTATTAATTCCATTGTTGCAACATTCTCTGTATCATAGTTATCATTATTAATAAATTCATCCATTTCACCAATGTAACCATGTAAATATAAATCTTGTAATCCTCCAGAAGCACTTGTTAAATAAGGTTTAATTATATTTTCTTCTTCATCTATTGTTTGCCAACGATTATTTGTTGTAATATTTTGATCTAAGTGATAATGGATTTCTCTTACACTATCATTATAAACATATCCATTTTCACCAGTTATTGTAATTCTTTCTCTTTTACCTTTCCATGAAGTTAATCCTACAAAATTAATATTTCCTACAACACCATTTTTAAATTTAATTAGTGATGTTAAACTAACATTATTATCAATAGAATTAGAGAAAGTTTTCACTTGTTCTACTTCCCCAAATAACCATAGCAAAATATTAACAAAATGGATTCCACCTTTTTTGAGAAAAATTTCATCTGTCCATCCAGCTCTACCAGATGCAATATAAAACTCTGCATTAAATTGTTTTACTTTACCAAATTCAGCCTTATTTCTTATTTCTTTCATCTTTTGATAGCAAGGGCTATATCTTTTCATGAACCCAACCATAACTTTACAATTATTTTTTTCAGCAAGTTCTTCAAACTCCTTAGCTTCTCTTACATTCATTCCCATTGGCTTTTCAACAAATAGTTTTTCTATACCAAAGTTTAGGCAGTATTTCGCTATTTCATATTGCTTTTCTGCTGTCTTACACAATACTACTATTTCAGGCTTTTCACTTTCCAACATATTTTTATAATCAGAATAACTTTTTATTCCATCAAAAGTATCTTCATCTTTTAAATATTCACTAGCAATTGCTGATATTGATACACCTATCTCTTTTAAAGAAGGCATAATATTTTTTGTTGCATGAACTCCATTACCAATTACACATATTTTCTTCATAATTAATCCGCTCCTAATTTGCTTTTTTATCAAATATAATTCCATATTCTTTTATATTGTTCCATTTGTTTTTCTTTTGTAATCTGTGCTACTGGATGATACAAAGGAACAATAATAAAATCTTCTATTTCTATTATAGGATATTTTTCTATTGTTTTTGTTAAATTTTCTTCTATTTTAAAATTATAAATATTAGAAAGTGAATACAGAGGATAATAACCTAAAGTTAATATTACTTTTGGTTTTACTATTTCTATTTGTTTAAATAAAAATTCTTTACAATTTAATGTTGAACATTTTAAATTGATATTGTTTCCTCTATAATTATTTCCTTTTCTTCCACACATAATAGCATTAGTAATATAAATATCATTAATAGAATTAATTTTACCTTTAGAAGATTCTACCAAATACTTTGTAAGTTGTTTCTTAGTTAAACTCTTTTCATCTTCTATTAATTTAACCCAATTTTCTTTTTTTGGATTCTCTAAATATTTTTCATTTAGCTTTCTCATATCTTCAAATGGACCCCAATCTTGTCCTATTATCATAATTTTAGAATCCAATCTGTTATACCAATCAGTCCAGATTGAAGGTATTTCTTTAGCAAATTTTATGTTTTCATAAATATTAATTAGTGAGCAATCAATATTGTTTTTAGTATGCATAGATATACATTTTTTGCATTTACTCATATCAATTATTAATTCATCAAATAACTTAACTTTAATGATTACCACCACCTTAATACATAGACTAATCTTAATCCACTGTTCCTTTCTACATACATTTATAGTGTTTTTGTATGTAGAAGGGAACATTATTCTTGTGATTCAATATTTTTAGTTTCTAATACTAATTCATCAAAATCTGATATATACTTTTGATCTTGTACTACACGATATTTTTCATATTCATCTAGTGCTAGTTTATCTGCAATCTCTCTTTTAATTTTACCATTATCTTTCAAAATGTTATATTCATTTAAATTTAGAAACATTTCTAATTTTTCTTTCCATTCTTGCATGGAAATAATATGACCTAATTTAACCTGTCTTTCAGCAAAATCTAGATACATAGATACTAAATTATTGAGTTCTTTTATTTCTTCTTCTGATAAATAGTTTTTAGCAATTACAACATCTGTTTCAAATATTTTACCATTAGGGGCATTCTTCCAAGTTTGGAGTCCCATATAATCTTTTTTTGAGTCAACTCTATTATATATAATCTCTGGTGCTGTCATTCCTGTGATAGCAAAGTGTAACTTATTTTGCACATTTTTATAGAATTTTTTTGTTGTTTCACTATTTTTATCATAATCATAACTACATTCTTTATAAATATCTGTAATCTTTTGATAAAATCTTCTTTCACTAGCTCTAATTTCTTTAATCTTAGCTAATAATTCATCAAAATAATCTTTTCCAAACTTAGGACCATTTTTTAATAACTCCGTATTTAAAACAAAACCTTTTTTAATATATTCTTTTAATGTATTCGTTGCCCAGATTCTAAAATCAGTAGCTTCTTTCGAATTGACTCGATAACCTACTGCAATAATGGCATCTAGACTATAGAAGGAAGTATTATAATTTTTGCCATCAGAGGCAGTTACTCTAATTTTTTGAGTAACTGAATCTTTATTTAATTCGCCACTTTTAAAAATATTTTGTAAGTGATAGGTAATATTATTTTCCGCCACATTAAAAAGCTCTCCCATAGTCTTTTGTGTTAACCAAAAATCTTCATTATCATAAAGTACCTCAATAGATTTATTTGTATTTTCACTTTGGTATAAAATTAAATCTTTTAGTTTGTCTATTTGCATTTACAAAAATCCTTCTTCCTTTTGTTATATTTCAATCAAATATTTTACCTCTTTATTATTCCACCATGGCATTTTAAACTATAAATTTTTACATCATTTTTATAAATAGTTTCTTCACCTTCAAAATAATCAATGTCACCTAAAACATTAAATGTATATTTATATTCTCCATTGATATATTCTTTGGGACCTCTTACAGGAATTATACCATCCCTTCCAACTTGCATAAGTGCAGGTCTAAGTGCTTTGTCCATTGCTTCTTCACTTAATGATTCATCTAAAGTAACTCCATAATAGTTCATACCCCAAATTGGTGTAGTATCATCTAAATAAACAACTTCTTCTCCCATAAATTTTGTACCACCAAAATAGGTATCATGATAAGTCATGTTCTCAGAACTATATTCATAGTCATGTGATCCCATTCTTGTAGATACACTCTTTTTTACGTTTTCGTTTGCATAAGTTTGCTTTTTAGCTTCAATTAAAAACTTTATTAAATCTTGATTCATAATTTTCCTCCATTCTTAATCAATCTTGCAATTTATGATTTTTGCATTTCCTTCTTGTTTTGTTCGACACTCAACGGTATCGGTATGAGTACCGACAGGGAAAATCTCGACCACC
>CARJCM010000014.1 GCA_948999435.1 uncultured Bacilli bacterium
GCTTTTACATTTTCAGGATTAGATTGCCAAATATTTGATGTTAAAAGAGGCATAAATAATTTTTCTTGCTCTTCTGTTAGATTAGAGAATATATTAAATATTGCTTTTACATTTTTGAAATTAGATTTCCAAATATTTGATGTTAAAAGAGGCATAAATATCTTTTCTTGTTCTTCTGTTAAATTAAAAAATAAATTTAGTATTGCTATTACTTCACTATATTTTCTTTTGTATAATAGTTTACATTTTAAATGGTTTAAACCTTTACTTTCTAGTAATTTATCTATTAATTCATATTCATATGGTAACATACAAATCAACTCCTTTTGGTGCTATATTATATAGCAATATAAAAAGAAAAGCAAGTGCTTCTCTATTGAAATGTTTCTCCAGCAAGCTTTAATCTTAGGTCTTCTGTTTGTAATGCTTCAATAACTGGTTCTAATTCGCCATCCATAACTCTGTCTAAACTCATAATGGAAAAATTTATTCTATGGTCAGTTACACGATTTTGAGGATAGTTATATGTTCTTATTTTTTCTGAACGGTCGCCTGTACCAATCTTATTTTTTCTAGCTTCGCCTAGTTCTTGTTCTTCTTTGTTTCTTATTTCATCATTTATTTTGATTTTTAACATATTCATAGCGCGTTCTCTGTTTTTAAGTTGGCTACGTTCTACTTGACAAGTAACAGCGATGCCTGTTGGAATGTGAGTAAGTCTAACTGCTGAGTTAGAAGTATTTACTGATTGTCCACCAGCGCCACTTGAATGATATACATCCATTTTTATGTCACTTTCTTTGAGTTCTATATTTGCAGTTTCAACTTCTGGCATAACTAGGACTGTTGCAGTAGATGTATGAACGCGTCCTTGTGTTTCGGTTACAGGAACTCTTTGAACACGATGAGAACCACTTTCATATTTAAGCTTTTTATAAACGTCTTCTCCTTTAATTAGAATTTCAACTTGTGAGTAGCCACCACTTGTGCCTTCTAAAGTATGTAGTTCTTCGATTTTCCAATTGTTTTTCTCTGCATAATATGTATACATACGATATAGGTCACCTGCAAAAATATTGGCTTCATCTCCACCAGCAGCTCCTCTGATTTCCATAATAACATTTTTGCCATCATTTTCGTCTTTTGGTACTAATAATATTTCTAATTCTTTCGTTAAACTTTCTAATTTTGCTTTTAATTCTTCATATTCAAGAGTGGCCATTTCTTTTAATTCTTCGTCTTTCATTAAAACTTTAGCATCTTCGATACTAGCTTCAGTATCTTTATATTCTTGATATTTTTTTACAATACTCTCTAAATCACTAGATTCTTTTGATAAAGTCTTTAATTTATTATAATCACTTATAATTTCAGGATTAGTTAACTCAGTTTGGAGTTCATTAAATTTGTCAACAATCGCATTTAGTCTTTCGAACATATAATTCTTCCTCTCTAATTTCTATTATACATAAAATACTTAAAAAAAACAAACATTAATTGTTTGCTTCTTCTTCATCTACGTCAATTACTACTAAATCATCTAAATCGTCATCAGGTAAGTCATCTTCACTATCTGCATCATAGAAAATGTCTTCTTCCTCTTCTTCATCTGGTTCTTCATTTGATCCTTCTGAATCGATTAGAATTGTTTCTTCATCATCTTCGTCGTCAATTATAACTTCAGGATTATGTAGCTCTCTTAAATCCCATGATCCATCTTCTAACATTATGAATCTTTTGTCTGTTGTTAATAATTCGAAGAAATCGGCGATTTTAGCTTCATATTCAGCTTCACTTAAATTTAATGCATCACATACACTTTTAAATAATACATTTATCTTTTCAGCTTTTTTATTTTCATTTAAGATGATATATGCTATATCATCATAATTCATTGTTTCTAATTCTTCTTTTGATATATCAGTTAATTTCATTTTAAATCTCCTTTTTGTTAGCTCATGACATTATATGTTTTTATTTTAAATTTGTGTTGTCATTTCTAACTTTTGTAATTGTAATATAAACTCATATATTTGTCAATCTTAAATTACATTTTTTCAGGGATATTTATTCCTAATATATCTAGTAAGTAGCAATTGTTATCATATATAATTTTAGTAAGGGCTAAAAAGCTTTCTTTCTTTTCTTCGTTTTCTTCAGTTAAAACTTTGTTTTCAGCATAGAAATTGTTGTAAAGATTAGTTATTTTATATAAGTATTCAGCGATTTCATTTAAAGAACAATTTTCAAAACTTCTTTTTATTATTCTTTTTAAATCTAACATTGCTATAATAATCTTTCTAATGGCATTGTTACTAATATTTTTCATTTCGTTAAATTCAATGTTATTTTCTTTAGCTTTGTGTAAAAGAGATTTCATTCTAATTGTTGAATATAATAGATATGTTCCTGTTTTTCCATTTAAATCTGTAAATTTTTCTATATCAAAGTTGTAATCTGTTGCTCTATATGGTAAAAGGTCAGCATATTTTATCGCTGCAATCGCTATTATTCTAGCTATTTTATCACGATTTTCCGTAATGTTTTCCATTAATCTTTTTTCGCATTCTATTGTTACCATGTCTAGTAAATCTTTAAGAGGCATAACGCCACCATCACGAGTTTTAAATGGTTTACCATCTGGTCCATTCATAGTACCAAAGCCATTAAATACTAATTTTGTAGATGCTGGAACTAAACCACTTTTATATGATGCTCTAAATGTTTGAGTAAAGTGTAATTCTTGACGTTTATCTGTCATATACCATACTTCATCTGGTTTAAAATCTTGCATTCTCTCATAAAGACAGGCTAAGTCTGTTGCTTCATATGAGACAGCTCCATTACTTTTTATCACTATTAATGGAGGTATTTCTAATTTGTCAGTTTCTTCTTTGACATCTATTACTTTAGCACCTTCACTATCTGTTATAACGTTTTTTCTATATAAAAACTCTAAGGTTTTATCCATATATTCAAAATTATCTGATTCTCCATACCAATAATCAAAGGTTGTGTTTAAATCTTTATATATCTTTTTTACTTCGTCTAAACTTGTTTTAACAATATTTTGCCATAGTGCATAATAACCTTTATGTTTATTTTGTAATTCATATGTAATTGTTCTAGCACTTTCCATAATTTCAGGGTCTTCTTTAGCTTTAGTTGTAGCGATAGGGTATAATTCAATTAAATCTTCATTTGTTATTTCAAAGTCTACATATTCGCCATTATAATCTTCCTTAAAGTATGCTAAATCAGGATATCTATTTTTAATCTCTAATATAACCATACCCATCGGACGTCCCCAGTCTCCTTGATGAACGTCAGATATAGTAGTGCATCCAACAGCATTACATAATCTTTTTAAGGCTTCACCTATATTGGCACTTCTTAAATGTCCAACATGTAATACTTTAGCAACATTTGGACCACCATAATCTAAAACGATGGTTTTATTAATTCCTAAATTGTAATTGTTTGTTATTTTTTTCTTACTATCATTCATAAATTCTAGTAAAAATTCGTCTGTAAATGTTAAATTGATAAAACCAGGTCCAGCGACTGATGCTTCTTTTATTTCAGAGAAGTCTTTTATTTTAGAAACTAATTCATTTGCAATTTCAACAGGATTTTTATGATAATTTTTGGCTAGGGGCATAATACCATTAAATTGATAATCGCCTAGTTCGGGTCTATTTGAAGGATTAATAACAATACTTTCAGTTTCATAGCCTAATTCTTTTAAGGCATCTTTTATTTTTTCTTCTAGTATTTCTATTTTATATTTCATCTTTTTCATCTCCAATTTCTAATATTATTTTTAAGGGAAAATCTTGGCTTATAAGCTTATATTCAAGATATACATTTTTATTATTCTCAAAAGTATAATTTATATAATCTAGAGGAATATCCATACTTTGCTTTATCTCTTTTAATGTTAATGTACATTTTTCTTTAGTTATTTTTAATATACTTTCAACATTTTCTTTGGTAAAGCTAAAATCTTTTAAATTAATTCTAATGTTATCACTATCAGTGTTATAACTTAAAAAATTATCTTCAATTAAACAATTTGTATCTGTTGCCGATAGTAAAATATTATTTTCATATATTTTAATATTAAGATTGTGATTCATATTTATCCCTCTTTTATGTTTAAATTATACTAAATGTATATATTATTTACAATATAAAAAGCCTATATGCTTGTACACATAGGCTTACTTTTATTATTTTCTATGAATACAAGCACTATAAAATTCACTTGTATTCAGTAATAATTTACTTTTCTACAAGTGCGTCTTGTCTTCTTCGTCTAATATTGTTGATAATATTTTTCATAGACATTCTCCTAAGTAATTTTAGAATAGCATTTTTCTTATTCTTTGTCAAATGTTTATTTGCTTTCTTATATGCTGGGTATAAATTTTTATTGATATTTATAAATGGTTATGCTAGAATATGAACCCAAGAAAGAGGTAATAATATGTCGATAATAGAAGATGAAAATTTTAAGTATAAGTGCTCAATGCTAGGAATTAAATATGAGTCGATTACAAGAATTAATGGTAATATTGCAGTAAGAGTTGCTAATAGCAATTTATATGTTTTTATGAATAATAATTACGATGTGATAGGGATAGAATCTGCTTTGGATTTAGGGAATGCACTTTTAAAAATGTATAATAAAATGAATTTGTATAGTGAAAAAATTGAATATCCTTATATAAATGGTTTTTCTTTACAAGAAATATCAGATTTAAATAGTAGAGTAGATTTTCTTAGATATGATAGATTAAGAGTTAATAATGGCTTTTACTCATTAGATAAAAAGAATGATTATGCTAAAATGTTTGGATTATTTAAGTTTATTCAAAAGATGTTAAATATTTATTTTAAAAGTGTTTATCCGCTTATGCTTGTATATTGTGATATAAATATAGATGCTTTTGATTTTATAATTAATACTTTAGCTAGAATCTGGGCTTTAGTAAATGATAATCCTGATATTAAAGTTTGGGAAGTTAGAGAAAATTTAGGATATACTTTTGATGTAGAAATTGAAAAATATTTAGGCTATGTAATTGATTTATTTAAAACTCAAAATAGAGATTATACAAATATGCTTAAAATTTTAGATACTACTCAAAACTTAGATGAAGCAAACAAAATAATGAGGGGTCTACTTATAGATGTACCTTTACGTATTTTTAATGATTTAGTTGAAACTTTGGAAACTGATGAACCAAAAAGATAATATATTAATCTTTTACTAATAACCTTAATGGTTATTTTTTTCTTATAATAATTTTATTAATAGCCATATTAATAAGGGTGAGGCATAAATGAAAGTGCTTAGATTTATGATGAAGTCTTGTATTTTTGGCTTTCTATCTTTTATTATTGTCATTGTAGGCTTGTATACTTATGCTTATTTAAGTCCAAAATTGGAACTTAGAACAGCGGGACAGTTTTATTTGTATGATAATAAAGATGAACTTGTCTATCAAGGAAGTAAAACTCGTAAATGGGTTGATTTGGAAGATGTTAATTATAATTTGATAAATGCTGTTGTTAGTATTGAAGATAAAAATTTTTATAAACATCATGGTTTTGATTATCTTAGAATTGCTAAAGCTATGTATCAAAATATTAAAAATGGTAAAATAACTCAAGGAGCTTCAACAATATCTCAACAATATATTAAAAATATTTATCTTGATTTTAATACTTCTTGGAAAAGAAAAATTGAAGAAGCTTTTTTAACTTTAGAACTTGAAGTTCATTTTTCTAAAGATGAAATACTTGAGGGATATCTTAATAATATTAATTATGGTCAGGGTAATTATGGAATAGGGAATGCTAGTAGATATTATTTTAATAAAGAACCATTAGATTTAACACTAGAAGAAGCACTTATTTTAGCAGGTATTCCAAATAGCCCAGAATATTATAATCCTAAGGCTAATTATGATTTGTCGATTAAAAGAGCTAAAATGGTAGGAAGAAGTATGGTTCAAAATGGTTATATTACTCAAGAACAATTTGACTCTTTATTTCAAGAACAAATACCTATTTATGGTAAAATCGCTGAAGAAAATTTAGATATGCTTTTATATTACCAAGATGCTGTGATGAGTGAACTTAAAAGTATTAAGACAATCCCAGAAAAATTAATTCAAAGTGGAGGAATTAAAGTTTATACTTATTTAGATTTAAATGCTCAAGAAACTTTAGAAAAAAATACTTTAAAATATATGAATGATACGGATTTGCAATCTGCTAGTATAATTGTTGATCCTAAAACTGGTGGTATTATTGCTTTATCAGGTGGCGTTAATTATGCTAAAAGTCAATTTAATAGAGCAACACAAGCGAATAGACAAGTAGGCTCTACTATGAAACCATTTTTATATTATGGAGCTTTAGAAGAAGGAATGACTTCATCATCTACTTTTAATAGTCAGTATACTTCTTTTACTTTAAGTAATGGTAATATTTATTCACCAACTAATTATGCTAGTATATATGCGAATAAACCAATAACTATGGCAGCTGCTATATCTTTTTCAGATAATGTTTATGCTGTTAAAACTAATATGTTTTTGGGTCCAGAAAAGCTTGTTGATACAGCAAAAAGGGTAGGGATAAAAGCTAAATTAGATCCTAATCCATCGCTTGCTTTAGGTACAGGTGGAATGTCTATTTTAGATTTGGCAAGAGGTTATAATACTTTTGCAACAGGTGGCTATAAAAAAGATGTTAATCTTATTAGAAGAGTTGAAGATAGTGAGGGTAATGTTTTATATGAGAAAAAGGACATTTCAGAATTTGTTTTAAATGAAAATTATACTTATATTTTAAATGAAATGCTTACAACTACTACTAATAGCCAATTTAAAGATTATACTAATCCTACTTGTTTATCTATTGCTTCTAAATTATCTAGAAAATATGCAGTTAAAACAGGTTCTTCTTCCAAAGATTATTTGATTGCGGGTTATAACCCAGATATACTTATGCTTACTTGGGTGGGGTATGATGATAATAGAGATACAAGTTCCGCAGATTCTTATCGTTCAAGAAATATTTGGGCTGATACAGTAGAAGACCTTCAAAGGGACCAAGAAGCTCATTGGTATGAAACACCAGATAATGTGGTTGGGGTTGTTCTAGATTCTGTAAGTGGTAAAACTACTAATGATACAAAAAAAGCAACCTTGTTTTATTATGTAAAAGGTACGGAAAATGATATTAGTAATGCGGAAAAAGTTTTTAAAGAAGAGAATATTCAAGAATAAGTATGAAAAAAGTACTTATTCTTTTTAAGTACTTTTAAACCTTTACTTTTCTATATTATCAAGAGCATATTTAATAGCTTCTATAACAAACTTAGTAAAGCTATTATTACCTCTTACTTTATTAATATTATCAAATAATTCTTTACTAAATCTAATATTACGAAAGATATATTCTTCTTTTTCTTCTATTTTAAATTTCATACCAAAACCTCATTATATTTTAAGCCACAACATATGGATTGTTTAAAGTACCATTTCCATCTGCTTGAAACTGTATATCAGCCTTCAGATTTATTACTGGGCAGAAATTTCGTCGAAAACCTGCGCTTACATTATTCATATTAATAGCGCCAAGATTTCCAACAACAAATACTTTAGCATAATAATTATTTCCATGATAATACCATTGACTTGGTGTCATTGTCCAAAATTCTTTTCCATTATACAAGAAATATTTATCATTAATTTGATCATTTCCACCTGCAAATATTACTTCATCTATTGTTATTGCACCTACTTTTAGAGTATACATATCACCTGAATTACATGATAAACTAGGTGTATAATTTGTATATAATCTATCATAACCTGCATAATTTTGTGAATTTCCACTTGCTCTCCATGGTTCATTATTAGATGTATTTCTATCATTGCAGAATTTTCCATCGGCAACCTTTGATGAATTTTTTGTATTATTTTCAATTTTACTTTTATACCAACTTTCAGTTGCTAATTTTAAATATGAGTCTTGTCCTGCTAAAGTTCGCTGCTCAGTTGTGTTATAAGTCCATCCTACATAAGTGCTATTTCCATTAGCTCCATTATATTGTTGATCGGTTCCTAATGCATTATCATCTGTACTTGTTCCATTGGCATGACACGAAGACCCATCATATATTAATCTCATCGAACTATCTCCATTGATTCGGATTATTCTCCAACAGAATCCACCAAACTTAACATAATTGTTTGTTACAGATCCACGCCAGTAATATGAATATCCACCATACATTCCATCATTAACCTTGTATACTCCTTCGTCAGTTGTTGCAATCTGACTAAAGTCTGGAGTTCCTTCTTTTATAGTTATGTTATTTAATATTGTTTCACTAGCTGTTGGTTCTTTTTTATCAAAATATAAATAACACTTTGTTCCTTTTTGGGTTATCCCTAAAAAGTCTATCTTTCCTTCTTTATATTTGATAGTTATTCCTTCGTCCTTTAAATCTGTAGTTGTTTTTTTACATACTGATTTCTCACTATTAAAGTTATATCCTTCTGTTGGAATTGTGTCTGTTTCTATATAATTAGTTCCATCCTCACTAATATTCACTGCCATTATTCTCATGTCTGGTTCTTTATAGTTAATAGTTCCTTTTACTAGTGGTATATCCTCTGTTAATTTATATTTTGCTCTAGTTTTTGTTATAGTTATTGCTGAAGTGATACATACTAATATCAAACCTCCTATTATGATTTGTTTCTTGTAATTCTTCTTTAATCTTTTAAATTGCATTATTTATCACTCTTTCTAGTTCTAAATAATGAGCGCTCAATTATATTAGAAATTTATCATTTATATTTTAGATTATATAGCAAAATGCTATATATGTCAATATAACAAATTGTTTTACGCTAAAATGTGAGTATAGGAGATGCATTATGAATAGTGAAATTAGATTTGAAAGATTAAAAGGGCTTAGAGAAGATAAGGATTTATTACAAAAAGATATTGCTAATGTTCTTGATGTTACTCAAGTGGCTTATAGTTGTTATGAAATAGGGAGAAGACAAATTCCTCTTGATGCATTAATTATACTTGCGGAATATTATGATGTTAGTGTTGATTATATATTAGGTTTAACTGATGTTAGAAAACCTTATCCTAAAAGTATTTTGGATAATAAAAAAAGTTAATAAATGATGAGTTATTAACTTTTTAATTTATTAAACTTGCTGATTCTTCCATTTCAGTAGGAACAGCAATATCCATGTATTCTAAAATAGTAGGAGCGATGTTAGTTAAGTCGCCACCTTTTTTTAATTCAATGTTATTATCAGTAATAATAAATGGGACTTTACTTGTAGTATGAGTAGTTATTGGTTTTTCATTTTCATCAAACATTATATCAGCATTTCCATGATCAGCGATAATAAACATTGTGTAGAAATTATCTTGGGCTACTTCGTATAATCTTTGTAAACATACATCTATTGTTGTAACCGCTTTCATAGTAGCATCTAAATTACCAGTGTGTCCAACCATATCAGCATTGGCAAAGTTTACAAATATAAAATCGATATCACGTTCCATAGCACTAATAGTTTTCTTGGTAATTTCTGTTGCACTCATTTCGGGAGCTAAATCATATGTTTCAACTTTTGGTGAGGGAATTAATATTTTGTCACATTTGTTTATTTTTCCATTATACATACCATCAAAAAAGTAAGTTACATGAGCATATTTCTCAGTTTCAGCGATTCGCGCTTGAGTAATATCTAAATTACTTAGATATATGCCTAAAGGATTGGTAACATTAATGTCTTCTAAAAAATTATTAGTTTTAATGTCTTTGTCTAATGGGAAAAATGAGTAAACATCAATATTTTCAAATTTGTATGTTGGCATATCTTCAAAAGTAGGACAAGCAAAAGCGCGCATAATTTGTTTTCCTCTGTCACTTCGGTAATTCATCCATAAAATTATGTCTCCGTCTTTTATAATGTTGTCAGGATTGACAATTAATGGATAAATAAATTCATCAGTTACATTCTTTTTGTACATATTTAATAGACCTTCAGTGGCTGTTTTTACTTTAATTCCTATGCCTCTTGTTAATAAATCATAATATACTTTGGTTCTGTCATAATTGGTGTCTCTATCCATGGCATAAAATCTACCACATACACTAGTTATGTCAGCATGTTTATCATCAGCGATTTTTTCTTCTAAATCATGAATAAAATTTACGGCGGCATTAGTATTAGTATCTCTTCCGTCTGTAATTAGATGAAAATGAATATTTATAGCATTATTTTCTTTTAATAATTCATATACACTTAGAAAATGCTCTAAATTAGAATGTACTTTGCCATCACTATATAATCCAATTATATGAATAGTTCTGGTTTTGGCTTCTTCTAATAATTCATTAAATAAAATGTTGTCTTTATGAATGTGTTTTAAAAACTCGGTTATTCTGGGTCCGTGTTGATTTATTTTTCTTCCAGCACCTATTGTCATATGCCCAATTTCACTATTGCCAAATTCACCCTCATTTAATCCGACATATTCTTCAGAAGCATAAAGCGTAGTATGAGGATATGTTTCCCATAGCTTATCAAAATTTTTAGTGTTAGCCATTTTTATAGCATTGCCATATTCTTCTTCTCTATAACCCCAACCATCTAATACAACAGTTAAAACTTTGCGCATATGATAAATCACCTTTTTTCTTATTTATTATACTATATTTTTATTAAAAGTACAAATTATTGTTTTTTAATTTATTTATTTTAAAAAGAGTGCGGAACACTCTTAAATTTCAAACATGAAGTAACTTTTTGTCAAATCTTAATCTATCAGCGATGGTAGCGATGAATTCTGAATTTGTTGGCTTTGTTCTATCAAATGCTACACTATTACCGAATATTTCTTCCATTAAATCATAGTCGCCTCTAGCCCAACTTACTTCAATAGCATGTCTTATAGCACGCTCAACACGTGAGGCAGTTGTTGAATATCTTAGGGCAACCTCAGGATATATCTCTTTTGTAATACCACCATATGAGTCACTATCTCGATAAAATAAAAAGACACTTTCTCTAATATATGTATAACCTTTAATATGACTGGGTATTCCTAATTGATGTAATAATTTGCTTATAGCTACATGTACTTCTTTTTCATCATCATTTAAGGCTTTAGCTTTTAAATTGTTATTGTTTCCTAATTCTAATATTCTGGTTTCTAAAGCTAATGCACTAAATGGTTTTAACATGTAATAGCTAACTCCATAATTATTTGTCATATTAATGGTGTATTCTTTTTTGTAACTTGTTAAAATAATTACTTTTTTTCTAATATTTTTTTGTTTCATTTGCTCAAGTATAGTTAATCCATCTATTTCAGGAAGAATTAAATCCATAATTAAACAATCGAATTCATTTTTGTTTTCAAGGATGTAATCCAAGGCTTCTTGTCCATTCTCTATTGTTTTTACTACTTTGATTACTGCGTGACTACTAAATTGCTCTTTAATTCTATTAGTGACATTTTGATTGTTGTCTACTACTAGAATTCTTGTCGTATTTTCCATTTCTTTCTCCTTTATTTAGTTTCCTTATTTACTACACGCATACTTAGTATAGCATATTATGTCGATTAGAGCTAGAAAATGTTTTGACATGTTTTGTCTAGTTATGTAAAATGATGTCGAAAGTTGTCGAAATTAGTTTTTTGACAGATAATTTTACATTGTTTTAAAGAAAAAAATGCTTTAAAGCATTTTAGTTTTGAGGATATTTGTATTTAGAAATTTTTCTTGTTAATGCTAAATATTCTTTTTGAGCACTTTCTAAATAGATTGATGTATCTATATATTCTCTTTTAAGGTCTTCATCTGCTTTAGGCATAGATTCTTTAGCTTTTAAATGTAAATCTTGGATTTCTTTATCTAAATTACTTGAAGTAATATTTTTTCCTTCTAAATATCTTTGTAAACAATCAAGACTTAAAGCTGATAAATTGTTGTTGCTTCTAGCTAAAATATCTGGTACTACTGTAGTGGTAAAAAGAGTATGGTCAGCTGTTTTTAAACTTTGTATTTGACAATATAAAGATAGCAATTTTCCTTTTTCAGTATCAGTTGGAAGCCAGAGACTACTTTCAGGATAAGCTTTAACTATTTTTATTAATCCTTCATCTTGATGGCTAGCTAAGTCGCGCATTTCTTCAAAATGATGATGTTCTTTAGCTAAAGGATGATTTTCAAGTGATGGCTCAATTTTTGTGCGTAATTCAGCAAATAATTGTAATAATAGTCTAATTTCTTCTAATGTACCTTTAGATTGTATTCTATCTTGTAAAACGGCTCTTTCAAAATCGTCTAAATCAGGATTTATTGTACCATAATCTAATATATGACCGATTGTAGAAACAAAAGCCATATTTTTCTTTGCTTCTGCATCTTCTAATCTTTGCTCTAAAGTTTCTAAAGGCATAGTTTTTAAAGAATTAAAAACTTCTATGGCGCCTTTAGTTAAAATTCCTTTTTGTAATCTTATAATTTCTTCTATTAATAAATCCATAATATCCTTCTTTCTGTTTATTTATCTTATTATTAAATTAAAAAAAAGTAAATATCTTTTTTACTTTTCTATTATTTTTATGATTTCTTCTATGTTATTTGGATTTAAACAACTGCTTCCTAATATATAACCATCTAATTCTTTAATTGTTTCTAATTCTTCAATGTTAGAACTATTAACATTACCACCAAAGATGATACTTACTTTATGATGATAATAGCTTTCAATTATTCTTTTAATGAATTTTATGGTACTTTCTATTTCTGGTATATTATAAGGTTCATTACTACCAATTAAATAAGAGGGTTCATAAGCGATTATAATGTCACTCATTTTTTCTTCAGGAATATTATTTAATATTCTCGCTATATCTCGTTCTAATACTTGATGTTTTACTTTTCTTAAATATTCTTCTTTGGTTTCACCTATACAATATATTACCTTGATATCATTATTTAAAGCAGTATTTATTTTTTTTAATAATATATTATGATTTTCATTATAATACTTTCTTCTTTCGAAATGTCCTATAATTGTATATTTAACAAAAAAACTTTTTAAGGATTCTATACTTGTATCGCCAGTTAAATATAAATCACTATTAATATTTATATCTTGACTACATAATTCTATATTTTCATTTTTAAATAGGGATAAATATGGTGTACTAGGAGCGATAATTAGCTCTATATTATTACTTTTAATATTTTTTAGTGACTCTTTATATAAAGACATTTCATAATAGGTTTTATGAGCTTTTAAATTACAAATCAAGTACTTCAATGCCATCATCCTCCATTATGGCTTCTATTCCTGGAAGAGTGCCATTTGCTATAAATTCTAATGTTGCTCCACCTCCACTAGAAATGTTTTCAAATTTTCCTCTAAATCCTAAATTGTTTAAGGCAGAAATTGTGTCTCCACCACCAATAACTACTTTTTCAGGATATTTACTTAAAATATTAAAAATTTCCGTAGTACCATTTTTAAATTCTTTTTCTTCATAGACTCCCATGGTTCCATTTATAAATATAGTTTCACTATTATCTAGTATATCTTTATATTTAGTTATTGTTTTAGCACCAATATCTTTTATAATATCATTTGCTTCAATTTTATTAATACTTTTAATAGTAGTGGTATTATTATATGTTGATGATACAATTGCATCTAGAGGAAAAGCAAACTTTTCTTTGTATGTAAACATTAAACTTTGTAATTCACTTACTATTTCAGGATTATCATTTTTTAAAGATTCACCAAGATTTAAACCTAGCGCATATAAAAAGGAATTGGCTATACCACCACTTAATAATAAATGATCACATTTAGGTAATAAACTTTTAATTATACTAAGTTTATCATCAACTTTAGCTCCACCCATTATTACTGTGAAAGGATTTTTATGATTTATTAGATTTTTATTTAACATATTTATTTCAGCTTCAGCGAGAAAGCCTAGACAACTTGGTAAATATTTAGATAATCCGACAACGGATGTATGAGTTCTATGACTACTGGCAAAAGCATCTAAGACAAATACTTCTCCTAATTCAGATAGCTGTTTAGCTGTTTCTTCATTTAATGTTGATTCTAATTTATTTGGAATATCTAAAAATCTAGTATTTTCTAATAATAGTATTTCTCCTGGTAAAAGAGCTTGGGCTATTTCTTTAGTGCTAGGACCTAAAATGTCAGTCGCAAATTTTATTTCTTTATTTAAAAGTTTTGCTAAACTAAGTCTTACAGGTTCTAAGGTGTTTTTAGCTTTGTCTTCTTCACTTTTAACTCGGCCTAAATGACTTAAAATAATTATTTTACAATTTTCTTTTAGTAAGTAATTTATTGTTTCTAAACTTTTTATTATTTTAGTTTCATCTAATACATTGCCATTTTCTATAGGGACATTTAAATCACATCTTAATAATACTCTTTTGTTATTTATGTTCATTTTTCTTAATAATTGTTTCATTTTATCCCTCTTATTCTTTTATTATTATAACTTAATTTGGTCGCATTTTACAATAGTTTTAGCTTTTATTTTGAATAAATATTTTTTAATAGTACTTCATATAATTAGTTAGAGGAGACTATTATGAATAGATTATTAGTTATAGTAGTACTTATTTTAGTTCCAATTACCATTGTTACTTATAATAATGAAGCAGAAACTGTTTTAAAAGGTAATACTTTAGAAAATATTAGTTTAGAAATACCAGTTAAAAATGAAGAAGAGCCTAAAGTAGTTGTTGAGGATTCTAAACCAACTGTTTTAATTAGCAATAATAAAGATAAAAGCAATCCTTATACGATAGATTTAGAAGAATATATTATTGGAGTAGTCGCTGGAGAAATGCCTGCTTCCTTTAATATGGAAGCTTTAAAAGCACAAGCGATAGCTAGTCGTACTTATGCCATGTATAAAATGAAAAATTTAAATAATTATGTACTTAGTACTACTATTAATGATCAAGTATATCTAAGTATAGAACAAATGAAAAGCAAATGGGGTAATGATTTTGATTACTATTATAATAGGGTTAAAAGTGCTGTGGATGCGACAAAAGGTCAAGTTGTAACTTATGATGATAATCTTATAATCGCTTATTATTTTGCTATATCTAATGGATATACAGATAATGCTACTAATGTTTTTAATGAAAATAAGTCTTATTTAGTTAGTGTTGATTCAAAATGGGATAGAAATTATAGTTTTTATAGTTCAACTAGAACTATGATAAAAGCTAATTTTTGTAGTAAGCTAGGTATAAGCTGTGATGTAATTAATGTAACTAATGTATCTAGAGATACTAATCATTATGTAAGAAATATTACAATAAATGGGAAAACTTTTAGTGGGAGAGAAGTCTTTAATAAACTTGGTTTAAAATCACATGACTTTGAAATAAGTGTTAGTGGAGATAATGTTATTATTAAAACTCTTGGATTTGGTCATGGTGTGGGTATGAGCCAATATGGAGCACAAGGTATGGCCAAAGAAGGTTATACTTATGATAATATTTTAAAACATTATTATCAAAATACAGAAATATCTAAACTTTAAGATCTATCTTTAAAAAAAGTAATTTTTAAGTTTTATTTTGTATAATTTTTTAAAACTTGTTCACTTTATTATTAGAGGAAGGTGAATGAATTGAGACAAAAAAAACTTAGAGGTTATGTTTTACCAACATTATATGTAATTATTTTAATGCTAGTGTTTGGGGCAGTTAGTTTAGTAAGTAGTATGTTAAAATCTAATCCTGATTATTTATATTCAATAGGAATAATTAATACGGATACAAGAACAGTGGTGGAAACTAATGATGTTCCGATTATTTCTAGACCTTATACTAGTGAAGCCGTAAGTGTTGATAAGTATTTTTATGATATTAATGCAGAAGAAGATAAACAAGTAAATTCTCTTATTTATTTTCAAAATACTTATATGAAAAATACTGGTATTCTTTATAAGGCTCAAGAATCATTTGATGCTGTAGCAGTCTTAAGTGGAAAAGTTTTAAATGTCCGCACTGATGAAATATTTGGTAATGTTGTGGAAGTAGAACATAATACCAATCTTAGAACAATTTATTATAGTTTGGGAGAAGTAAAAGTAAAAGTAGGAGATATGTTAATTCAAGGTCAAACAATAGGTACTAGTGGAGCGAATAAGATAAGTGAAGCTAAAAATAGTTTATTATTTGAAGCTTATTATAATGGAGCTTTAGTTAATCCTGAATCTATTTATGATGTTGATGCGACTACTTTAAATTAGTTTTTGTATAGATAACTCACCCTTTTCATATTTTTATATTAGGTGGGTTTTTTATGTGTAATAATATTTTAATAGAGGCAGATTATATATTAGCAACAAATGTTACGATTAGAGTGGCAGCTCAACATTTTGGTATTTCAAAGTCAGTTTTGCATAGACATATGAAAACTCTTAAATATATTGATTATAATAGATATTTAAAGATTAAAAAACTTTTTTTGGAACATAATAATGTTAGACATATTAATGGTGGAATGGCAACTAAAAAGAAATATTTATAGTAGGTGATATTATTTGATTATATATATTGTTGAAGATACTTTATATTGTGCTTATCGTGGTAAATTAATATCTGTGGTTTTAAAATCATGTATTTTAAAAGGATTTATTATAAATAAAGAAGTCTTTATGCATGAGTTTAGTGTGATGCTTAAAAAAGAAAAAATTAGAAATAAATTATTTGGCGATAATATTACTTTTGTTGATAATGGGTATTTTAGTGTTGGCGATTTGTTTTTTATTGAAAATATATTCTTAGATATGGGGTTTATAAAAGTTGATTTCTTAAATATTAGAGAATTACTACCAGAAGCAAAGGCTACTTATATCGAAATAAATAATAGTTATTTAGTTTTATATTTGGATAAGACTTTATATCTTGATTTGTCTTATTTTAATGATATACCAAAAGTTCTTAGTTTATTTAAATCTTATTTTGATAAAGATATTGCACTTTTTGGTGTAAATAAATGTATACCAAAAGTGTATATAAATGATGTGGATATTTATTATATAGAAAATTATAAAGATTATATTGCACAAAGTTTACTTAAAGTGAAAAAATAGGTAGTGTTACTTCCTTTTTTTATTGATATTATTTTCTTTTTATACTATAATTACTTATGGTAACCAATAGTGAATTATGAGGTATGGAGGAGAGTTAAAATGGTAAGGTTTGTTATTGTAGATGATGATAGAGATGAGATATTACATATTAAATCTTTGTTGGATGAGGTAGTTACTGTTGATAAAGAAATAGTTTGTTTTCATAAACTTAATGAAAATCTTAAAAATGAAATAAAAAATACTGATGTTAGAAAAGTTTATATCTTGGATATTGAACTTAATGATAAAGTAAGTGGTATTAATATTGCTAAACTTATTAGAGATGTTGATTATGAAAGTGAAATATTATTTATTACTAATCATGATAGTATGTTTGAAAGTGTTCATAGAGGTGTTTATGAGGTATTTGATTTTATAGAAAAATTTCATGATTTTGATAAAAGATTTAAAAAAGATATTAAAGCAATTATTAAAAGAAATTTTGATAATAAAATGTTTAATTATAAAGTTCTTAGTATTTATTATAGAGAAATTATGTATATTTATACAGATGATAGAAAATTAATTATTGTTACTTCAAATAATGAATATACTGTTAATATGACAATTAAAGAGATTCTTACTATGTTAGATAGTAGATTTAGGCAATGTCATAAATCTTGTATTGTTAATACTGATCATATTGAAAAGAAAGATTATAAAAATGGTTATATTATTTTAAATAATGGAATGAAAGTTGATTATTTGTCTAAAAAGTTTATGAAGGAACTTGATTGATGTCAGAATTTATATTTTGGATTATTCCATCTGTTATTTCAACTTTATGTATTTCTTATTTGTTTTATAAGATTTCTAATAATCAGTTAGTTAATTTAAAAGTTGTGATTATATTTATATTTGGCGCAATATTTTTAACTTTATTAAAATGCTATAATATTAATAGTGCAATAGGATACTTTATTTTTTATCCAATATTGTTTTATTCAATCAGTAAACAAACTATTAAAAAGGTTATCATTAGTACCTTGATTATTTGGTTGATTGGAATAGTTTTAGATGTTATTTCAATGTTGTTAGCCATGATTTTTTGTTATCGTTTAAATATTAGCTTGGAAAAATATTATGTATATTTGTCAATTGGATTGTCTATATTTGTGTCTTTAATTTTTGTTTTGATTGGAAAGACAGATAAATTGAAAACTATTTTAGCTAAAACTATAAAGTTTTTTTCAGATATAGAATATTCAAATATTATTTTAATTTTTTTCTGTTTGGCAATATTAATTTTGTCTATAGATATATTTATAAATTTAGAGAAAATTCATGTTAATATGTTATTGTTTATCATAGTTATGCTAATTATTTTAACGTTTATTTTGTTAATAAAGTTTAAAATAAATGATGTAGAAAACCATAGATATTTAACAACCTTAAAGGAAAACAACGACTTTTATATAAAAATAGAGGATGAAAATAGAATTTTTAAGCATAATTTGATGGCTAAACTATCTAGTATAAAATCTGTTTCTAATAAAAAGGCAATATCTTTAATTGATGATTTTCTTGTCAAGACAACTAAAAACGTTTCTTATTCTAAAAGAATTAAACGTATTCCTTATGGATTAAATGGAATTATATACCAAAAAACATATTCTTATTTAGATGATATTAATTTTAAAGTTAATAATAAAATTGATTTTGATATTTTCAAAGTTTTAAAGCCAAGAAGGTATAATGTATTAGTTGAAAAACTAGTTGTTTGTTTAGATAATGCTATAGAAGCAAGTTTGAATAGTAAAAGTAAAGTTGTTTTAATTAGTTTATATGATGATGAAGACAATATTTATATAGAAATAAAAAATAGTTTTGCACATAACCTTGATGTTGATAATTTAGGTAACCTCAATTATTCTACTAAAGGTAAAAGAAGAGGTTTGGGGTTATTTTCAATTTTAAGGGATAATGAGGCTTCTGTAAATATTAGAGTAGTTAATAACTATTTCATTAGTACGATAAGTGCTAGAAAACAAAAATAAATAATTAAATTTCTTTTAAAATTAAAATTTAGATAAAAATTTATTATTTATTTTATTAATAATTAAAACTTAAATATAATTGTTCCTTTTAAGTTAGAATACAATTTTTTATTAAAATAAATAAAAAAGAAAGTGAACGAATTCACTTTTATTTGATTTTATTAATATATTTTTATTATATTAATTCTTCTGGACATTCTGGTTCATCAAATAGAAACCATAATGTAAATGGTTGTACTGTTGCTTCAGCAGCACTATTTAATAAGTTAGCTATAAATTCCATTATATACCTCCTTTACTTCCTTTATTTGTTTAAATCTATATTAATTAATTTAAACCTTTTTAAATATTTTTTTTATAATATTTATAATTATTAAATCTTGTATTAGTAATTTTGTAAAATAATGGATTTACAAATAAACTTTGTATAAAACTTGCATATATGATAGCATTATTAATTAAATAATTTATATTTAATGTGAATAATACTATATATATAATTATTACTGTTGTTGAAATTATTTTGCATTTCTTTCGATGTTCTTTTCTTATTAATGGCCTTTTCTCTGTATCAGCAGGAGACCATACAATCATTGATAGTAGTGCAAATGTTAGGATAATGTATCCAACTATATTTGGGATTGTGTAGCTTTTAATGAGTAAAGGTATTATATTATATACAATTATACTTGATATCCAACATCCAATATTTGTTTTGGCATGCCATCCAAAACTATAAGTTCTAATGCCAGAATAAAATAATAAGAATAATAGAGTTTGACTTATCGTTTTAGTTATAATTGATATTATAATTATAACTGTTAGTTTAACTACTAAACTATATATACCTTGAAGACCATAATTTAACTTTTTTAATTTTAAATCATCGCATTCTTGATATTTCATAATAAATTTAATAGATGAATTTACAAACTTATCTTTCATATTCTACTTCCTTATTACGAACATATTATAACTCAATAATATTGATATTTGAATATGGTTTACTTAAAGTAATTTATTTTGCGATTCAAAAATATTTTTTATGACGTTTTCTCTTAGTATACATATTTTGATGTATGTAAAATTATATTTGATGTTTAAATACTTTTAATAAGAATTAAAATATGATATCTTTGGAATAGCTTGATAATAAATCGGTTGTTTACTAACAAGAAATGCTCCAAATTGTTACCAAGTAAGATCCGAATAGTGGTCTGTATGTTGTTTTCTGTACGAAGTAGAAAGGTGAGGTGTGATGTTATGCAAGGTAAAGTGAAATGGTTTAATAATGAAAAAGGCTATGGTTTTATTGAATATAACGATTTAGAAGATATCTTTGTTCATTATTCAGCAATCATCAAAGATGGCTATAAGACTTTAAAAGAAGGCGCTGTTGTTGATTTTAAACTTATTGAAACTTCTAAAGGATTACAAGCGGTTGATGTCCAAGAAAAAGAATTAACTACTATCTAATTTAGTAGTTTTTTTTATCTTTTCATGTTATAATTGATTTAAAGGTAAGGTGATTTTATGGAAGTAAATATTAGGGGAGATAAGCTAGTTGTTACTAAAGCTTTAAAAGATTATATTACAGAGAAGCTAAGTAAACTTGATAAATATTTTGAAGAAGTGGCTAAAATTAAAGCTAGTGTTATAATTCGTGTGAAAAATGATGAAGAAATCATTGAAGTGACTGTGCCAACAAGTAAGTTTACTTTGAGAGCAGAAGAAAAACACAGTGATTTATATGCAGCGATAGATTTAGTTGTTGATAAATTAGAAAGACAAATTAGAAAAAATAAAACTAAACTTAATAATAAATATAAAAATATTTTGCAATTTGATTTAAATACAGATACAGAAGTAGAAGAAGATTTGGCTAAAATTATTAAACGAAAGAATATTACTACTAAACCAATGGATGAAGAAGAAGCTATACTTCAAATGGAACTTTTAAATCATGATTTCTTTGTGTTTAAAAACGTTGATGAAGAATGTGTTTCGGTTATCTATAAAAGAAAAGATAATGATTATGGAATTATTAATGTAAAATAATATAGAGGCTTATCAAAATTGATAAGTCTTTTAAATTAGGAAAACTTATACTTTTAGAAATTTGTGTATTTAATTTTAAGTTTTAGTAATTGTATTTATGAATTTGTTACATAATTACTTAAATGTTTTGAAAAATTCTTCTATGTATTATATATTTATAATACGGAAATTCAATATAATAGTCAAAAATACATGTTGATAAGTTATGTCAAAAGTAATGGAAAAAGGGGCTAAAAGTACAGAACGTAAAAGAATAAGCTGAAAAGTATACATTAGATAATCATATGTAGTTGCTAATTAGTTTTATGAAAGTTTGAAAACTTTATTTTTTGTTTTTATGTAAAATAATTGTTTTATACTTGTTAATTGGTATGGTCTTTGGTAAGATAAAATACAATTAATTAGGAGGAATTTGGTTATGGATGATTTTTCTTTAGTTATTCAAAAGAGTATAAATGAACGAGCTAAATTATTAAGTGATGCTGATTTATTAGAAGAAGAAGCAAAATCTTTGAGAGAAAAAGCTGGAGTCAATAATTTAAGTCTTGAAATAAAAGGTTTGCAAGATGAAATATTTAGACTTTTAGATAAGTATGAGTTGTTAAATAATTTAATTGTTTTGGCATCTAATTTGTTTAATAATGGACAATTTTCTATTAATAATGAATTTGCACAAATTCCTATTTCTTTAGAAACTTATAAAACATGTAGTTTTCAGGGAAGAACTATTGAAATGATAGAAAGTGAATTAGTTGATGTAACTACAAAAATAGTTTTATATATAGGTCTATTAGGTCAATTATGTGATTGTGTTGGACATAACTATATGTTTGTAAAAAAAGATTCTGTTTTTGATTTTAGTGGAATGGAAACTACTTTTGAAGAAAGGGCAATTCATTACTGTAGCATATGTGGAGATGCTATACATACTGATTTAAATGGAGAAAAAGTTGTAGAGTCTGCAAGACTAAATGTTTTGAAAAAACTTAGAAAAGCTCGTAAAATGTCAATTTATAAAAGTAAATTTAAAATTGTTGATAATTTACATCGTTAAATCTTTATTTTCTATTATATTTGTTTGGAAAAATGTCTATAATTATGTTATAATTTAGTTTGGAAGGTGAATTACATGGGATTATTTCGTAAATTATTTGATACTGAATATAAAGAATTAAAAAGATTTGAACATATTGCAGATGAAATTGTAGCTTTAGATGAATCTATGGCTAAACTTTCTGATGATGAATTAAAGGCTAAAACTGAAGAGTTTAAAAAGGAATTAGAAAACGGTAAATCTTTAGATGATTTGATTGTTCCTGCTTTTGCTGTTGCAAGAGAGGCGGCTTATCGTGTTATTGGTGAGAAACCTTATTATGTCCAAATATTAGGTGGTCTTGCAATACATTTTGGTAATATAGCCGAAATGAAAACGGGTGAAGGTAAAACTTTAACTGAAACTATGCCTACTTATTTAAATGCGTTAACTGGTCTTGGTGTTCATGTTGTAACTGCTAATGAATTCCTTGCTAAACGTGACTCAGAATGGATGGGTAATATTTATCGTTTTTTAGGTCTTAGTGTTGGTCTTAATATGAGAGAACTCAGCCCTAAAGAAAAACAAGAAGCTTATAACTCAGATATACTTTATTCGACTAATAATGAAATTGGTTTTGATTATCTTCGTGATAATATGGTAGCACAAGCTAGTGAAAGAGTACAACGTCCTCTAAATTTTTGTATTGTTGATGAGGTTGATTCTATTTTAATCGATGAAGCTCGTACTCCTTTAATTATTTCTGGTGGTAGAGCTAATAGTGGAAACTTATATGTTGATGCTGATAGAGCGGTTAAGAAACTTAAAGAAGCGGAAGATTATGATGTTGATGTTAAAACTAAAAACGTTTCTTTAACTGAAGAAGGTAGCAAAAAAATTGAAAAAATATTTAATTTAAGAAATTTATATGATTTAGATAATACGGCTTTAGTGCATCATTTAAATCAAGCTTTAAAAGCTAATTATGGTTTTAAAAAAGATGTTGATTATGTTGTTCAAGAAGATGAAGTTATTATTGTTGATCAATTTACTGGTCGTTTAATGCAAGGTCGTCAATTTAGTGAAGGCTTACATCAAGCTATAGAAGCTAAAGAAGGCGTTACTATTAATGTTGAAACTAAAACTATGGCAACTATTACATTCCAAAATTTATTTAGAATGTATAATAAATTATCTGGTATGACAGGTACAGCTAAAACTGAAGAAGAAGAATTTAGAAGTATTTATAATATGTATGTAATTCAAATACCTACTAATAAGCCAGTAGCTCGTGAGGATTTAGCTGATTTAGTTTATGCTAATGCAAATGCTAAATATCAAGCTATCATTAATACCGTTCGTGAAGTACATGAAACAGGCCAACCTATTTTGATTGGTACAATAAGCGTTGAAGTAAATGAATATTTAAGTAATTTACTAAAAAAAGCTAATTTGCCACATGAAGTTTTAAATGCTAAAAATCATGCTCGTGAAGCAGAAATTATTGCTAAAGCTGGAGAAAAAGGTGCAATAACACTTGCCACTAATATGGCTGGTCGTGGTACCGATATTAAACTTGGTGAAGGCGTAAAAGAACTCGGCGGTTTATGTGTAATTGGCACAGAACGTCATGAATCACGTCGTATTGATAATCAGCTTCGTGGTCGTGCTGGTCGTCAAGGAGATCCTGGTATGAGTCAATTCTTTGTTTCATTTGAAGATGATTTAATGCGTCGTTTTGGAACTGAAAGAATTAAAGGTATGCTTGAAGGCTTAGGTGTTGGCGATCAAGCTATTAGAAGTAAGACTTTAACTCGTTCAATTGAGTCTGCACAAAAAAAGGTTGAAGGAAATAACTATGATATTCGTAAAAGCTTACTTGATTATGATAATGTTTTAAATGAACAAAGAGAAATTATCTATTCAAGACGTAATGAAGTTTTAGATATGGAATCTATTCATGAGAGAGTTCTTGATACTTTTAAAAATGTTATCGCTGATTTATGTGAAGCACATTTAGAACCAGAAGGCTATTTAACAGAATCTGATAAAGATGAAATTACAGAATATGTTAATAATAATTTCTTAAAATCGACTGAACTTAAATTTGTAGATATTAAAGATTTAAAAGATGAAGATACAGTAAAATACATTACTGATTTGGTTATTAATGATTATGAAGAAAAAATTAAAGATGTTCCAGTTAGTGATGATTTTGAGAAAGCTATAACCTTACGTGTAATCGATTCTAATTGGGTTGATCATATGAGTGCTATGGAACATTTAAAAGAAGGTATTGGACTTCGTGGGTATGGTCAAGTTAATCCAATTCAAGCTTATACAATGGAAGGTTTTGAATTATTTGAGAGTTTCTTAACTAGAATAGATAATCAAATTGCGACATTCCTACTTAATGCAGAAATACGTCAAAATATAGAACGTAAACAAACTTTAGATGGAAATGCTAATGATGGTAAAGAAAAAGAAAAAAGACAAGTGAAATCTAATAAAGTTGGTAGAAATGATCCTTGTCCATGCGGTTCGGGCAAAAAATATAAACAGTGTTGTGGAAAGTGAGATAAATAAATGGTTTGCTAGACTCACGCAAAGTTAAAAAAATGTTAACAAATTCATATTTGTTTGCAAATAATTAAAAAATATGGCTTAATGTCTTAAAAATAAAGGATGTAAACAAAAAAAATATGTGAACATCCTTTTAAAATTCAAAAAAAGTGAGGTGACATAATGAAAAAAGATATAGTAACTACAGAGATAATTGTAAAAGAAAATAAAGTAGGAATTTTAAGAGTAGGCAATGTAAATTATATTTCATTAACTGATTTAGCTAGACAAGCAAATTCTGAAGATCCATCTGGTGTAATTAGAAATTGGATGTCAAATAAAAATTCATTTGATTATTATAGTTTATGGGAAGAAATTAATAATGAAGATTTTAATTCCGTGGAATCCCACAGAATTAAAATTGATGAAGCTCCTTATAATCGCTTTACTATGACACCTAATCGTTGGAAAAAGGATTTTAACGCTATTGGAATTATTCCAAGCAGTGGGAAATATAGTAAGGGAACATTTGCTCATCCAGATATTGCGTTTGAATTTGCTAGTTGGCTAAGTCCTGAATTTAAGTTATATTTAATAAAAGAATTTGAACGATTAAAAAGTAATGAAGCATATCAGGAGAAAATTGATTGGCAAGCAAATAGA
>CARJCM010000015.1 GCA_948999435.1 uncultured Bacilli bacterium
ACAATAAAAAAGACAAATAAGCAAAAATTAATACCTATTTGTCAACAGTCTGAAACAAGAACTAATTAAGTTCTTGTTTTATTATATCTTTAAAAATATAATTAGCTATAAAAATACCTGCACAAGCTGGAACAAATATTGCGCTGCCAATTACATTTCCAGTATTTTTAGCTTCTTCACTACTAAAAACAACTGGTATATTTAAATCAATATTTTGTTTACGAAGCTCACTTCTTAACTTTTTAGCGAGAGAATCATTAAAAGTTTTATTTAAAGTAGTTATTTGTAATTTTGTAGGATCAAGCTTTCTTCCTGTACCCAAAGCTGTAATTATTTTAATATTATGACTTTTAGCATACTTAATTAAAAGTATTTTAACTAAAATATCATCACATGCATCTATAATATAATCGTAATTTAAATTTATATAAGTATTAAAATTATCTTCATTTAAATATACATTAATCGTATTTATTTTAACATCAGGATTAATTTCTAAGTATCTAGTTTTAGCTTCTTCAACTTTTGATTTATCAATATTAGTCATTTTAGCTATAATCTGACGATTTAAATTAGAAAGAGATATAACATCACCATCAATTATAGAAATATCCTTAAAACCACTTCTAACGAGCGATTCCAAAACATATCCCCCTACTCCTCCTACGCCAACTAATAAAATTTTAGTATTTTCTATTTTTTTAATATCATCAATTGTAATTAATTCTAATAATCTATCAAACATATTCATCACCAATAACTAAATTATAGCAAATAAAAACCCAAAGGAAAAGTCTGTTTGTGATAAAATCCCGCGCACTCGCAGGTGGTAAGAAACATATATACTTCTGGATTCTGGCAAATCAAGACCAGCATTCAACTCCATATATAATTATTCTCCCTAAACAAATCACATAGTCGGTTTTATGTGAAACAAACTATATCCTCTAGGTAATCTTATTATACCACATATAAGAAAAAATATTCAATATTAATACATTAATTTTACATATCACTTAACCAAAATTAGAGATATCTCCTATACCACTCATAGGATTAAATTCTTCACTACTATTTATATTAGTATTACTTTGGCTAGTTGATGTATTAGAAACACTACTTATGTTGTTACTTGCAGTTATAGAAACTTCCAAATTACTAGTTGGAACTCCTTCCGTAACATAATTATTCTGAATAGGCATCGGATTAATACTTGGTTTTAATTCTTCACTCCAGCAACCGCTTACATTACAATTTGTACTATAAGGCATCGGATTAGGCATTGCAAGTTTACTAATCATCGGTATTTTAAACGCTGAACCAAAAGCTACACAATTACCAGGTTGTAAAACTTTCATTTTTTCTATTACATCATTACTAATATTAGGAAGCATTTCTTCAATATATTTAATATCTTTAGGATGAGTCATTTTAAAGATTAAAAAGTTTGAACACTGTGCAATAACTGTATCACTAATTTCAACAGGTCTTTGACTAATAATATCTAAAATAACACCATATTTACGTCCTTCTTTAGCAATTCGATCAAATATATTATAACCAAGTAAGAACGTATCTGTATCTTGTTGAATATATCTATGAGCTTCTTCTAAGAACAAATGAAACGGTCTACTAGCACGATTAGTTAGCCCTTTAGCATAATCAAACAACAATTTAGAAACAATTTTAACAATTACTTTAGCATATGCATCATCTATATCTTCTAAATTAATATTAACTATTTGCGCTCTTGTATTATTCATAAGACATAATTCATCAATAAATTCTTCAATACTTACAAATTTAGAACCATCAAAATAATTATTAACTTTACTAGATATGATAGTATTAAGTCTAACTTGTAATATCATCGCTTCATTATACATCATTTGATTACCTTGGAATCCTTCACTAATTAAAGTAAATTCTAATGCATTAGCTAAATCTTTTAAAGTATAAAAAGCATTTTCTGGAATTTTCATTTCTACAATATTTTCATCTATATGCTTCAAAATATATTCTGTAATTAAAACTGATTCTCCAAAATTACCATTACTATCAATTTCAAAGCATTCGCTAAAGCTACGAGTATATCCAAGTCCTGGAATAACTGAATCAAAATTAAATTCTTTAGTATGACATACTTCTATTACTTTAAATATTTCATTCTTTTTATAACTAGTAGTCATATTACTAAATAAAATAGCTATTAAAGCTTTAGCAATTAAATGATTTTTATATTTAGTTACTTCTTCCCCTTCACTAGCAAATATTTTAGCATATTTAATACTTCTCTCTAAAATAGGTAATTGGGAATGTGTGCTTGCTTGTAATAATAATGCTATATCATCAAGCGTTAATAGATTAACAGGTATTCTAAGTAAAAAATCTGTTGGTTCTGTAGGATTAGTTGTAATAAATTTATAATTATAATTAGGGTTTATTTTATTTAAAGAACTAAATGCATTTTTATATTCGCCATATGCATCAAAGAAAAACATATTAGCATTTCCAATAGTAGTTTTAGGATTACTAAATATATTTTGAATAATTCTAGACACACCACAAGATTTACCAGCACCACTATTACCAAATATCGCTAAATGATTTGAAAACAAACTATTTATATTAGGACATATATTAAAACCTTTATATGTAGCATTTTCTCCAAGTTCAAAAGTTTTTTCATTTAAAACTCCAACAAGTTCTAATAATTCAGTCCCATTTATAATCCGTATTTTACTAGAAAGTAAAGGTTTGCGAATAACACCATTTACATAACGATTACCAGCATATTCTCCTAAAAAGCGTATTTTAATTTCATTATCATTAAGCTCAACTACTTCTCCAAGGATTCTTTGATCTTTATCTTCAAAAATAACATGAACATTCATTAAATCTGCTGTAATTGTATTTTTACTAATGTTTTCAACATGAGCTATATTATCACTAATATATAAAATCTTCCCAAATATCATTCTATCAACCTACTTTTATCTTAATAATTATAACATATTCTAATATAGAAAAAAAGAGAGTTTTATTCTCTTTTTCAAATTTCAATATTACTAATACTAGCTCTTTTATATTCCTCACATACATTATCTAAATCTTTAATAAAAGCATTTATTTCTTCTTCATTATTAAGCCTTGCTCCACTAGCATATTTATGACCCCCACCACTATATTTAGCTGCCGTTTCATTAATAACTGGTCCATGAGAACGAATACTTACTTTATATCCTTTATTTTTTATATCCTCAGTCATAAAAGTCCAAACTAATACTTCTCTAATAAAGTTAAAACTATTAATTAAATTAGAAGGCGTTGCTAAATCAACATGATACTCTTTTATCTTGTCATTAGGAATGATTATATATCCTAAACCATTTTCTGTAACTATTAAATTTTCAGCAATATAACCTTGAAATCTCACTTCATCAATACTTCTATCATACAAATAATTATATAAATGTGTAAAATCAACTTTGCTTTTAATTAATAAATCACTAACAACTTTAAAAGTTTTAGGTGTGGTATAAGAAAGTAAAAATCTATCACTATCAGAGACAATTCCTAAATATAAATTACCCGCAATTTTAGTATCTAGCTTAAGTGGTGTATTAAGGATTAACTCGGCAATTAATTGACAAGTTGAACAAGAAGATTCCTCTGTCCAATCAACAGGGCCTTTTATATCTTCTGCTGGATGATGATCAATCTTTAAAATTTCTTTATATTTTAAACCCTCAATACCATCAACTCTGTGCAAATTAGGAACATCTAAAACAATTAATAAGGCATCATTATATATTTCATTATCTATTTTATCTAGAATACCATAGTATTTAAATTTTGATACCCCTAAACCCACTGCATAAACTTGCTTATTCGGAAATGTCAAACGAATAGAATCGCGAAGAGCAGTTTGACTTGCTATAGCATCCGGATCAGGTCCAATATGTCTTGCTATTATAATTTGATTATATTCTTTTATTTTTTTATATACTTTTTTACAAATATTATTATTAATTAGATTCACCATCTTTAATCAAATCATAAGTATCAAGCGCTATCATAAGTTCTTCATTAGTTGGAATAACATAAACTGGAACTTTTGATTCTTCAATTGAAATACATCCTTCATTAATATCTAAATAGCTTGCAATTTCCATATTTTTTTCTGAATCTATATAAATACCTAAGCATTCTAATTTTCTTAAAATATTTTCCCTAAACTCACGAGCATTTTCTCCCAAACCAGCCGCAAATACTAAAGCGTCAACATTGCCTTCTAGCTTTACATAATACTTAGCAATATAATCAACAATCCTATTAACATAAATTGTATCAGCGAGCAAAGAATCAGACTCACCATTATTAATACCCATTTCTATATCTCTGTGATCACTATATTTACCACTTAACCCTAAAAGGCCGCTTTCTTTATTTAAGATTGCATCAACTTCTTTTAAAGATTTACCAGTTTGCTCCATATAATATGGAATAATAGTGTAATCTATATCTCCCGAACGAGTTCCCATAAGTAATCCTGCATTAGGTGTAAAACCCATTGTTGTATCAATACTTTTACCATTTTTTATACAACACATAGAAGCCCCAGAACCTATATGACAACTAATAACATTAACATTTTCTTTCCCTAACATTTCTTGAACTTTTTTTGTAATATATTTATGACTTGTTCCATGAAAACCATATTTTCTAATACCATAATCAGTATACCAAGATTTAGGAGCTGAATATAAATATTCTTCTTCCTTCATAGTTTGATGAAAAGCTGTATCAAAAACCCCAACCATAGGAACAGAAGGTAAAGAATCTCTAAAAGCATTTATACCTACTACATTCGCTGGATTATGAAGTGGTGCTAAAGAAGATAACTCTTCTACTGTTTTCGTAACTTCATCATTAATAATAACACTAGTAGCGTATTTATCTCCACCATGAACTAGACGATGTCCTATTCCATCTATATCTGATAATGTAGAAATAATTTTATTATCAATAAGTTCTTTGCATAAAAGTTCAATAGCAACCTTATGGTCTCTCATATCTGCTTCTTTTTTTATTTTAGAACCATTAATTTTTAAATTATAAAAACCATTAGCAAGACCTATTTTCTCAAAGTATCCACTAATAAGTTCTTTTTCCTCTGGAAGTTCTATTAAATTAAACTTTAATGAAGAACTACCTGCATTTACCGTTAATATTTTCATAATATCTCTCCTTATAATCATTATACAAAAAAAAAGATACTTTTACTATCCTTTTTTACTTTTTTGTAGAATTCTATGCATTTGGCTACCCAGCTCTTCTTTAGGTATATTTTGCATCAATCCATTATAGGTATTATCAATTTCTCCTTCAACTGTATAATAATAAATTTGGCAGCATTTTAAATCTTTAACAATCCAAATCGGCTTAGTCGGCCTAATTCCCATATGCCAATACCCTTTATAACCAATAGAACCCATTCCAGCTGAACAATGTACGTGTAACCCATTTCTTCCAAGTGAACTACGACCACTCATCATAGGAATTAGGTTATTAGTTTCTGTCCACTCATTAGTTCTAGCCAAATATATTTCTTCTGGATACATCCACATACCATCTTCTAAATTTACTTTTTGATAAGGGTTATCAGCTTTAATATCTAAAACCGGTTCTGTATAAACACCAATAGATTCATTCAATGTTAAATTTACTGAATTAGGATTTATTACTATTTTCTCAGTATCATCAATAAAAATATCAGGTTTGTCACCTTCCATACGTCTTTTAATTTCGTTACCACTAAGCATCCCTGAAGTATATGAGCCGTATGTTATTCCATTAGAAGTTTTTAAATTATTAGAAATATCTAAACTTGAAAAAAAAGTTAAGTTTCCAACTTGTATATCAGGATAAATAATAGTTGGTTTAGTAGCAACAATACTAAGAAGCATATTTCCATTATATCCATCATATTTATAGCCACTATTAAGTTCAACACTTACACCCAATAAAGGCATCGCAACTTTACCATGCAATGCTGGTATAAAACCATGCGTTTCAACACTTTCAGTTGTTTTTGTAAGATATACTTTATAAGGTTCTAAAAGTAATCCTGTCTCTGGAATTTGGACTCTTTTAAGATAAAATGGTTTATCTTCCATAACTTCTTTTAAATAAACATCAGCCATTCTAGAATCTAATATTTGGTAATCATAAACATAAAGATAATTTCCCATACTTACATCAACACTATTAGGTTTCTTCATCGCATTTCCATTTAAATTATCAATGACAATATTGCCTAATTGCATTTGTCTTTTTATTTCGTTAGTGCTTAGCATTTTCTTCTCACCCTACTCTCACCATATTCTTCACTTAATCTAGATTCTGTTGGTGCGATTTGGCCAAAATACTTACCACGATATAGAACACCACCATCTCCAATTAAAGGATTATAATACAAAGTTCCAATAGGCATATAAGGAAATAAACGAACAGGAATAGCTCCCTCAATTTCTAAAGTCCATGTGCCTTCAAAACCGTTATCGCCAAAACCTGCTGTAATATGAGATTTTAATCCTAATACTGCAAGTCTATCATCTTCGTTTAAAACTGGCACAAAACCATAAGTTTTAGTAAATTCAAACGTTGCACCTATATAGCAAACTCTAGGCATTATAACAAACCCACTTTCAGGAATAGGATATTCCTCAGTTGGCATGGAATTTCTAACATCTAATGATGGTGAATCATATATTTTAATCGAATCACCTAAAGTAACATATATAAAATTAGCTCCAAGTTTATCTTGAGCACCATCTACATAAATTGAGCCACGCTCTATTTCTTTATTTATCGCATAATGATTTAACATTTCATAACCTCCCTAAATAAATTTTAACAATAGTTAAATAAAAATGCAACAAACTTTACATATATTTTAGCAATTACTTTCATTTAATATTAAAGTATATTATAATTATATCAAAGGTGATTATGTGAAAAAAGTTGTAGCTCACGGAACGTTTGATATTATTCATTATGGTCATGTAAACTATTTAGAGAAAGCAAAATCCTTTGGAGATTATTTAATAGTATTCGTAACAAGCGATAAAGAGTGTATCAGACATAATAAAACAAATTATTTTGACGAAAATATTCGTTTAAGAATGATTAAATCTTTTAAATGCGTAGATGAAGTTATATTAAGAGACGCTAATTTAGTTGATGCTTTAAAAACAATAGACTACGATATTTTTGTAACAACAGATTCATTCTTTAAAAATCATAGCGAAATAGCAAAACCGACTATAGTTTTAGAAAGAACAAAAGATATATCTAGCTCTTTAATAAAAGAATATTTAAATAAAGAAGAAAAATAATTATTTTTTACTAGCATTTAAAACTAACCCCACACTAAATAACGACACTAATAAAGATGACCCTCCATAAGAAAAAAATGGTAAAGTTACTCCTGTAACTGGTATTAAACCTACAACGACTGCTAAATTTAAAGAAGCTTGAATAAAGATACCAAAAGCTAAACCAAACACTAAATACTTTGTAAATAAATCACTAGATTTTAGTCCTATTTTAACCATCCGATAAAACATAAAGAAAAAGAAAGAACAAACTATTATTACTCCTAAAAACCCAAATTCTTCACTTATAATCGAAAAAATAAAATCAGTTTGTGGTTCAGGTAAATAAAAATGCTTTTGTCTAGAATTTAAGAAGCCTTGTCCCAGCAAACCACCAGGTCCTATCGCATATAAGCTTTGAATAATTTGATATCCAGCACCTAAAGGATCGCTCCAAGGATTTAAGAAAGACACAATTCTTGCCATTCTGTATGGTGCCGCTATAATAAGACCTACTATACCAGCTAAACCTAAAATACCTAATTTAACAAAAAAAGATATTTTAAGGCCTGATATAAAAATAAGACATATTAAAGTAAGTGCAATAACCATCGCTGTTCCAAAATCTGGTTCTAACATAATAAGCAAAAAGAATACACCTATAACAATAAAAATAGGTAAAGCTCCTTTTTTTACATCCTTCATATTTCTTTGATTTCTTTCTAAATATTTAGCCGTATATATAATAAGACCTATTTTAGCAAACTCACTAGGTTGAATCCCAAAACCGCCTATACCAAACCAACTTCTAGAACCATTTCTAACGCTACCTATACCTGGTACTAAAACAAGTGTAAGAAGTAAAAAACATACTCCTAAAATTAAATTAGATTTTTTCTTTAAAAACTCTAAATTTATTTTCATCGCAATATTCATAATTATTAAGCCTACAAAGAAAAATAATGCTTGGTGTTTAACATATTTAAAAGCATCATGAAACTTAAATTCTGCCCATATTGAACTAGCTGAAAATATCATAATAATACCAAATATGCTTATCAAAACAACTGATATCAAAAGCAAATAATCAATATGTTTTTTCTTCATAACACCACCTATTTAACATTATGTAACAATTTCAAAAAAATGAATTATAATACTTTTATAGCAAAATAAAAAAGCGAAAACCATCAGCATCACTTTAACATAAGTTTAATTATATTTTAGCCTTTTTACCTTGATTACATTCATGACATAAAGTCTGTAAATTATGATCTACTGTTTTTCCACCTTTAGAAACAGGAATAATATGATCAACTTCTAATTTAGCTCCATCTAATTGAGTTCTTCCACAAATTTGACATCTAAAACCATCTCTTTTTAATATATCATATCTCTTGCTATTTGTCATTAATGCTCTTTGATACTTAATACTTTCTTTATATAGATTCTTTTCACTTATTCTTTCGAATATTTCATTTAAGCCATTAAAATCAATTAAATAATCCTTAGCATAATAATTTCTGCCTGCCGGAGAAATATAAAACACTTTAACTTTAATTTTTAAATTAATAACAGGATTAATTTTTATACTATGTACTGCTTGAGATTCTATTTCAGCATAACTTGACTTTGATAAAAAATAAACATTTCTTCGAACATTTTCGTAACTTACACCCTTAAAGTTAGTACTTAATTCTTTTAAAAAGCCTTCATACATATTATAGTTAAAAATGTTTTTTTCTATACGAAAAGCCAATTTTTTCCATGTTTCTAGATTACTTTCAATTATATTACACATATAATTCATAGCTGAATCTAAAGAACATCTATTTCTATAAACTTGAAGAGAATTACATTCATATTTATAATAAAAATCACTATCTACTTTTATAAAAAGATTTTTATATTTATCATTCAATTTTAATACATTTAAGTAATATAGACTACTATTCTTTATGCTCTTCTTAACTAAGAAAATATTTATAACAGATAACACAAGCATTAATATTAAAAATAATATGCCCCATATCCAAAGTATAAAAACTATAACATCACCCATTATACAACCTCTTATCTTAACAAGATTATACTATTAAAAAAGAAAAAATTCAAGAATATTAAAAACAGCCTATGGCAATCGCATAAAAAATAATATTGACAAATTAGTGTAATAAGGTAGTTAAATAATGAAATATAAGGTATTCTATAATAAAGGATGGCATTTATGAATACAAAAGCATTATTTAATCATTTTGAATTGCTAGAAGATTTTAGAGATATTAGAGGTAAAAAACATGAATTAGTTAATATTATAATTATGACTATTTATGGGGTATTATGTGGATATACTGACTTTGTTAATATGGCTGATTTCTTAGAATTAAATGAAGAATACTTTATTACTTTATTAAATTTAGAAAACGGCATTCCATCTCATGATACCTTTTCTAGAGTTTTTGCTAGTTTAAATTCTAAAGAATTAATGGAGATATTTATTAATTGGACAAAAGATGTCGTAAAAGAAAAAGGTCTTCATATCGCCTTAGATGGTAAAGCTATTAAAAGTGCTAGAGATAAAATAAATAATGGTAATATTCCATACATCTTATCAGGATTTTTGTGTGATATAGGTTTATCTATCGGTCAAGTAAAAGTTGATGATAAATCAAATGAAATAACCGCTATACCAGAACTATTAGATTTAATAGATGTTAAAGGTAAAATAATTACCATAGATGCAATTGGCACTCAAGAAGATATTGCTAATAAAATAGTAATTGATAAAAAAGCAGCATATATGCTTAAAGTAAAAGATAATCAAAAAGACTTAAAAGATGACATTAAAACATACTTTGATTTAGAACTAAAAAAAGATTCTAGTGATATTGCTATTGCAGAAACTAATTATGAAAAAAATCATGGAAGAATTGAAAAAAGAACTTATTATATATCTTATGATACAGAATGTATAAGCGATAAAAACAAATGGAAAACTATAAAAGCCATTGGAAGAATAGATGTTTATCGAGAAGAATATGGAAAAGTCAGTATAACTAAAAATTATTATATTTTAAGTGAAAAATTTAATATAGATAGATTTATAAATGTTACTAGAGAACATTGGAACATTGAATGCTCCTTACACTGGAGATTAGATGTTATTTTAAATGAAGACCATTCTACAAACAAAAAAGACAACTCTATTGATAATTTAGCAATTATCAGAAAAATTGTCTTTAATTTAGCTAGATTAGATAATTCTATGGGCAATTTGACTTTAAAGAAAAAATTGACTCGATATGCTTTTGATTTTCAAAATATAGAAAATCTTATATTTAATGTCATTCCTTCTATTTAACTTCTTTACGTAATTTTTTTATGCGATTGCCTTAAAAACAGCCTTAGCTGTTTAATTTTTTATTTAAAATTTCTTTAGTTAATACAGGATTAGCTTTCCCTCTTGTTTCTTTCATAACTTGGCCCACAAAATAATCAAAAAGATTAGTTTTACCATTATGATAATCATCTATTTGACTTTGATTATTAGCTAAAATATTATCAATCAAACTAATAAGAGTATCTTCATCACTGATTTGAGCATTATCACTACTTAAGAAGTCTTTAACTTCTTTTTTAGTTTCCAATACTTTATTAAATATTTCCTTCGCTTGTTTATTACTTATAGTTCCATTATTTATTGCATCTATTAAATCTTTTAAACGATTAGGATTAATATAAAAATCTTTAATTTCTATTTCTTCATTGTTTAAATATCCCATTATACTAGTGGTTATCCAATTACTAGCCATCTTAGCATCAATACCTATTTTAATACATTCTTCAAAATAATCAGATATATCTTTATTTTTAACTAATACTCCAGCGTCATAATTACTCAAACCAAGAGTTTCAATATAATTATATTTTCTTTCTAAATGAAGTTTAGGTATTTCGCTTTTGATTTCTTCTAGCCATTCCTTAGTTATTCTATATTTAGGAATATTTGGTTCTACAAAATACTTATAATCGATTGCATCCACTTTACTACGCATTCTAATAGTAGTCATAGTCTCTTCATTCCAACGTCTAGTTTCTTGTTCAACTTCAGAATATCTACCTTGTTCTTTTAATTCAGCTTGTCTTTTAATCTCATAATTTATTACGTCTTGAACTCCACTTATAGAATTAACATTTTTAACTTCAACACGAGTTCCAAATTCTTTAGCATCTTCATCCATTATTGAAACATTAACATCACAACGAACTTGTCCTCTTTTAGTATCTGCATCACTTACATCCATATAACGATACATTTGAATAATATGATTGATAAAAGCAACTGCTTCTTCTGCTGAATGTAAACACGGCTCTGTAACAAGTTCTAAAAGTGGTACTCCACATCTATTATAATCAATTGTCGAAGTATCAAAATAATGATCCAAACTAGCTGTATCTTCTTCTAAATGAACATCATGAATTAAAACCGGAATTAACTTATCATTAACTTCTATTTCTATTTTGCCATTAACACCTACTGGACTATCCATTTGGGTAATTTGATATCCCTTAGGTAAATCTGGATAATAATAATTTTTACGGTCAAAATACATATATTCAGGTTGCGAGCAATTAAGTGCTAGGCTTACCTTTAAAGCATCTTTAACGCACTTTTTATTTACCACTGGTAAAGTACCAGGAAATGCCATATCTAAAAGTTGAATATTACTATTAGGAGTTTCATTATAAGAGTTAGCTGCACTAGAAAATACTTTTGAATTACTTTTCATTTCACAGTGCATTTCAAGTCCTATAACAGCGATTTGTTTTTTCATTAGTTTACCTCCTTAGCAATTTGATTTTTATAAGGCATTTTTGATTCTAAAACATAAGCAAGGTTTAAAACATTCTCATCCTCAAAACAATTTCCAGTTATATTAATGCCTACTGGCAAATTATTTATAAAACCATTTGGAATTGTAATTGATGGAAAACCACCAAAGTTTCCAATTTGTAAATGTTCATCTAAAGCTACAGTGTCACTTGATACTTTATCTAATGAGCCATCTAAATGTTTAGCTGGCCCTATACCAACAGGTAATATTAAACCATCATAAGTTTTAAAAAACTCTTTCATAATATCCACTATTAGTCTTCTAAGTTTTTGCGCATTCTTAAAGTATCTTTCCTGATTTTCTTTTTGTAAAACATAAGAACCAATAACTAAACGTCTTTTAATGAGTGGCGAAAAGCCTTTAGTTCGATAGTCTATCATCATCTCATTAATATTCTTTTTATCACTTCTAGGTCCATAAATAATACTAGTTAAATTTGAAAGATTACTAGTAGCTTCTGCACAAGCTATAATTAGATATACTGAATCTATCGCATCAAGAATTTTTTGATCTACACTTTCTTCTGATATTTCAATACCTAATTCTTTACACAATTCTAAAGTCTTATGAAAATTTTCAAGATGATCTACTAGTTCTTTACTAGGATTATTATAATTATTTATATCGCAAAGTTCTTTAATATAAAATAATTTTTTATCTTTAACGTTACCAGTCAAAGCTTCTTTTAAATGTATATTGCTTGAATCCCAAGATGTCATATCATGAGGGTCTTTTCCTTTCATAATATCAGTTACAATTGCAGCATCCTCTACATTTCTAGTTAATACTCCAACATGATCTAAACTTGATGCAAAAGGAAAAAGGCCAAAACGACTAATCATTCCATATGTAGGCTTATAACCAACAATTCCACAATATGCCGCCGGTTTACGAACTGAATCTCCTGTATCACTTCCAAGCGCAAAAGGATAAACACCAGCTGCTACTGCACAAGCAGAACCAGAACTTGATCCTGCACACATTCTAATTCTATCCCAAGGATTTTTCACTACTCCTGTATGACCTGTGGTTCCTGTTCCTCCCAAACCAAATTCATCTAACACTGTTTTATTAGTAATTACAGCCCCAGCATTTAATAACTTTTCCACAGCGGTTGCATTAAATATTGGCACATAATTATTTAAAGTATTAGATGACCCAGTAGTTAAGATATCTTTTGTAGAAAAATTATCTTTTACCCCAAAAGGAATACCCGATACCAAGCTATCTGTTACATCAATGCCTTTAGCATCATCAACAATAGTTACAAAAGCATTATATTTTTCTTGTATTTCTCTTGATTTGTTTAAAGATTCACCTACTAGTTTCTCACTTGTTATAACACCATTTTTTAATGCTTCATGAATTTCTAATATACTTTTATCTATCACTTATTCCACCACCTTTGGTACTTCTATTTCTCTACCCTCAACTGCTCCAGCATTTCTAAGAGCACCTTTTAATTCTATAGATTCCTCAGCTATATCTTCTCTTAAATCTACTACAAAAGCATCTAATGCATGAGTCATAGGTTCTAATTTATCTATACCATCAATTTTATTAATTAAGTCAATAGTTTCATCAATAACTTCAAATTCATCTAAAACCATTTGATTTTCTTCTTCTGTTAAGTTAAATAACAATTTATTAGCATAACTATCAACCATTTCTTTAGTAAATTTACTCATCTTTATCCTTCTTTCTTATTCTTGATTTAACTATTTCTACATCTTTTTCTTCAAAACTTACAACTTCATGCCCACTATCATCACTTATTTTTACACCTTTAACTGTTTCCACTTTTGAAATTGCCAAGCTATCTAGATTTAAAGAAAAAGTTCCTTTCGTAGAAGCCTTATTAATAATGTCCACTAATTGTTCCCTAGCATTTCCGTTAATTAAAGGAATTCCCAGTTGTGTTGAAATAGCATTTAAAATATCATAAACTTTTATAGAAAGGCCAATATCTTTATCAATAAAAATCATCGTATTTCCGTTTTCTATTTTTTGAATACCAGAATCAATTTTCGATAAATTAGGGTTATTATCAAAAGCATTAGCAGCTACTTGACAATAATAATCATCCTTTCCAGAGCCATCAAAAAAATTACATTTTGCTTCTTTAAAATCTCTATCAATAATTTGCCATTCTGTCTTACCATTACCAAGTGGTACTTTAACTATAGCAAAACCATTAAAAAAGCAAGATGCTTCTATAAAACTACGCCCATTATTAGCCACTTTACCATCTAAATCTATATACACCCAACGTTCTTCACTAATTCGAATAGGAGCATAACCCTCAGAAAAAGACTTCCCTCCTAAAAAATTAGTTCTAATATTAACATAATTGCCAGTTACTCCTATTAAATAGCCATTACGAGTTAACAATCTATCTTGAGAAAATAACCCCATAATTTTACCATATGCAGGTTCACAATATTCAAATATTTGACCTTTTTTATTTATAATAGTTCCATCAGATGTTATAGCATAGCCATTAACAAAATCTACATTATGAGATTTTAGAAGACCTACATTACGAGCTTTTAGAAAACCTAATTTATTTATTTTACTAATAGTATCTTCAATAGCTTCTGGTACTAAAATAATTGAATTTATTCTATTTACTGGCACTACTTTCTTACCCAAAGCTACTCCTAATACCTCTTCAATTTCAAACATATATACCATCCTAATTAATATTCACAGTTACCTGGTGTTCTAGGGAATGGTATAACATCACGAATATTATCTACTCCCGTAAGATACATAATTAATCTTTCAAAGCCCATTCCAAATCCAGAATGAACACATCCGCCGTATTTTCTTAAATTCAAATACCAATCAACTACTGATAAATCCACACCCATTGATTTAGCTCTTTTAATTATAGTATCATAATCTTCTTCTCTTTGACTTCCGCCCATAAGTTCACCTGCCCCAGGAACTTCAAGATCTACTGCTGCTACCGTTTTACCATCACTATTTTCTTTCATATACCAAGCTTTAATATCTTTAGGCCAATTTGTAATAAATACTGGACCATTAAAGTATTCTGTAATATATCTTTCATGTTCTTTAGCAATATCTTCCAAATAATCTGGTTCAAATTCCCATTTTACATCAGCCTTTTTTAGTATATCTACGACATCTCGATGCGTAATTCTAACAAATTCTGAATTAATAAGCTTTGTAAGTTTGTCTTTTAAGCCTTTTTCTACGAATTGAGTACAAAAATCTATTTCGTCACTGCATCTGTCAAGTACAGTTTTTACTACATACTTAAGCATTTCTTCTTCAATATTCATAAGTTCTTCTAAATCACAAAATGCTATTTCTGGTTCAATCATCCAAAATTCATTAGCATGTGTTTTGGTATTAGAGTTTTCTGTTCTAAAAGTCGGCCCAAAAGTATAAATCTTTTTAAAAGCCATTGCGAAAGCTTCTCCATGAAGTTGACCAGAACCCGTAATATAAGAAGTTTTGCCAAATAAATCTTTTGACATATCAGCTTTACCATCCACCATTGGTATATTATTAAAATCAAGAGTTGTTAATTTAAACATTTGATCTGATCCTTCACAATCAGTAGTTGTTATTAAAGGAGTATGCACATAAACATAGTTATGACTTTGGAAATACTCATGTATAGCTGATGCTGCTACACTTCTAATTCTAAATACTGCTTGAAATAAATTTGTTCTTGGTCTAAGATAAGCTTGTTCCCTTAAAAACTCTCTTGTGTGTCTTTTAGGTTGAATTGGATAATCTTCAGGACAATTTCCTAGAACCTTAATCTCGACTGCTTTCATTTCATAATCTTGATTACCACTAGATTTTACAATTATTCCCTTTACTTCTATCGCACATCCAACAAGTAATTTTTGAATATCACTAAAATTATTCAAAGTCTCATCATAAACCACTTGCAAATGCTCTACACAAGTTCCATCAGAAAAATCAATAAAACCAAAAGTCTTTTGATCACGATGATTTCTAATCCAGCCTTGTATTGTTATCTCTTTATTTTCTAAATCTTTAATACTTCTAAATAAATCTTTTAAATCCATTATTTATTTTCCTTTCTTTGCCATTTATTAAAAATACTTCTAATTCTAGCACGATAACCCCATAATTGATTTTTAGGTGTTATGTTTAATATTTTAATTATATCATTTACAAAATTTTGATATTCTAAATCTGAATCACGACCCATACATAGTGCTGATAAATAACAACTAAATCTATCTCTTGCTAAAAGATAGCGTTTCCCATATCTACTTCTTATACTATTTAAACAAACTTGCCACCTTTTCATTACATCATCTACTTTTTTATTAGCTACCATAAGTTGTACTTTATTTATAATTACATCTTTTTCTTTATCCAAAATATTTTTTTCTAAATCATCTATATATAAAGAAAAAACGACATGAAGTAAAGCTTCATCATAAAAAGCAATCATATTTTTTAAATAAGCATCCAAATTTTCAGTTATTATAGCATCTTTTGTTAATAAAACATACAAACTTTCCTTATCAGTCAAACAACCATCTATTATCATTTCTACTCCTCTTTAACCTTATGGCGTTAATCTAGAAGGTCCTCTAAATAAGAACATCTCTTCTTTTAAACTTGGCAAGCCTAATAACAACATTGTAAGTCTATCAACACCTATTGCAAAACCACCATGTGGTGGACAACCATATTTAAAGAATTCTAAATAAAATTCTACATCACTTACCAACCCTTTTTCTAAAGCTTGTTTTTTTAATATTTCATATCTATGTTCTCTTTGAGCTCCAGTCGTAATCTCAGTTCCACGCCATATTAAGTCGTAGCCTTGAGGAATATCATTTTCTCTCATATGATAAAAAGCTCTTTTAGTCTTTTTAAAATCTGTAATAAATATAAATTCATGACCATATTCTTCCATTGCATATTTACTTGTAAGTTTTTCCGCTTCGGCATTCATATCGCCAATATCATGTTCTGGTATTTGGTAATTATATCTTTTTTGTAATTCTTGATACAAATCATCTAGTTTAATTCTAGGAAATGGTTTAGTAGGAACTACAACATCTATGCCAAAAAGCTCTTTAATTTTCTCTCCATATAGTTCTTTTACATGGCTAAGCCCTGCGATTAAAACATTTTCTTCCATATCCATTACATCTTGAAAGCTCTCAATATAACTAAATTCTAAATCAAATGAAGTAAATTCAGTTGCGTGTCTATTAGTATTAGAGTTTTCTGCCCTAAAAGCTGGAGCAATCTCAAACATTCTTTCAATCCCACTAGCCATTGCCATTTGCTTATAAAATTGTGGACTTTGAGCCAAATAAGCTTTTCGATCAAAATATTTAACTTCAAATACTTCTGAACCAGATTCTGAAGCTGCCGCAATTATTTTAGGTGTATGTATTTCTGTAAAATCATTATCTAATAAATATCCACGCATACCAGCGACAAAAGCTGATTGCACTTTTAACATTAAATTATTTTTTTCACTTCTAAGATCAAGCCATCTATAATCCATTCTTGTATCAATTGATGCTGTATCATCAATAGGTAGTGCTTCTGCCATACTTAATATTTCTAAAGAATCAGGCAAGAATTCTTTACCGCCTTGTTTAACATATTCGCTTATTACCATTTTACCAGTAAATGATGCAACACTATTTGCAAGCACCCCATCAAGTTGTTTGACAAGCTCTGGATTACTGCTCTTTTCAATAGAAACTTGAATTTTACCAGTTCTATCTTTTAACATAATAAATATCATATATTTAGTATCTCTAATTGTTTCAATAAAACCACTTATTTTACTTAATTCATTTTCTTTTAATTCACTTATTAAAATTCTTTTCATAATTTTCCTCCTATATATTACTTACAATATAATCAATAATTTCATTTTCATCAACTAAAGTTTCTTCATGAGTTATATTATCAACCACTTTAATCAATCCTTTACTTAAATTATTTTTATCTATATCAATTATAAAATTACAATCATTATTATCCATTTGTTTATCTTTTGTTTTATTATTTGTATCAATATCTACCTTTATCTCACACCAACGTAAATCTTGAGCAAGCTTCATTCCAACCATTCTTTCTTCTTCTGTCTCAGCAACAATTAAAACTTGTGTTAGATTATCAAGATTATAATCCTCATATATAACGCTTAAAACTGGCAAAATACTATCTAAATAATTTTGACATAAAATAGTTTTAACATCATCTATACTTTTATATCCTTTAGCAAGAACAACTTTATTATCTTTTATCTCCATAACAATTTCAAAAGCCATTAAAGTATTGCTATCAAATTCTATATCATCACTGATTTCATAGTCAATATCTAATTGTTCCAAATATTCTTGTAATTTTTTCAAATCGTAACTAGCTTCTGCCTTAATATGGACAATAATATCCTCCAATTTCAATTCTTCTAAAATACGATAATTCATACTTATAATTTCCGCATCTTGATAAATAGTATCATTATTTAAAGTTAAAAAGCTAAAACTATTTCCTTTAGTATTTTCCATATCTAAATAACAATATTTTTTAAAACCACCATTAATATTTTCCAGATAATGCTTTGTTATTCTAGCTTCCAAATCACTTTCATTATCAGATTTCGGAATTTTAATAAACTCATAATTATAATAACCACTAACTGTCTTAAAGACATTTTCCATATAATTATAAATTCTTGCTTTTTTTCCTAATAATATTTCCATTTTATCTCCTCCATTAAACAAAAAAACTTAGTTTCTATAAGGACGTAAAAACTACGTGGTGCCACCTTACTTCACTAAGTTAGTCTTATTTTTTTATCGCAAAAACTTGCGTTTTCTAGTAATAGAAGCTGTCTTTCTGTTTTTTATATTTTAGGCTTTTCCAGCATTCTAGCCCTCTCTTTAAAATAAAACCAAAACATACTCGGTCTTCTCTAGAAAAATACTATAATAATATAATATTACAAAGAATAGTTTAAGTCAAGCTATTTAAGTGATACTCTTAATATTTCTTCTAATAAATAATAAATTAAAGTAACCAATTAATTTTCAGATTTATCCAAAATTCTCTTAGTACCATTAAATCGTTCTGCTAAAGCTAATTTTTCCCAAATAGCCAGGCAATTATCTTTTTAAAATTTCAGTATTAATTGGCACAAAATTTAAAATATCAAAATAAGCATTTTTAAAAAGTCCAATTCTAGCAATATCTACTTTAGTTATTGCTGTTTTCTCTAGTAAAAATAATACATAATTATAAAAGTAGTTTAAAAATAATAAATGTTCTTGAAACTCTCCTAATTCTTCCATAACTGCCTTTTTCATTTCAACATCTAACGAAGAGATGTGTTCTAACAAATCAGTTAAAATATTAAATCGATGTTTTTCATCATTTTCCCAATAATTTAACGCTTGCATTTTCAAATTAATTTCCAAACAAGGTTTATCATCATAATAAAATATTTTTCTATCATCAAAAAATAATTCACTAATATCTTTATCTTCCTTAAATCTACCATTTGATAAACGCGAAAAAGATGTAAAATCATTAAAATTAGCTAGAGAAATTAATTTTTTTTCATTAAAAACCTCAACATATTTATTAGCAAAATCTTTTGCAACTTCTAAATAATAGTTTTCATCATTATGTTTTTTGCTACCATATTCTTGTAATCTTATTAAAATTTCATCTCTATTCATTATTAATCTCCATCATAATTGTAACAGGGCCATCATTTCTTATATGTACGTCCATATCAGCTCCGAATATTCCAGTTTCAACATGAACATATTCACTTAATTTCTTATTAAATAACTCATATAACTCTATTGCTTCTTCACCATTTAAAGCATCTATATATGAAGGTCTATTACCTTTTTTAGTATTAGCATATAAAGTAAATTGACTAATTGAAAGTATCTCACCATTAACTTGGGTTATATCTAAATTCATAACCCCATTTAAATCATCAAAAATACGAAGTTTTAATATTTTATTAATCATTTTATCAATAACACTCTCATTATCTCCTGATGTAAAGCCAACAAGAATAACCATGCCCGAATTAATACTACCTGTGTTTTTCCCATCAACACTAACATAACTATCTTTGCTTCTTTGTATTACTACTCTCATTATTTATTTCTCCTTACACTTATTACATATGAATTCATTTCTAAATCAAAAATAATTTTATCTATATCTTCTTTTTGTTTAACTTTTAAAGTAACTTCATAAACAAAACTATTATCATATTCTTTAGTTTTAAAAGCGTCCACATAAATATTTCTTTTTGTAAATATTGCTATAATATCTGTTAAATAGTTTTTAGAGTGATCAGTCTCAATTATTAAATCGGCAAGATAAGTTGAATCACTTGCCTCATTCCATGAAACTTCTATCATGCGTTCTTCATTTTGTTTAATATTTGAACAATTATTTTTATGAACTGTTATTCCTTGCCCTTTAGTAATAAAGCCTACTATTTCATCACCCTTAACTGGTTTACAGCATTTAGCAATATGAACTAATAAATCACCAATACCAGCAACAATTATATCATTCTTATAATTTTTTTCGCCCAGAGAAGTTCTACTAACCTTTTCAATTAAAGCATCTTCCAAACTTTCTTTGGTACCAGTTGTTAAACTTATTATATAACCCGCTGTAAATCGAAGGGTTCCAATTGATAAATATATTTCATCTAAATCAGTAAGTTTTAAATCATTAAGAATTTTCTTAATATTTTCATCACTCATAACTTCATTAAAAGATAACTTTCTCTTACGAAGCTCTTTTTCTAAAATATCTTTACCTTTTTCTATCATTAAAGTACGTTCTTGTTTACTAAAATAAGATTTAATTTTATTTTTAGCTTGGCTAGTTTTAACAAATGATAACCAATCCTTATTAGGTGTCCCTACACTACTTGTTTTAATTCTTACAATATCATTATTATCAAGTTCATGATTTAATGGCACAATAGCATCATTGACAATTGCGCCGACCATTTTATCACCAATATCTGAATGAATACGATATGCAAAATCAATTGGTGTTGCTCCTCTTGGAAGTTCAATTACATCTCCTTTAGGCGTAAAAACATATATCATTTCCGCTAGCATATCACTATTTACAGAAGCTTCAAAATCATTATCATCAAGCTCTTCACTAGTTTCAATCAAATTACGAAACATTTCTAGTTTTTGTTCCATAATATTTTGCACTTTTTTCGTTCCATGTTCTTTATAAGACCAATGAGAAGCCATACCTTTTTCAGCAAATTCATCCATTTCATAAGTTCTAAATTGAACTTCAAATAAATAGCCATCAACCCCAAAAACAGTCGTATGTAAACTTTGATACATATTCGCTTTAGGCATTGCTATATAATCTTTAAATCTTTTAGGTATTGGTCTATATTTAGAGTGTACTAAACCAACAGCCATATAGCAATCGCTTACTTCTTCTAAAATTACTCGAAGAGCCAAAACATCATATATATCATTCCATTTTTTACCACTAGCTAGTTTATTATAAAGTGAATGAACACTCTTAACTCGTCCTTTTATTTTAAACTTCAATCCTTGTTCCGTTAAAATATTTGATATACTTTCTTTCATTTCATTTAAAGAATCATTAAGTTCTTCTCTTGTATCATTAAGTTTATCTAAAATATCTTGATAAACATCTGGTTTAGTATAATAAAGACATAAATCCTCAAGTTCACTTTTAATTGAATTTATTCCTAAACGATGGGCAATAGGTATTAATACAGCTTGTGTTTCATAAGCTTTTTGTTTTTGCTTTTTCGGATTAATCGCATAATTAGTTCGCATATTATGAAGTCTATCTGCCAGTTTAATAAATAAAACTCTTACATCTGTCGCAAGTCCCACTAAAACTTTTCTTAAATATATAGCGCTAGATTCACTATCATCAGTAAGTTCTAATTTATTTATTTTAGTAACAGATTCTACGATAGTTGCAACAACACTACCAAATTTTTCTTCTAGTTCACTAACGCTAGTCTCTCCATTATCAAGCACTTCATGAAGTAAAGCAGCTTCAATAGTAACTGCATCTACATTTAAATCATTTACAATATTCGTAACACATAAAGGATGATTAATAAAATCTTCACCTGTAAGTCTTTTCATTCCTTTATGATGCTCTAAAGCAAAATTATAGGCTTCTTTAATTTTTAACAATTCTTCTGTATCTCGTATATTTAATTTAATTTTTTCATACAACTCATCAAAAGTTATAATTTCTTCTTTAATTTCCATTTATATCCCTCTATTAATTAAAAGTAATATTACATTTCTTCATTACTAATTTTTCTATGATGTTTCATAATTTCTTCTTTTACATATTCATTCAATTGATTTTCATTAATATCAAATATATCATTAACAATCATACCTAAATCTAAATTTCTAGAACCAGTCCACTTAAATTCTTTCAAAAAATTCCAAATATCCTCTTCATGAATATAAGTTAAACCTTTACGTTTTAATTCTTTTTTCTTACTTTTTAAAGCTGGTAAAATTCTTTTATATAATTCTGGTAAAGTTTTAAATTTAATATCATCATTCATATTATCAACTCCTAATTACTTAGAAAACATCATATATATAATTATATACTATTTTTCTAATTATTAAAAGCAAAAATAACATGCAACCCTTAAATATTTACTGCTTATTTATCATATATAAATAATAACGATTAAAGGAGTATTTATGAATAGAAATAAATTTTTAACAGCCACATTTATTTTAATGCTAGGTGGTTTAATAACTAAAGTCTTAGGTTTCTTCATTAGAATAATATATACAAGAATGGTAGGTACAGAAGCTATAAGTTTATATGCTTTAGTAACTCCAACTTATTCCCTTCTCCTTACAATAGCTACCTTATCTCTTCCTATTGTAATTTCTAAATTAATAAGCGAAAACAAAGAAAGAAGCATTAAAATACTAGCTAATGCTACAATTATAACAATATTTTTAAATATTTTAACTATTACTATTATTTATTTTACCAAAGACTTAATAGCAAGTGTCCTACATGACAAACGAGCTAGTATTCTTATAATGGCAATGGCATTAACTTTCCCTTTCGTATCTTTATCTAGTATTTTAAAAGGTTATTTCTTTGGCAAGCAAAATATGATACCTAATACAATATCTAATATTATAGAACAAATAATCAGAATAATTTTAATATATTTATTCATACCATCTCTAGTTAATAAAGGTATTACAGAATCAGTTATAGGTTTTATTTTAATTAGTATTGCTACCGAGATTGCTTCTATTTTAACATTTTTAGTTTTCATTCCTAAAAAAGTTAATATAACCAAAAATGATTTAAAGCCCGATTTATCTACAACAAAAAATATCTTAAATATTTCTATACCCACTGTATCTTCTAGACTTATTGGTAATAGTGGTTTCTTTTTTGAGCCCATTATATTAACTAATGTTTT
>CARJCM010000016.1:0-19111 GCA_948999435.1 uncultured Bacilli bacterium
AATAATACATCATACTATCTATACAACGGACAGCACTACTGGACCATGTCTCCGTGTCGCTGGAGTGGCGGTGGCGCTTTCGTGTTCTATGTGAATGTGAATGGCCACCTCACCAACACCGGCGTGGGCAGCACTTATGGTTTGCGCCCAGTAATAAATCTGAAAGCTGATACATTGTTCGCAACAGGAGGAACAGGAACACAATCAAATCCATACGTAGTCTCATAGAGATACGTATGGAAGTGAAACACTTTCAAGGAGTGTAGAGTGGTTCAAAATGACTCTTCATTTTGAACCTTACTCACCAAAGTTATATATAACAAATTATATCCAATTTGCAAAGGAACTTTGCAAGAAATAAATTTTGAAATCAGGTATAGCTGGCAACTTTGTTGTCAGCTTTGGGTTTTTCTGAGATAAAATAATTTGATGTTTTATCGTTGGAGCGTAGCTGCAACGTTAGGGATTTAAAATAAAAGAAGCTGATATAGTTTTATATTCTTATTGATATAAAACATCAGCTTCATTTTTTTAGAATAAAATTCAAGGAAATATCTTGTATCCTAATTCTACTATACTAGCCGTAACTTAATATGTGAGTTTAAAAAGGATATTGGGCGCAAACCATAAGTGTTGTTTACCCAGTTGTTGTTGAGGAGGCCATTCGAATTTACAAAGAACACGTAAGCATGACTGCCATTCCAAATATACGGAGACAGAAATGTTCCACACTTGTAGATATTCCCTACTAATAATAAAAAGTATTGTAGTAATTTTATATTCAAGATATAAAATATCAATACTTATATATTTTAGCAAGTGCTATGGGCTAATCTTGTACCTTGATTCTACTATATTTAGCCATAACTAAATACATGAGTTATAAAAAGGTATTGGGCGCAAACCATAAGTGTTGTGCACGTTGTTCCAGTCGAGGTAGCCATCATTACGCACAAAGAACACGTTAGCATTGCCACTGCTATTCCAGTTATACGGAGACATGTCACTATAATGCAGATTAACCAAATAAATTATATAATAATATCTGCTTTTAGTAAATATTATTGTAAAATAAAAAACCGTAATGGTTATATATTCTAGAAATACAACATCGGTTTTATTTTTTTAGATTAAACAAGGAAATATCTTGTATTCTAATTCTACTATACTAGTCGTGACTTGGTATATGAGTTTAAAAGAATATTGAGGCGCAAACCAATGTTAGTGGCATGCACACCGGTGTTGTTGAGGAAGCCACTCGTATTCACAAAGAACACGATAGCGCTACTGCTATTCCACCAGTTCGGAGACTGCTAATTACATAGTTAGATATTCCCTAATAAAACGTAATTTCTTAACTAAAACATTGTTTGTAACTAATTGTTCTTAGACTTGTAGTATCAATGTTAAGTATTTAAGCTTTAGCTAGTGATTAATCTTGTATCTCAGTGCTTTTTAATTAAGACTTATCCTAATTTTTAGTTTAAAGAGATATTGGGCGCAAACCAGCACCAGTCCAGTCCACGTTGGTGTTGTTGAGGTAGCCATTCGTATCCACACGGAACACGTTAGCATAACTGTTAGTGCCATTCCAGTAATGCAGAAACCGTTCCAACTTGTTAGATTAACCATTTTAATTATATAATAAAAAATATTTTTGGTAAATAAAAAAGCTGTGATAGTTTTATATTCTTTTGATATAAAGCATCAGCTTTAAAAATATTTAGAATAGAATTCATAGAAATATCTTGTATCCTAGTTCTACTATATTTAATCATAATCAAATATTTGAGTTTAAAAAGGATATTGGGCGCAAACCATAAGTGTTGTGCACAGGGTTGTTGTTGAGGTAGCCATTTGTATTCACAAAGAACACGTTAGCATAGTTAGAACTGCCATTCCACCATTCATTCGGAGACTGCTAAACACGTAATAGATATTCCGTTTATAGTATAGCATTTTTTTATTTTAAATAAAATAAAAAAGCATTGTAATAACTTTATATACAAGATATAAAATATCAATGCTTAGTTTTTATAGCATATTGCTAAAGATTAATCTTGTACCTTAATTCTGCAATATTTAATCGTAACTAAATATTTTGAGTTATAAAAAGGTATTGGGCGCAAACCATAGGAAGTGACGTTCACGTTGTTGGCGTTGAGGTAGCCATTCGAATCCACAAAGAACACGTTAGCACGACTGCTATTGCTATACCACTCTTCTGGAGACTAAGTGAAACTTCCTTAGATTAACCACTTAAATTATATTATAAATTTATTTTTTGGTAAATAAAAAAGCTGTATTTAGTTTTTATATTCTTATTGATATAAAACATCAGCTTTAATTTTTTAGAAATTTATTCAAGGAAATATCTTGTATTCTAATTCTGCTATACTAGTCGTAACTTGGTATATGAGTTATAAAAGAATATTGGGCGCAAACCAGGAGTAGTGTTGTTCACGTTCCAGTTGTTGAGGTAGCCACCCGTATTCACAACGAACACGACAGCACCGCTATTCCAGTAAGTCAGAAAATAAAGTATTGTATTAGATATTCCCTAATATTTTTGTTTAAACATTGTATTAGTTTATTACTGCTTTTAATAAAAACATCAATGTTATATTTTTAAGCTTTTAGCTAGAGATTAATCTTGTACCTTAATTCTGCTATATTTAGTCTTAACCAAATATTTTGAGTTATAAAAAGGTATTGGGCGCAAACCAAGAGTGTTGTTCACGTTGGTGTTGGTGAGGTGGCCATTCACATTCACATAGAACACGTTAGCCCAACTGTTAGAGCTGCTATACCACTTCACTTATTACTTGTTACTATATGTAGATTAACCATTTAAATTATATAATAAAAATAATTTTTGGTAAATAAAAAAAGACCATTATAATTTAATATTCTTAGATAATTAAATATGAGGCTTATATGTTTAAAGATTTCTCTTATAGAAATATCTTGTATCCTAATTCTACTATATTTAATCGTAGTCAAATATTTGAGTTTAAAAAGGATATTGGGCGCAAACCAAAAGTGTTGTTCACGTTGTTCCAGTTGAGGTAGCCATTCACATCCACAACGAACACGTAAGCATAACTGGTACTGACATTCCACCAGTTATACGGAGAAGCTTAATCTCTACATTAATAGATATTCCTATTATAGTATAGCATTTTTATTTTTAAAGTAAAATAAAAAAATATTGTAATAATTTTATATACAAGATATAAAATATCAATATTTATATTTTTTAGCGTGTGCTAGAGACTAATCTTGTACCTTGATTCTGCAATATTTAATCGTAACTAAATATTTTGAGTTTTAAAAAGGTATTGGGCGCAAACCATAAGTGTTGTGCACGTTGTTGTTAGTGAGGTAGCCATCATTACGCACAAAGAACACGTTAGCATAACTGTTATTGCTATTCCAGTTATACGGAGACATGTATCAACTTTTTAGATTAACCATTTTTATTATATAATAACGTTTACTTATAGTAAATAATTTCTTTTGTTAAAAATTGTTATAGTTTTATTATTCTATATGATATAAAACATCAATTTTTAAATATTTAAAGATAATCTTAAGGAAACATCTTGTATCCTAGTTCTACTATATTTAATCATAATCAAATATTTGAGTTTAAAAGGATATTGGGCGCAAACCAATAGTAGTGTTGTGCACGTTGGCGTTGTTGAGGTAGCCACCTGTATCCACAAAGAACACGCGAGCATAAGTGCCATCCCAACGATTCGGAAAATATTCAACACATTTTAGACATTCCCTATATAATAATTTATTGAGACATTGTAATAATTTTATATACAAGATATAAAATATCAATGTTATATTTCTTAGCCTTGGCTAAAGATTAACCTTGTACCTTAATTCTGCAATATTTAATCATGACTAAATATTTTGAGTTATAAAAAGGTATTGGGCGCAAACCAAAAGTGTTGTGCACGTTGCCGTTGTTGAGGTAGCCACTCGAATTCACAATGAATACGTAAGCATTACTGTTACTGCCATTCCAGTTTCTCGGAGACATCAAAACAATAATAGGTTAACCATTTTAATTATATATTAATAGCCCTTGTTAGTAAACTAAAAAAGTTGTAATAGTTTTTTATACAAGATAAGAAACATCAACTTTTATATTTTTAAAGAATAACCTTAAGGAAATATCTTGTACTCTAATTCTACAATACTAGCCTTAACTTAGTATTTTGAGTTATAAAAGAGTATTGGGCGCAAACCATAAGTGTTGTGCACAGGGTTGTTGTTGAGGTAGCCACTCGAATTCACAATGAACACGTTAGCGTTACTGCCACTCCAGTTATACGGAGACATAAATTCGCAAGATAACAGATATTCCCTAAAAAATAAATTAGGTTTTGTCTTAATTTTATATACAAGATATAAAATATCAAAACTCATATGTTTAAGCACTTAGCTAGTGATTAATCTTGTATCCTAATTCTTTATATTTAACCATAATCAAATATTTAAGTTTAAAAAGGATATTGGGCGCAAACCACGAGTAGTGCTATTCACGTTGCCGTTGTTGAGGTAGCCACTCGAATTCACAAAGAACACGTTAGCATTACTGCCATTCCAGTTTCTCGGAGACAATATTTAACATGTTAGATTAACCAAATTAATTATATAATAAAATTTGCTATAAGTAAATTTGTAAAAATGTAGTAATTTTATATACTAGATACAAAATATCATTTTTAAGTATTTTAAGATTTATCTTAAGGAAATATCTTGTACTCTAATTCTACAATACTAGCCTTAACTTAGTATTTTGAGTTATAAAAGAGTATTGGGCGCAAACCCCAAGTGTTGTTCACGTTGTTGTTCGTGAGGTGGCCATTCGTATTCACAAGGAACACCCAAGCATTACCGCTATTCCAGCGATTCGGAGACCTCTTCAAATTTATAGATATTCCCTATGCTTGACATTATATCACAAAAATCTTTATTTTAGGCAAATTTATGCTTGCAATTCATAGAATTTATGGTATAATCTATTTCGTATGACTGCGAGGATGCGCAAGGTTGCTGATACACTAGGCGAGGTTGTTCCATATACCTCGAGTATCAGGTAATTTGTGTTTAGCAAGCCTATACTAGATATAGACGAAAGGAGAAAGAACATGTCAAATACTAAAGTTAGAATCAATCTTAAAGCATATGATCATAGACTACTTGATACTGCTGCAGTTAAGATTGTTGAGACAGTTAAGAGAACTGGGGGAGAGGTTTCGGGACCTGTACCACTTCCTACTGAAATACAAAAGTATACAGTACTTAGAGCGGTACATAAGTATAAAGATGCACGTGAACAATTTGAAATGCGTACACATAAAAGACTTATCGATATTAAAAACCCAAGCAAAGAAACTATTGATGCGTTAACTCACTTAGATTTACCAAGTGGTGTAGACATTGATATAAAATTATAATATAGGAAAGAGGAGAAAAGATGAAAGGAATCTTAGGACGCAAAATTGGAATGACTCAAGTTTTCTCTAAAGATGGTAAATTAATTCCTGTTACTGTAGTAGAAGTTGCACCTAATACAGTAATGCAAGTTAAAACTGTAGAGTCTGATGGTTATAATGCTATTCAATTAGGCGTATTTGAAAAGAAAGAAAAAAATGCTACTAAACCAGAAATGGGTAGAGCTAAAAAAGCTAATACAACTCCTAAGCGCTTCTTAAAAGAAATCAGAGATTATGAAGGGACTGTAAATGTTGGTGATGTAATCGATGCAAGTACTTTTGAAGTAGGAGATGTAATCGATGTAACAGGAACTAGCAAAGGTAAAGGTTTTACAGGTGTTATTAAACGTAATAACCAATCTCGTGGACCTGAAACTCATGGTTCTAGATATCACAGAAGACCTGGTTCAATGGGAACTATGCTTCCAAAAAGAGTTCTTAAAGGAAAAATACTTTCTGGACATATGGGAGCTGAAACAATAACTATTCAAAATTTGGAAGTTATTGAAATTAATGTAAACGAAAATTATATTTTAGTAAGTGGAAATATTCCAGGAGCAAAGAATTCATTAGTATTTATTAAATCTGCTGTTAAGAATAATCGTAAGAAAAATCCAAAAGAAGTTATAACTTACGAAGAAACAGTTGTAGATGAAGTTGTAGAGGAAACACCAGCAGAAGTTGTTAGTGAAGAATCTACAGATGTAACTCCTACAGTAGAAGAAACAGAAGAAGTAACTACTGAAGAAGTAGAAGCTAATGAAGAAAATTCTGGAGAAAACAATTAGTTTTCTAGAAAGGATTAATTATGAAGATAAATGTTAAAAACATGGCTAATGAATCTGTAAAAGATATTACTTTAGCTGATACTGTTTGGAATATTGAGACTAATGATTTAGTTTTAAAGAAAATGATTCGTTTACAACTTGACTCAATGAGACAAGGAACTCATAAAACTAAAACTCGTAGTGAAGTTTCTGGTGGTGGAAGAAAACCTTGGAAACAAAAAGGTACTGGACGTGCTCGTCAAGGTAGTATCCGTGCTACTCAATGGAGAGGTGGCGGAATTGCTGGAGGAGTAACTCCTAGAGACTATACTTTCGATATTAATAAAAAAGAAAGAGCTTTGGCTTTAAAGAGTGCGCTTACTCATAAAGCTCAAGATAAAGAATTAGTTGTAATTGATAATATTAAACTTGAAAGTTTAAAAACTAAAGAAATTAAAAATTTGGTTAAAACTCTTGAACTTAATGGTAAAGTATTATTTGTTACAGCAGAAGACAACGAAGACTTATATATGGCAACTAGAAATTTAGGTTATGCTTATTATATTACAAGTAATGAAATTAACTGCTTAGATTTAGTTAATACAGACATTCTTGTATGTGATGAAGCAGCTGTTAAAAAAATCGAGGAGGTGCTTAAATAATGAAGGATTATACTGATATTATTGATTCACCGGTTATTACTGAGAAAAGTGCAATTAAAATGCAAAATGATAATGTATATACATTTAAAGTAGCTAAGGATGCTGATAAAACACAAATTAAAAAAGCTGTTGAAAGAGCATTTGGCGTTACTGTTAAAAGTGTTAATACATTAAATACAAAAGCTAAAAAACGTAGAGTTGGAAGATATCCAGGTATGACTAAAACTTATAAGAAAGCTATTATTACTTTGGATAAAGACTCTAAAATAGAATTATAGGAGGAGTAATTTATGGCAATTAAGAAATATAAACCAACGACTAATGGTCGTCGTGGAATGACAACTCTTATGAATGAAGAGTTAACTACTAGTACTCCTACTAAAAGTTTACTTAAAAGTTCTTCTAAAACAGGAGGAAGAAATAATCAAGGTAAAATGACAGTTCGTCACATTGGTGGAGGAGCTAAAAGAAAATATCGTTTAATTGATTATAAGAGAAATAAAACAGGTGTAACTGGTAGAGTTGCAACAATTGAATATGACCCAAATAGAAGTGCTAATATTGCTTTGATTAACTATCGTGATGGTGAAAAAAGATATATTATTGCTCCTAAAGGTTTAAAAGTTGGTATGATTATTGAAAATGGTAGTGAAGCTGATATTAAAGTTGGTAATGCATTACCACTTGAAAATATTCCAGTAGGTACTGTTGTACATTGCATCGAACTTAAACCTGGTAAGGGTGCTGAAGTTGCACGTAGTGCAGGAGCTAGTGCTCAAATATTAGGTAGAGATGGTAAATATGTTATCTTAAGATTACAATCTGGAGAAACAAGAAAAGTTCTTGGAACTTGTATGGCTACAATTGGTACTGTTGGTAATGAAGATTATGAACTTGTTAATTTAGGTAAAGCTGGACGTAAACGTCATTTAGGTATTAGACCTACTAATAGAGGTTCTGTTATGAACCCTAATGATCACCCTCATGGTGGTGGAGAAGGTCGTACACCAGTTGGACGTAAGAGTCCGATGACACCTTGGGGTAAACCTGCTCTTGGATACAAGACAAGAAAAAATAAGAAAGCTTCTAGCAAGTTAATTGTTAGTAGAAAAAATAAATAGGAGGAAATAATGGCAAGAAGTTTAAAAAAAGGGCCTTATGTATTCGATAGATTACTTAAGCGCATTCAAGAATTAAATAAGAATAATAAAAAAGAAGTTATTAAAACTTGGTCTCGTCGTTCAACTATTTATCCTGATTTCGTAGGACACACAATTGCTGTTCATAACGGAAAAGAGTTTATCCCTGTATATATTACAGAAGATATGGTAGGTCACAAACTTGGAGAGTTCGCAATGACTCGTAAGTTTGGTGGACATGCAGGACAAAAGTAGGAGGGTGTTTAAATGGAAACTTATGCAATACATAAGGGAGCTATGATTGCCCCTAGAAAAGCAAGAATGACTATGGATCTTATTCGTGGTAAAGACGTACAAACTGCTATTGGTATTTTAGAGAATACTAATACTAAAGCATCAAGACTTATTTTAAAAGTATTAAATAGTGCTGTTGCTAATGCAGTTAATAACTTTGGAGCTCATGAAGAAGATTTAAGAATTAGTGAATGTTATATTAATCCAGGACAAGTTTATAAAAGAATTAAATTTGCAAGTCGTGGAAATGTTGACAGAAGAGATAAAAGAACTAGTCACATTACTGTAAAAGTTAGTGATGGTAAGTTGAAGGAGGAAGCATAATGGGTCAAAAAGTTAATCCAATAGGTTTTAGACTTGGAGTTAATAAAGATTGGGAATCTAAATGGTATGCTGGTAAAGACTATGCTGAAGTTTTAAATAAAGATATTAAAATTAGAGAATATTTAGAAAATAAGCTTAAAGATGCTGCTGTTGCTTCCATAATTATTGAAAGAAAGAAAAATAGAATTGATGTTTCAATTAATACTGCTAAACCAGGTGTTATAATTGGTAAAGGCGGAGAAGACATCGAAAAATTAAGAAAAGAAATTAAAAAATTAGTAGGCGAAGACGTATATGTAAATATCGTTGAAGTTAAAAATCCAGATTTAAATGCTAAATTAGTAGCACAAAGTATTGCTTCACAAATTGAAGCTCGTGCTCCATTTAGAAGCGCTCAAAAAAGAGCAATTAGAAATACAATGAAAGCTGGAGCTAAAGGTATTAAAACTAGTGTATCTGGTCGTTTAGGTGGAGCTGAAATGGCTCGTACTGAAGGATATACAGAAGGTACTGTTCCACTTCATACAATTAGAGCTGATGTTGATTATGCAACGAGTGAGGCTGACACAACATATGGTAAGATTGGTGTAAAAGTTTGGATTTACAAAGATGAAATTCTTCCTACTAATAAACGTACGAGAGGAGATGGATCTCATGTTAATGCCAAAAAAGACTAAATATAGAAAACCTCATAGACTAACTTATGATGGTCATGCTAGAGGAAACACAGAATTACATTTCGGTGAATATGGTCTTCAAGCAAAAGAAGGAGCATGGATTACTGCTCGTCAAATAGAAGCTGCTCGTATCGCTATGACACGTTATATGAAACGTGGAGGTAAAGTTTGGATAAATATTTTCCCTCATTTAGCTTTAACTCAAAAACCTTTAGAAACTCGTCAAGGTACAGGAAAAGGTAATGTTAATGAATGGGTAGCAGTTGTTAAAGAAGGCAAAATCATGTTTGAAATTGGTGGTGTTGATGAAGCTATTGCTCGTGAAGCACTTAGACTTGCAAGTCACAAATTACCAATTAAAACTAAATTCGTTAAGAAAGAATTAAAAGCAGGTGAAGCTGATGAAAATTAAAGAATTAAGAGAACTTTCTAATAAAGAAATAGAGAGTAAAATCATTGAAGCTAAAAAAGAACTTTTTAACCTTCGTATGAAACAATCTACTGGTACTTTAGAAAAACCTCATAAAATTAATGAACTTAGAAAAGATGTAGCAAGAATGAAAACAATTTTACGTGAAAGAGAACTAGAGGAGGCTAATCATGGAGAATAGACAAGAATTAGTTGGTAAAGTAGTAAGTAATAAAAATGATAAAACTATTACTATACTAGTTGAAACTTATAAAACTCATCCACTTTATAAAAAACGTGTTAAATATTCAAAGAAATATACTGCTCATGATGAAAAAAATGAAGCAGGTGTAGGAGATACAGTTAGAGTTAGAGCAACAAGACCATTATCTAAAACTAAAAGATATGAACTTGTTGAGATAATCGAAAAAGCTGTAATACTTTAGGAGGTAAATCATGGTTCAACAAGAAACAAGATTAAAAGTTGCTGATAATACTGGAGCTAGAGAACTCTTAGTTATCCGTGTTCTTGGTGGCTCTAAAGTAAAATCTGCTAATATCGGTGATGTTGTAGTTGGTACTGTTAAAAAAGCGATACCTAATTCAAATATGAAAAAAGGTAAAGTTGTTAAAGCAGTTATCGTTAGAACAGTTCAAGGTGTTAGAAGAAAAGATGGAAGCTATATTAAATTTGATGACAATGCTTGTGTTATCATTAAAGATGATAAATCTCCAGTAGGTACTAGAGTTCTAGGACCTGTCGCAAGAGAGTTACGTGAAGCTGATTATATGAAAATCGTTTCTCTTGCTAAGGAAGTTATATAGGAGGATCCAATTATGATGAAAATTAAGGTTGGCGACGAAGTTTTAGTTATTGCTGGTCGTGATAAAGGCAAAAATGGTAAAGTAATTAAAACTTTAAGAAACGAAGACAAAGTTGTTGTTGAAGGAATTAATATAGTAAAAAAACACGTTAAACCAAATAATGGACAGACACAAGGTGGAATATTTGATATTGAAGCTCCAATTCATGTATCAAACGTAAAGAAAATCGAAGAAACAAAAGCTACAAAAAATAAAAAAGAAAGTAAAATTAAGTAGGTGAATATTTATGAGTAATTATAGAAAATTATATGATGAAAAAATCATCAAAGGTTTAAAAGATGAATTTAAATATTCAAGTATTATGGAAGTACCTAAACTAGAAAAAATTGTTATCAATATGGGTTGTGGTGACGGAGCTCGTGACCATAAGTTTATTGAAGCAGCAGTTAAAGATTTAGAGGCTATAACTGGTCAAAAAGCAGTTGTTACTAAAGCTAAACATTCTATCGCAGGTTTTAAACTTCGTGAAGGTCAAGCTATTGGTGTTAAAGTTACTTTAAGAGGAGAAAAGATGTATGATTTCATGGAAAAATTAATTCGTGTATCTCTTCCTCGTGTTCGTGACTTTAGAGGTGTTTCTAAAACTGCATTTGATGGAAAAGGTAATTATACTTTAGGTATTAAAGAACAATTAATTTTCCCAGAAATAGAATATGATAATGTTGTTAAAGTACGTGGTATGGATATAGTATTCGTTACTACTGCTAAAACAAACGATGAAGCATTTGCTTTATTAAAGGCATTTGGAATGCCTTTTAAGAATTAGGAGGTAATAGACATGGCTAAGAAAAGTATGATAATTAAAAGCAAAAGAACTCCAAAATTTAAAGTTCGTGCTTATACTAGATGTGAGAGATGTGGAAGACCTCATGGTGTATTACGTAAATTTGGTATTTGCCGTATTTGCTTTAGAGAACTTGCAAATGAAGGTAAAATACCTGGCGTAAAGAAATCAAGTTGGTAAGGAAGGAGGAATTTTAGATGGTACAAGATAAAATTGCAGATATGCTTACAAGAATTCGTAATGCAAATCAAATGAGATATGAGAAAGTTACAGTAATCGGTACAAAAATGACTTTAGGAATTGCTGAAATTCTTAAGAAAGAAGGTTATATTGCTGAATATAACAATGAAAAATGTATCACTGGTGATAAACTTACTTTAACTTTAAAATATGGTGATAAAAAAGAAAGAGTTATCACTGGCTTAAAAAGAATCAGTAAATCTGGTTTAAGAGTTTATGCTAAAGCTGATGAAATTCCTCGTGTTCTTAATGGACTTGGAATTGCAATTATTTCTACTTCTAAAGGTTTAATGACTGATAAAGAAGCTAGAAATGCTGGATTAGGAGGCGAAGTACTTGCCTATATTTGGTAAGGAAAATCTATGAGTAGAATTGGTAATAGAAAAATCGCGATACCTAACGGTGTTAGTGTAACTGTTGAAAATAATAAGTTAGAAGTTAAAGGTGCTAAAGGCTCTTTAACTAGGGAACTTCATAAATTAGTTGAAGTAGTAGTAGAAGAAACAAGTCTTACTACTAAAGCTAAAAACGATAGTAAAGAAGCTAATGTAAACGTTGGAACTATGAATTCATTAATCAGTAATATGGTTACTGGTGTAAGTGAAGGTTTCTCTAAAGGATTAGAAGCTGTTGGTGTTGGTTATCGTTTCCAAGTTAGTGGAAATAAAATTAATATCTCTGCTGGTTTCTCTCATCCTGTTGTAGTAGAAGTTCCAAGTGATTTAAAAGTTGAACAAGTAAGTAATACTGAAATTACTATTAGTGGTATTGATAAGCAAAAAGTATCTGAATTTGCGGCTAATATTCGTAAAATTAGAAAACCTGAACCTTATAAAGGAAAAGGTATTCGTTATAAAGGTGAATATGTTCGTCGTAAAGAAGGTAAGAAAGCTGCTAAATAAGGTTAGAAAGGTCGGAAATTATGATTAAAAAAGAAGCTAGTAATGTTGCACGTTTAAGAAGACACGCTCGTGTTCGTAATAAAATTAGTGGTACTCCAGAAGTTCCAAGATTAAATGTGTTTCGTTCAAATAATGGAATCTATGTTCAAGTAATTGATGATACAACTGGTAAAACCTTAGTTAGCTCATCAACTATTGAACTTAAAATTAAAAATGGTGGTAATATTGAAGCTGCTAAATTAGTAGGTGCTGATATTGCTAAAAAATGTAAAGATGCAAAAATTAAAACTGTTGTATTTGATAGAGGTGGATACCTATATCATGGACGTGTTGAAGCTTTAGCTGAAGCTGCACGTGAGAATGGTTTGGAATTCTAGAGTGGAGGACGTTATGAGACAGAAGAATACACAAGAAACTAAGAAAAATTTATTAGAAGAAAAAGTTATTTCTATTGGTAGAGTAACAAAAGTTACCAAAGGTGGTAGACACTTTAGATTTTCTGCAACTGTTGTTGTAGGTAACCGTAAAGGTTTAGTTGGAATAGGTAATGGTAAAGCTAATGAAGTTCCAGAAGCTATCAAAAAAGCTTTACAAGCTGCTAATAAGAATGTTACTAAAGTATCACTTATTGACAATAGAACTATTCCTCATGAAGCTACTGCTAAGGTAGGTCGTGCTGTTGTTATGATTAAACCTGCTAAAGAAGGTACTGGAGTTATCGCTGGTGGTGCTGCTCGTGCTGTTCTTGAACTTGCAGGTGTTAAAGATATCGTATCAAAATCTCAAGGTTCAAATACAAAAATTAATGTTGCTAAAGCTACACTTGAAGCTTTAAAATCACAAAAGAGTCCTGCTAAAATAGCAGCACTTCGTGGTAAGAAAGTGGAGGAGTTATAATATGAAATTAGAATCATTGCCTAAATCAAATGAAACTAAAGCTCGTAAAAGAGTAGGTCGTGGTCCTGGATCTGGTACTGGTAAAACAGCAGGTCGTGGGGAAAACGGTCAAAAGTCTAGAAGTGGAGCAAGTATTAGTGCTTGGTTCCAAGGTGGACAAACTCCTATTTATAGAAGAGTTCCTAAACGTGGATTTAATAATGCTCGTTTTGAAACTAAATTTGCAACAATTAATTTAAGTACTTTAGATAAATTCTTTAACGATGGTGATGTTGTTACTCCAGAAGTTCTAAAAGAACGTGGAATTATTAAAAAACAACTAAGCGGTGTTAAAGTACTTGCTAACGGTGAAATTACTAAGAAATTAACTGTTAAAGCAAATCGTTTCTCATCTTCAGCTGTTACTAAAATCGAAAATGCTGGCGGTAAAGCTGAGGTGATTTAGATGTTTAAAGGGATTGCCAAAATATTTAGTAAACAAAATAAAGATTTAAGAAAAAGAATCTACTTTACATTATTCTGTTTAGGTTTCTTTGCTCTTGGTTTAAATATAACTATTCCTTGGGCAAGTACTGTTTATTCAGAACTTCACTTTTTAGAAATCTTTAACTTAATGAGTGGTGGAGGACTTCGTAGTTTCTCTATCTTCGGAATGGGTGTTAGTCCATATATTACGGCAAGTATTATTACGCAGTTATTACAAATGGATATAATTCCTTACTTTAAAGATTTGAAAGAACAAGGTTATGTTGGTAGACAAAAGATTAATAAAATAACTAGATATTTAGGTATTATTATTGCCTTTATTCAAGCATATGCTATATCAATATTCTATTTAAATGGAGCATCTGGTATGGATATGTTAAAAACTAGCTTAGTAATGACTGCTGGTACAGCATTCTTACTATGGATGGGTGACCAAATTAGCCAAAAAGGTATTGGTAACGGCCAATCTCTATTAATTATGGCAGGTATCTTGATTAGTTTACCTAGTGTATTTACTAGTGCTTATGGAGCATTTATTCATGGCTCATTTGAAACTGGTCTTGGAATTACTTTATTTGGTCTATTTATCTTAAGCTATGTTTTAATAATTGTAGGTATTATTTGGATTCAACTTGCTGAGAGAAGAGTTCCAATTCAATACTCAAATAGAACTAATAGTGCATATGGCTCTCAAACTTCATTCTTGCCTATTAAAATTAATAGTGCTGGAGTTATGCCAGTTATATTTGCTTCAGTTCTAACAACTATACCTGCAACAATTGTTGCGTTTACTAAGAATCAAGCCGCAATTAATTTTGTAAATAATTATATTGTTTATACTTCACCAACTGGTTTATTACTTTATATTTTCTTAATATTTGTATTTGGATATTTCTATACTTTCTTAAGTATGAATCCTGAGGAAATGAGTAAAAACTTAAATAAAAATGGTGGATATATTCCAGGAGTAAGACCTGGTGAGGATACTACTAAATATATTAGTAAATCTTTATCTAGACTTACTTTAGTTGGTTCTTTATTCTTAGTAATACTTGCTGGTCTTCCAGTAGTTATTTCAATGGTTACAGAACTTCCTAGTAATGTAACTATTGGTGGTACAGGAATACTTATCGTTGTAGGTGTTGCAATAGAAACTTATAAACAAATTGAAAGTAGTTTAACTGCTAGAAGCTATGCTGCAAAGAAAAAGAGGTTTAGATAAAATGAAAAATGTCATTTTTATCGCTCCTCCAGCAGCTGGTAAAGGAACTATAAGTGATTATTTAGTTAAAAACTTTAATTATGTTCATTTAAGTACAGGTGATATGCTTAGAAGTGAAGTCGCTAGTGGAAGTTTACTTGGTAAAGAAATTGATGCATTAATTTCTAAAGGTTCTTTAGTTAGTGATGAACTTATTATAAAGTTAGTTGAATCTAAACTTAAAAATGAATTATTTGGAAAATTATTTATCTTAGATGGTTTTCCTAGAACTTTACCACAAGCTGAGAAGTTAGATGAAATGTTGATAAGTATGGGAGTTACTAACAATGTTGTTATCTACTTAGATGTAACTTTAGAAGAAGCTACAAAAAGGGCAGTTGGTAGAATAGTTTGTCCTAAGTGTAGTAGAAGTTATAATGTTTATTATAAAGAAGCAAGTCCTTTAATAGAAGGTATTTGTGATGATTGTGGTGTAGCACTAGAAAAAAGAAGTGATGATACAGAAGAAACTTTTAAAAAGCGTTATCAAACTTATTTAGATAGTACAAGCCCAATTATTAATTATTATAAACAAAAAGGAATACTAGAAAGTATTAATGTAATGCGAACTCAAAATGAAGTCGCAAAAGACATTTTATCAGTTATAAATGATGAAAATGTTAGTGTAAAGAGGCGAAAAAGTGATTAGTATTAAAAGTGAAAGAGAAATAAATTTGATGCGAAAAGCTGGGTACTTAAATTTTCTTACACATGAGGAAATTAAAAAACATATTAAACCTGGTGTTACTACTAAAGAATTAGATAGAATAGCTTATAAATTTATTTCTTCACATAATGCTATACCATCTTGTCTTAACTATGAAGGGTATCCTGCTAGTATATGTGTTTCAATTAATGACGAAGTTGTACATGGTATTCCAAGTTCACGTAAAATTCAAAATGGAGATATAGTTTCAATTGATTTTACGGTTAGACTTGATGGATATGAATCAGATAGTGCAAGAACATATATTGTAGGAGATGTTCCTAAAGAAGTAGAAGAGCTAGTTATAAATACAGAAAAAGCTTTATATGAAGGTATAAAACAAGTTAAACCTGGTGCAAGAATTGGTGATATATCAAATGCGATTGAAACTTATGCACATACACATGGTTTAAGCGTAGTAGAAGAGCTAGTTGGACACGGAATTGGTACTAATATGCATGAAGATCCTGATGTTCCAAATTATGGAGCTAAGGGTACAGGACCTATTTTAAAAGAAGGTATGGTAATTGCTATTGAACCAATGCTTAATTTAGGTAAAAGAAATGTCTGTATGCTTGATGATGATTGGACGATTGTTACGGAAGATGAATTCCCTAGTGCACATTTTGAACATACAGTGGCAGTTACAAAGACAGGAGTAAAAATATTAACAGGAGATATTAGCGATGGCGAAAAAATTTAATAATAAAAAATTAGAACAAAATTCGAAAGAAGAGAAAATTGAAGTAGAAGGAAAAGTAATAGAAGTACTTAAGGGTAGCGATTACTTAGTAGAACTACCAAATGGATTTACTGTAAAAGCCTACGTTTCTGGTAAAATGCGAGTAAATATGATTCGTATCTTACCAGGGGACACAGTAACAATAGAGCTTTCGCCTTATGATTTAACACGTGGGCGTATAACATGGAATAAAAGATAATGGAGGTATTATAATGAAAGTTAGACCATCAGTAAAAAAGATTTGTAAAAAGTGTAAAATAATTAGAAGAAAAGGTAAAGTTATGGTTATTTGTGAAAATCCTAAACACAAACAAACCCAAGGCTAATAAAAGGAGGTAATTATGGCACGTATTAAAAATATTGAATTACCAGGAGAAAAACATGTATTTGTAGGACTTACTGCAATTTATGGTATTGGTAATAATTTAGGAAGAACAATTTGTGAAAATGCAGGAGTTAATCCTGAAACTAAAGTTAAAGATTTAACAGATGATGAAATTACTCGCTTACGTAAAGAAGTAGATAACCACGTTGTTGAAGGTGATTTACGTCGTAATGTTCAAATGAGTATTAAAAATAAAATGGAGATTGGTTGCTATCAAGGTGTTAGACATAAAAAAGGACTTCCAGTTAGAGGTCAAAGAACTAGCCGTAATGCCCATACTCGTAAGGGTAGAGGTAAAGTAGTAGCTAACAAGAAAAAAGTAGGAAAGTAGGAGGTTAATTATGGCATATAATAGAAGAAAAAGAAAAGTTAAGAAGAATATTCCTGAAGCTGTTGCACATATCCATTCTACTTATAACAATACAATTGTTACTATTACAGAAAAAGATGGTAGTGTAATCGCTTGGGCATCAAGTGGTACTATTGGTTACAAAGGAAGTAAAAAGAAAACTCCTTTTGCTGCTGGTATTGCTGCAGATGCTGCTGCTAAAGCTGCTATGGAACAAGGAGTTAAAAAAGTTGATGTTGTAGTAAAAGGTTTAGGAAGTGGTAGAGAAACTGCTATACGTTCTTTACAAGCAGCTGGACTTGAAATTTTATCTATAACTGATGAAACACCAGTTCCACATAATGGTTGTCGTCCACCAAAACGTCCAAGAAATTAATATATAAAGAAAGGGTCAAAAAAATATGATTAGTTTTGAAAAACCAGAATACCGTATTGCTGAATATCAAGAAAGCAATAACTTTGGTAAATTTGAATTAGAACCCCTTGAAAGAGGTTTTGGAACAACTATTGGAAATGCAATTAGAAGAGTTATGTTATCAAGCTTACCAGGAAGTGCTATAACTTCTGTTAAAATTGAAGGAGTTATGCATGAATTCCAAAAAATTGATGGAGTAGTTGAAGATGTAACTAGTATTGTACTCGCACTTAAAAGTGTTGTAGTTAAAAATCATACTGAAGAAGTTAAAACTTTACATTTATTTAAAGATACAGAAGGTCCTGTTACTGCAGGAGATTTTGAAAAAAATTCTGATGTAGATATTGTTAACCCAGACTTAGTTATTTGTAACTTAGTTGAGGGTGGTAAAATCGATATGGAAGTTACTATTTTTAATGGTAAAGGATATGTTGATGCTAAAGAAAATAAGAAGTTATTTGCAGAAAATAAAGTTGGAGTTATTGCAATAGATTCTAATTATTCTCCTATTGAACTTGTTAAATATGAAGTTGAATCTACTCGTGTAGGTCAAAATGAAAACTTTGATAAGTTAGTAATGGAAATTAGTACTAATGGTAGTATGTCTCCAGAAGAAGCTATGGCTTTATCTGCTAGAATCTTAATTGAACATTTTAATATCGTTGCTGATTTAAATTCAATTAGTGATGTTACAGGTTTAATGCAAGAAAAGAAAGTAGATACTATAACTAAAACTTTAGAAACACCTATTGAAGAAATTGAATTCTCTGTTAGAGCTTATAATTGTCTTAAAAGAGCTGGTATTCATACTGTTCAAGACCTTATCTCTAAAAGAGAAGTTGAAGTTACTAAGATACGTAATTTAGGTAAGAAATCACTTAAAGAAGTACTTGATAAAGTAGCTGAAATGGGACTTAAATTTAGAGACTAAGGAGGTAAAAAGATATGTTATATAGAAAATTAGGTAGAGAATCAAGACAAAGAAGAAGTATTTTAGCTAATATAACTCGTGATGTTATTATGAATGAATCTGTTGTTACAACAGAAGCTAGAGCTAAAGAAGTAAGAAAATTTGTTGATAAAATGATTACTTATGGTAAGAAAGGTACTTTAGTAAATCGTAGAAAAGCTTTAGCATTTTTATACAATGATAAAGATGTTGTTAATAAAGTATTTAATGAACTTGCTAAACGTTATGAAACACGTAATGGTGGTTATACTCGTATAATTAAACTTAAAGAACGTGTTGGAGATGACGCTTTACAAGT
>CARJCM010000016.1:19121-23291 GCA_948999435.1 uncultured Bacilli bacterium
TCTAACTTAACTTGTAAAGCGTCATCTCCAACACGTTCTTTAAGTTAGAATTAGTTTAATTTAAAAAATATTATTAACCCTATTTCTTAGTAAAGAAATAGGGTTTTAAAGTGTAAAGATAAATGATAAAGATTGCTAAAATCCTTATTTATTGTTAAAATTATTTTAGAAATTTGGAAGGAGAAATTAATATATGAATTTAGCAGGATTAAGTGAACTTGACCTTTTGAGTGTTATTGCTGGTAAAGTTAATGCAATGCAAGCTGATATTGGAGCATTATTGCAAGCGCAACAAGTAAATAATTTTAGCAAATAATATGCAAGTTCCAGAAGATATAAGAACTCAAGCGCTAAATAGAGCATTGGAAATAATGGGATTAGCTAAGAGTAAGGCAGCAGAACAATTTAATAATGATGCTTTACCAACTAATTTAATACGTTAATTATAATGTAATTTATAATTGGAAAAACTTGCTTTGTTGGCAAGTTTTTGTTTTATCTTTTTTCTATATATAAATCATAATATTCATCATAAGTTAATCCTGAGTCATGCACTTTAGTTGCTAGTTCTACTCCTAGATATCTTATGTGCCATGGTTCTTCTATAAACTGGGTTATATGTTGTTTCCCTTTAGGATACCTTATTATAAAACCATATTTATATGAATTATCTAACATCCATTTATAATCTTCTGTAGTTAAATTACTAGTTAGATTACTACTTCTAACATCTACTGCTAATCCTAATTGATGTTCAGAAAAACCAGGTCTTGCTGAATATGTATCAGCTTCTTTTTCACCATCTCTATTTTTATAGTTTGTATATAAGCCGTTTTGTGTGTTATAAGAGCGATAAGCACTAAATGGATAGAATATTACATTATCTTTAATTCCAGCCTCGGTGAGTTTTTTAAAAGCACTAGCTGCCTCTTCTCTAAGTTTATAATTAGTGTTTTCTAAGTTTACTAAATCACTTGGTTCAAAATCTTCAGGTAGTTTATGATATTTATTAACTATTATTGTTAAATCATTTTCAGCCTCACTTTTTGTATAACTTTTATACTCAGAATACCCTTCTAAATCTAAGCCAATATTAACATAAGTAACAACTGTTTTCATGTCATATTTAGTGTTTTCTTTAGAATAATCTAAATATCTTTCTAATTTTTTAATATCAAAGTTTGTAATATCTTTGAATTTTAATATATCAATATGTTTCATATTTAATAATATGTTTATATCTTCTTTTAAATTATTATTTATATAATTTATTTCAGCGGGTGTATAATTCTTGTCTAAAAGATTGTTTGTATTTTTAGGAAAGCTATTATCATTTATATATTCTATTTTATAATAATCTTCTAAATATTTTTCTTTAAACTCATTTTGTTCTAACATTATTTCAATAGTCTTAGAGTATTCTTTTTCATTTATTTTGTTATATAAATTTTTTCCTTTCATTATTTCAATCACTTCTTCTTTGTATTTACTATTTAATTCTTTAGGATCTTTATCTTTGGGTGTAAAAATAAATATTAAAGTAATTGTGATTAAAGCAATAATAAAAATACTTAAAATACCAAAAACTATTTTTCCTTTAGTAGTCAATCTATTCATATAATCATCCCTTATATTATAATTATATCAAATATTTATGTTTTTTAATTTAAAAAATTAACAATATTGTGTTAAATATAGTAAATTGCATTTTTTTAATAAAATATGTGATATAATATTTTTATAACTTAGGGGGAATTTTAAATGACTAGCAAAATAGATTTGAGACCTATGATGAAAGTTTCAGAAATGGTTCCATATTTAAAATCAAAAAATATAAAGTTTGAAAAATGTAGTGAAGCTCAAGCTGAAGAATATTTAAAAGAGAATAACAACTATTTTAATGTTACAGCATATAGAAATAATTTTGCTAAATATCCTTGTGGTAAGTTTAAAGGAAAGTATATAGATTTAGATTTTGCATATTTGAAGGATATGTCTATTATAGATTATAGAACAAGATTAGTCTTGTTTAAAATGATTATAGATATTGAACATTATTTAAAAGTTAGAATATTAAATACTATTGAGAGTATAGAAGAAGATGGTTATAATATTGTTAATCTTTATTTAGAACGTGATTTTAATGATTCTAAATTTCCAAAACGGGTTCATAATAGTATTAGAAAAAAAGTTACAAATGAATATTATCATAAAATATTTATTAAATATGACTTAGATGAAGATTCAAAAATAGAGAATATTCCAGTTCGGGAATTTCTTGAAATTATAACGTTTGGTGAGTTAATAAATTTTTTTGACTTTTTTACAACTGAATATAATTTAAGTGATAATAAGTATGTATTTATTTTAAGAGAGATTAATAAATTAAGAAATGCAGTTGCTCATAATTCATGTGTGTTATCAGAACTTGATAAAAAAGATAATAATCATAAAATTGATATACTTATAATTAATTTCCTTAAGGATTGTAACATTGGAAAAGAAAATCGAAATAATAAATTGGCAAATTCGAGAATAAGACAAATTACTTATACTCTCTATCTTTTTAATGTAATTGTTAGTAGTTCTGGTGTACGAGATAATCTTAAACGTGATATTACAGACTTATTTTATGGAAGAATAATTTATAATGCTAATTACTATAATAATAATGGATTGTTAAAATCTATATATGATTATTTTGATAAAATTATAGAAAAAAATTATAAGTTATTTTAGACTAAAATAATTTGACATATAATATTATTTATGATATATTAGCTATGCAGGGAAAAAATGTTAAATCATTTTTGTATGGGGTCTATTGTTTGATAGAGCCCAATTTTTATTATAAAATATTATTTTAGTAAGTCGGGAGTTGATACTTATGAGTAAAAAAGTATTTTTAACTGGTGATAGACCAACTGGTAGACTTCATTTGGGACATTTTGTTGGTAGTCTTAAAAATAGAGTGGAAATGCAAAATAGTGGTCTTTATGAACCTTATATTTTTATTGCAGATATGCAAGCTTTAACAGATAATGCTAAAAATCCTAAAAAGATTCAAGATAATATAAAAGAAGTTGCAATAGATTATTTGTCTGTAGGAATAGATCCTAGTAAGTCAACTATATTTGTACAATCACAAATACCAGAACTTACAGAACTTACTTTTTATTATATGAATTTAGTAACTGTCTCAAGATTAAAACGTAATCCCACGATTAAAACAGAAATAATCCAACGTGGTTTTGGAGAATCTGTTCCTGTAGGTTTTTTAACTTATCCGATTAGTCAAGCTGCTGATATAACAGCTTTTAAAGCTGATTTTGTGCCAGTAGGGGAAGATCAAGCTCCTTTAATTGAACAGGCACGTGAAATAGTTCATACTTTTAATTCTACTTATGGTGATGTTCTTAAAATGCCTGAAATATATTTATCTAGTAATGATGTTTGTAAACGTCTTCCAGGTACTGATGGTAAAGCTAAAATGAGTAAATCGCTTGGTAATTGTATTTATCTTGCTGATGATAGTGAGACTGTTTATAAAAAAGTTATGAGTATGTATACTGATTCTAATCATTTAAAAGTTGAAGATCCAGGGAATGTTGAAGATAATGCAGTTTTTACTTATTTAGATGCTTTTGCAACTGATGAATATTTTTCAAAATATATGAATGAATATAAAAACTTAGATGAATTAAAAGAACATTACATGCGTGGTGGATTAGGTGATGTTAAAATAAAGAAATTCTTATATCAAATATTAGAAGAAATATTAACCCCTATTAGAGAGAAAAGAGCTTATTATGAAGAACATTTAGATTTAGTATATAAAATGCTTCAGGATGGTAGTAAAAGGGCTAGAATGGTGGCAATTGACACTTTAAATGATGTTAGAAATTCTATTGGTGTAAATTATTTTGATTAATCAAAAAGAGGATATTATTGTTTATCCTCTTTTTCTAGTTCTATAGCTTTATTCTTTATCATTCTAATAAATACTAAAATGGCTGTTAATGCATATAATAATTCTAATGATATGGCCCATATTGCATATGTACTATTATTTTTAAATGTATCTATAAAAATATTGGAAATCATATCTCTAATATATATGAATGGTATTTTAATTATAATTATTAATAAAAACATATATAAGAAAAATAT
>CARJCM010000017.1 GCA_948999435.1 uncultured Bacilli bacterium
GGACTGTATACTTCTGTATTTTGCCTTCACGTTCTGATGCATCCGCTATGTGGATTTTTTAGATAGTAAAAGAGATAAAGATTCTAATATTGTAACTAAAAACATAACTAATTTTAATTTACCTTTAAAAAAATCGCGAAATGGTGAATATAAAATACCAGCAGAAACTGAAGTAGCAACTTGTTTTACTTCTGATTTTTTCATTGAAGAAGCTGACGAATGGCGAAGTGATGCTTGGGAAATTATTAAAAAAAGACCAGATGTTAATTTTTTAATATGCACTAAAAGAATAGAGCGTTTTTATAAAAACTTACCAAGTGATTGGGGCTTAGGATATGATAATGTTATAATTGCAGTTACTGCTGAAAATCAAGCTATGGCTGATAAACGTATACCTATATTATTAGAAATACCATCAAAAAGAAAAGCAATATTAGTATCTCCTATTTTAGAATATGTTGATTTAAAAAGGTATTTAAAAACAGGAAAAGTAAATGAAGTATCAGTAGGTGGAGAATCTTATGATAATGCCCGTATTTGTGATTTTGAATGGATTAAGAAAATATATTTAGATTGCAAAAAATACAATGTCAAATTTGATTTTCATCAAACAGGTTCTAATTTTTTAATGAATGGTAAAGTATATAAAATAAAACATCATGATGAACATAATCAAGCAAAAAAAGGCATGGAATATTTAAAAAAATTATAATGTATGATATAATTACCAAAAACACATATAAAAACAACATAGACAGGACGTGATTATATGAAAACTTATATTGTGTTAGATGTATCGAACCAAGCATTTTATATGTGAATGTTCTAATCGTATGTTAAGTACGAGATCCCTCAGGCAAGAAAAAGATATGTAATGTTTTAAAAAATTATAATGTGTGATATAATTTTTTTAATTAGTAAAGGAGAAAAACTATGACAGATTTTAATAAAATTAAAGAATATTACAAAAATTTTGATGAAGATAATAGATTAGTTAAAGATAATAGTGGTAAATTAGAATATGAAATGACTTTGAAAAAGCTAAAAAAATATTTACCACAAACAGGAACGATTCTTGATTTAGGAGGAGCTACAGGAATATATACTTTTACACTTGCTAAAGAAGGGTACAAAATGTATTTAGCAGATTTATCACCAGATTTAATTTTAAAAGCTAAAGAAAAAGCAAAAAGAGAAAATAATTCTAATGTTATTTCTTGTGATGTAGTAAATGCCATTGATTTAAGTATTTATGAAAATGAAAAATTTGATGTTGTATTCCTATTGGGGCCATTATATCATTTATTAGACGAAACAGAAAGAAATAAATGCATTAAAGAAGTAAATAGAGTTTTAAAAAAGGAAGGCTTAGTTTTTGCAAGTTTTATTCCTTATCTTTCAGGAAGCATAGCTATTGTAGATAGATTTTTTAGACATCCAGAGCAAGTTAATGTAAACAATTTAAAAGAAACATTTAATACAGGTAAGTTTAATAATTTAGATAAAAGTGGCTTTCAAGAAGGTTATTATCCAACTTCAAATGAAATAGAAGAATTATTAAAAAAAAATAGATTTGAAAAAATTGATATATCTTCTATAAGAGATTTTGGTTACGAAAAAGAAGACAATATTTATGATATTAAGGATAAGGAAATGTTTGATGCAGTACTAGATTTAATAGAAAAGACAGCATCTTTACCAGAAATAATCGAATTGTGTGGTCATGCTATGTTTATAGGAAAGAAGGGAATATAAAATGGAAAATTTTGATGTATTAAATGAAATGGGAGAATTTACAAATGAAATAGCAAGCAGAGAGGAGTGTCACAAAAAAGGATATATCACAAAGCAGTTGTAGTTTTTATTATTAATTCTAAAAATGAAATATTAATTCAGCAAAGAAGTAATAATAAAAAGTTATGGCCTGATAAATGGGATATAACCGCAGGTGGTCATGTAGATGCTGGCAAATTTGGCTATGAAGCAGTTATAAGAGAAACTAAAGAAGAAATAGGAATCGATATAACGGAAAAAGATTTATTATTTATAGGAAGTACAATTTCTCACAATGAACAAAATGATATTATTAATAATCATTTTAATGAGTTTTATATAGTAAAAAAAGATTTAGATATCAAAAATATTAAATTAGATTTAGAAGAAGTTCAAGATATAAAATGGATATCAAAAGAAGAAATACTTAAAATGATTAAAGAGAAAAATACAGAGTTAACAGAAAAATGGAGTTGTTGGGATTATTTAAAAAAATATTTAGAAAGGTTCTAAAAATATTATGGAAAAGAAGAAAACCAAAAAAGAAATAGTCAAAATGTTACTTAATAATAAAGAAATAACAATTGATGATGAAGAAGACTTATTAGATTTATTAATTGATGAACCAATAAGTATTGATGCCCTAAAAGAAGAAGAAAAAAATATAAAATTTGGAGATAGAGTAGCAGACAAAATAACTAAATTTGTTGGTTCTTGGACATTTATCTTAGGTTTTAGTAGTTTTCTAATCATCTGGATAATAATAAATTTATATATGCTTGATAATTTAGACCCATATCCCTTTATATTACTTAACTTAGTATTGTCTTGCATCGCTGCCTTACAAGCTCCAGTTATAATGATGAGTCAAAATAGGGAAGCCAAAAGAGATAGTTTAAGAAGTAAAAATGATTATCGAACAGACTTAAAAAGCGAACTTATTTTAGAAGAATTACATAATAAAATAGAAAATATTGAAAAAAATCAAAAAGAAATATTAAAATTACTAGAAAGTAGAAAAAAGTAATGAAAACAGAATATGAAGCTAGAATATTAGAAATAAATAAAGAAGAATTCATTAAAAAGTTAGAAAATTTAGGAGCAACTAAAGTTGCAGATTATATTCAAAAAAGATATATTTATGATTTTAATCCTGCTATAAAAGGTAAATGGATAAGACTTAGAGATTAGGCAAAGAAGTAACTTTAACAATTAAAGAAATAAAAAATGATAGTATTGATGGTACTAAAGAATTAGAAATTAAAGCAAATGATTTTGATACAACTAATCTGATATTAAATGAACTAGGGTATAAATCACGTTTATATCAAGAAAATAAAAGAACAAGATATATGTTAAATAATATTGAAATAGATATTGATACTTGGCCAATGATACCAACCTATGTTGAATTTGAAGGTGATAGTGAAGAAAATATCATAAAAGCTATTGAAGAATTAGGCTACAAAAAAGAAGATATCATAACATATGGTGTATCTAAAATATATATGCATTATGGTTTAGATATCGATGCCTATCAAGAATTAAAATTTGAAAATGAGGCTTAAGTCTTGTTTTTTAAATATTTATTTGTTAGAATTCTTACTACAGGTGGTTTAAATGACTTTTAACGATTATTTAAAAATATTTATCGATAATGATTTTCCAGAGTTTTTACAAAAATATTTATATACTGATACATTGCGAATACTTAGAGGTCGAAGTCAATTTTGTGGTTGTGATTATACTAAGGTTTATAGTCCAAGACTTTTTTATACAAGATTTCATCATAGTATAATTACAGCTCTTATTAATTATCATTTTACGCAAGATAAAAAATCAACTATTGCAAGTCTACTTCACGACCGAAATACTCCTTGTTTTGCTCACACTATTGATTATATTTTAGGTGACTATAATATTCAAGAATCAAGTGAAAGTTTCCATGAAGATGTTTTATTTCAAGATTATGAATTACTTAAAATGTTAAAAGACGATAAAATAGATGTTGCTGAAATAATAGATTTAAAGAGTTATCCTATTTTAGAAAATAAGTCACCAAAATTATGTGCCGATAGACTAGATGGTGTATTACATACATGTGCTATATGGTTACATACTCATTCTTTAAATGATATAGCTAAGATTTTTAGTGATTTAACAATTTTAGAAGATAATGATAAATTAGAAATTGGTTTTAAAAGTGAAGAATTTGCTTTAAAATTTGCTGAGATGGTTTTAGTATATGCTAAAGAATTACAAGCAAACCGTAATAAGTTTGTTACCCAATATTTAAGTGATGTTATAAAACTTTCAATTGAAAAAGGTTTAATAACAATAGAAGATTTATATACCAAAAGTGAAAGTGAGATTATTGGTATGCTTCAAAATTTACCATCATGGAATCTATTTACAAATGCTTCAAGTATAATTAGTAGTGATACTAAACCAAGAGATTCTTATAGTGTTTCAATAGATGTTAAGAAAAGAAATGTTATACCTTTAGTAGATGTTAATGGTATACCATTAAGAATAAATGAAGTAAATGAACAAGCAAGAAGTATATATGAAGAGATAGATAATTATCAAGATAAGAAATATGGATTTATAAGAGGATTAAAATTATAGAAGAAGTCTAGGCTTTTTCTTTTTTCTTTGATATAATAAAAATATAAAATACGAGTAAGAGTGTATATGTTAAGTTAAGTTGCGTTATTTCCAAGTTAAGTTGGTAGAATGCAACCACCAAATTTTATAAAATAATTCTCGAGGTGAAGAAATATGTCTACAGGTGAAAAGATATATGAGTTAAGAAAAAAGAAAAATATGAGTCAAGAAGAACTTGCTCAAGTGCTTAATGTTTCAAGGCAAACAATAAGTAAGTGGGAAACAGGAGAATCTAATCATGATTTTGACAAAATAGTTCCTTTATGTAATTTTTTTGAAATATCAACTGATGAATTTTTAAGAGGAAGTAATCCTATTTTAGAAGAAAAAATAGAAAGTGTAAGTAAGAAAAATAAAGCTTTAACATTTTCAATGTGTATAGTTATATTTATAGTAATGTGTATACTCGATGTAGTATTTGAAAGTATGGGAGTACACGATAGTATAATAGCAATTATTTCACTAGCGAGTATGGGTTCTATTGCAGTTATTTTAGTCTATTATTTTTTATCAAAGCCATTTGAAGAGATAAATAAAAAAGAAAGTAAAAATAGAAAAAGAAACAATCTTATAAATTCGATAATTAATTTAATTATAATTTTAGTATATTTAATAAATAGTTTTATTGTGGGATGGGAATATACGTGGATAATTTTAATAGCGGGTTTATTAATTAAAAAGATTATATTTTTAATCATACTATTAAAAAGTGAAAGAAATGAGGTAAAAAATGAAAGGTAATAGTACATTAATTATAACAAATATCATATTACTAAGTTGTATAGTAGTAGGATTAATTATATTTATGATATATGGTATGAGTGGGAAAATATCATTTTTTGGCAAAAATGTAAAACTAGTAGATGAAATAAAATATAATGATATAAATATTAATAGTGTTAAAGTAGATGTTAAAAGTTATGATATTGAAATAACAAGTAGTGATACAAACGAAATTGCAATTGAGATATATGGTAATGAAAAAACTAAAAAAAATACTGAAATAACAAATAGTAATGGAGTATTAAGAATTAGTCAGAAAAGAAGTATAATTTGTTTTGGTTTTTGTTATACATCAAATATAGTAATAAAATTACCAAAAAGTTATCAAGGCAAATTTGATATAAATAATGTTAGTGGCGATATTATATCAAGGATTGATTTTCTAGAGAATGACAATAGTATTACAACAACAAGTGGCGATATAGAGTTACCAACTATTACATCAGGAACCATTAAATCTGTAAGTGGCGATATTAAAATTAGTTATTTAAAAACTGGAAAAGTTAAAACAACAAGTGGCGATATAGAGATAACTAGTTTTGAAAATGGGGAGATAACTAGTATAAGTGGCGAAATTGAAATTGATAATTTTATAGGCTCTGGTAGTATTGAGACAACGAGTGGCGACATTAGATTAAATAAGTTTGAGATTCTTGGGAATACAACTATAAATAGTACAAGTGGAGATATTAGAGTTAAACTTCTAAATGAAGCTTATATAACTGCAGATACTATAAGTGGTGATAAAGATATTAAAAATTCTCGTGGCGAATATGATTTAAAATTAAAAACTATCAGTGGCGATATTGATGTAAGATAAGCTTACAAAATTGTAATTATAATATTATAGAAGAATTTGTCAAAATATGATAAAATAAGAGTAGTAAATGGGGCATTACAATGTTTTATAGAAAAGAGTTAAAGTTAAAAGGAAAAAGTGCTTTTTATCGTAATTGGAAAATGTGTATTATAACATGTTTTATATTTACTTTATGTATAGGTGGAACACTAATAAGTTTTAGTAATAGTACTGAAGTTAATTATCCTGATAATCTAAATCAAATAAATATCAAATTAAAAGGTGAGAACAATAGTGATATTGTTAATGATTTTTTAAATGGCATTAAAGGTAAAGAAGATAATATCCCTGAATTTGAAAATGCAACAGAAGGAGTATTATCTAATGTTGTAAATAATGTATCTAAATCAGGTTCATATTTATTCGGTTTATTAAATGCAATTAATCAGATGATATTTAAAGATCATATATGGGCAAGTGTTATTATAATAATTGGTGCTTTGTGTTCATTATTTTATTGGATATTTGTAAGTAAAGTATTAGAAGTAGGAAATGCTAGATTTTATTTAGAGAATAGAAAATACACAAAAACCAAAACTAATAAATTATTAGTAATCTATAAGTTAAATAAAACTTGTCATGTTGCTTATACAATGTTTTTAAAAAATTTATATTCTTTATTATGGTGTTTTACGATAGTAGGTGGATTTATCAAATACTATTCTTATATGTTAGTGCCATATATTCTTGCTGAAAATCCTAATATGAAACCGAGTGATGTTATTAAATTATCTAGAGATATGATGCATGGCTATAAATGGGAAATGTTTAAATTAGACATATCTTTTATAGGATGGAGAGCTTTAGGTCTTATAACGTTTAATATCGGAAATATCGTTTTTACAGATCCTTATATGAATGCTACAAAAGTTGAAGCCTATATGTATTTAAGAGAATTATCTAAAACAAAAGGAATTAAAAACGCTAGTATGTTATGTGACACTAATTTAGATGGTGGCATAGTTTTTGGCGAGTATCCTTTATATGAATATATGTTAAGAGAAACTAAAGAAAATAAATGGTTAAGTTTTGATTTTAATCGTAATTACTCTTTATGGGACTATATCTTAATATTCTTTATTTTATCAGGAATAGGATGGATATGGGAGGTATTATTACATTTATGTCAGTATGGTAATTTTGTAAATCGCGGTACTTTATATGGTCCTTGGTTACCAATCTATGGTGCTGGATGTGTAGCTCTTTTAGTAATTTTAAAGAAATATCGTAAAAATCCTTTTATCTATTTTGTTTTAGCTATGATAGTATGTGGACTTATTGAATATGGAACTAGTGTTTATTTAGAACTAGTTCATCATATGGCTTGGTGGGATTACACAGGCTTCTTTCTAAATATTAATGGTAGGGTATGTTTAGAAGGGTTATTAGTATTTGGCATAGGTGGTACATTTGTAACCTATATAGTCGCACCTTTCATCGCCAATATCTTAGATAAAATAAAAAAAGAACATAAAACTATGATATGTCTTATTCTAGTATGTCTTATCGCTTGTGATTTTTATATATCAGGTAAAAAACCCAATACAGGTGATGGTGTTACTACAGAGATTAAAGATAGTAAAATAGATAAAATTAAAGAGCAAATAAAAAAATAATTTGCTTTTTAAATGTTAAAAAATGAGACCTTGATTTGTTTGATCAGAGAGAATAAACCAAAAAAGAAGTAAAACAATTATTAAATATAAACAAATATGTCAAATAAAATATCTAAGCTAGTAAAATTAAATAAACTATTTTATAATTAAGATGGTGGTTATATGAAAGTACTTAGTTTAACAGAACCTTTTGCAACCTTAATTAAAGAAAAAAAGAAGTTAGTAGAAACAAGAAGTTGGAAAACAAATTATAGAGGAGAGTTATATATTCATGCTAGTTTAACAAAAATTCCGAAATCTAGTTTAGAAAGAAAAGAATTAATGTCTCTAGTAGAAGAAAAAGAGATGAATTTTGGCTATATAATTTGTAAATGTAAATTAGTTGATTGTATTTATATGACTAAAGAATATGTCGAAAATATGAAAAAGAGCAATCATCAAGAGTATATATGTGGGGAATATGAAGAAGGCAGATATGCTTGGATATTAGAAGACATTGAACCATTAGAAGAAAAAATTAAAATCAAAGGTCATTTAGGAGTATGGAATTATGAAGAATAAAAAAGGATTTACATTAATTGAAATTTTATGTGTAATAGTTCTTATTGGTATTTTATCAGTTATTGCAACTATAAGTATAGTAAATTTATCGAGTAAAAGTAAAGAAAATTTATATTGTGCCAAAATCGAGTTAATAGAAAATATCGCTGAGAGTTATGGTATTAAATATGAGTTAGAGTTAAATAATAGTAATGAGTTATATAATGGGTATAAAAGTTTAAAGATAAAAGTTAGAACTTTAGTTGACGCTGGTAAGTTAGAACCAGACAAGAAAAATGATGTAATAAATCCTAAAGATAATACCATTATGAATGATATAGATATAATACTTTATTTAAAAAACAATCAAATAAAAGCTGAAATTCCAAATAATATTTGTGAAAAATAGCATTTTATGTTAAAATATAGCAAAAAAGGGGAGGATACAAGATGAAATGTGTATGTTTAATAGGAAAACCCAATGTTGGTAAATCAACAATATTTAATAAATTAATAAAAGAAAAAAAATCTATCATAATGGACGAACCAGGTGTAACAAGAGATAGAATATATGGAAAAGTTACATATAATGAAAAAGCATTTTCAGTAATTGACACTGGCGGTTTAGTAAATACAACTGATGATTTTAATAAAGATATAAGAATGCAAGCTGAGTTAGCTATCGATGAAGCTGATTTAATTCTTTTTGTAGTTGATGGTAAAACAGGACTTGATGTCAGTGATTATTTTATTAGGGATATGCTTATAAAAAGTGGCAAAGAAGTAATAGTATTAGTAAATAAAATAGATAATAATAAACGTCAAGAAAATATCTATGAATTTTATGAATTAGGATTTCCTATAGTTATGAGTATAAGTGGTGAACACAATTTAGGTTTTAAAGAATTATTAGATGTTATAACAAAAGAGTTATCAAATGATTTAAAAGAAGAAGAAAGGATTCCTAAGTTTTGTATAATAGGAAGACCAAATGTTGGAAAAAGTAGTTTAATAAATGCTATATTAAATGAAGAAAGAGCAATCGTTAGTGATATCGCTGGAACAACAAGAGATTCTTTAGATACCAAATTTACTTATGATAAAAATGAATATATCGTTATTGATACCGCCGGTTTAAGGAAAAAAGGCCGAATATATGAAAATGTAGAAAAATTTAGTTACTTAAGAAGTATGCGAGCAATTGATGAAGCTGATGTGTGTTGTGTTGTAATTAGCGCTGAAGATGGTATATTAGAGCATGATAAACATATTTTAGGATATGCTATTGAATCAGGTAAAGGTTTAGTTTTAGTAGTTAATAAATGGGACACTATAAGTAATCCAGATTTAGAAATAAAAAAATGGAAAGAAAAAATAGCAAATGAATTCCAATTTGCCGATTATTTAAAAATAGTATTTTTATCTGCTAAAACTAAGAAAAGAATTCATACATTAATGCCAGAGATAATAAGTGCCTATGAAAATAATCATAAGGAAATCAAAACAAGCTTATTAAATGATGTCATAACAGAAGCGGTAAGTCTAAATGCTCCACCATCATTTAAAGGTAAAAGACTTAAAATATACTTTGTAAGCCAAACAGGAGTCCAACCTCCAAAATTTACTTTCCAAGTTAATAATAAAAGACTTATTCATTTTAGCTATGAAAGGTATTTAGAAAATAAACTAAGAGAAAACTTTGATTTAACAGGAACACCAATAATGCTCCAATTTAAAACTAAGAATGAAGATTAAAAGTGTAAAATAAACAAAAAATTACACTTTTTTTTAATTTTTACAGATTTTAATGTTTTAGCAAGAATTTTATTAAAATCACGTTGCATTTGCAACATTTAAGAACAGATTTTATATTTTCTGCTTAGCAGATTTTGAAAAATCTGTATTTTGACTCCTAATAATCTATATGATACACTTCACTTGTAGAAATTTTAAAAATAAAAAAAGTTTTAAGAAAGTGAGGTGTTTTAAAATGTTTACAATTAAAGAAATAGATAGAATGTTAGAAACTAACTTAACCGAATTTAAATATCAAGATACAGATAATGTTATTGAAGATGTTTGTTCTATTATTGATTCAGCCCAATCTTACGCTTACCAAGCGGTAAATATTGCTTTGGTAAAAAGAAATTGGCTAATAGGCTATCGTATTGCAAAAGAAGAATTAAAAGGGCTTAAAAGGGCAGAATATGGTGAGAAAATTATCAAAGAACTATCAAGAAATCTTACAGAAAAATATGGAAAAGGTTTTGATAGAGGAAACCTTTATCACTTTTTGGATTTTTACAAAACTTTTCCTCAAATTGTCTACTCACTGAGTGGACAATCTAAAGGTATATTATCTTGGACTCATTATCGTGTGTTACTACAAGTTGAAGATAAAGAGGCTCGAGACTGGTATGAGACCGAAGCATACAAAGAAACATGGAGTGTTAGAACCCTGCAAAGAAATGTTTCATCGCAATATTATTATCGTTTATTAAGTTCAAAATCTTTAAGTAACAAAAGAGAAGAAAAAGATAATAATGAATATAATCAAAAACTAGAGTTTGTTAAGAATCCTATAATCGCAGAATTTTTAGGCTTTTCTTTAGACACCAAATATACAGAAAATGACCTTGAAACATGTATAATAAATAATTTACAAAAATTTTTAATGGAATTAGGAAAGGGTTATGCTTTTATAGGAAGACAGGTTCACATTCATACAGAATGCGAAGTATTCTATTTTAAAAGAAAATGAACAGCTTTTTACTACTAAATATAAGTTATATTTACCAAGTGAAGAAGAATTAAGAAAAGAGATAGAAAACCAGAAATTACTATTTGAATTAAAAGAGCAAAATAAAAAAACTTCTCGGAAGAAGATTTAATTATTTACTTTTTGTTTCTCATCAATTCGTTTTTTATCTATAACATGTTTTTCATTATATAAAATCAAATCATTAATATGAACATTTAACTTTTTAGCTAAGTCTTCCAAATAATCAAAAGAAATATTAGCTTTACCTCTTTCAACTTTAGCTAAATACTTAGGATTTAGTTCTAGTCCTAAATAAAATTTTTCTTGTGATAAACCACTTTTATATCTATAATATTTCAAATTTATGCCAACTATATCTCTTAACTTCATAAAACTAACTCCTTACACTTAATATTATTGATAAATTATCACAATGTCCACCCACACATAGCAACACAAAATTTGACATTGCTCATTTTTTGGTATATTATATATCTAATGGAGGAGTTATGGTGAAAAGTAGTACCAAAGTAAATTTTAAGTTACAAAACTTAAGAAAAGAGCATAATATGTCTTACGAAGCTGTTGCAAAAGAGCTAGGAATTTGTAAAGCTTATTATTGGCAACTTGAGAATGGTAATCGTAGAGTATATTATGATTTAGCTTTAAAAATCGCAAAAGTTTTTCAGTTAAAACCTGATGATATCTTTTATGATTATTATAAATAAACAAAAAAATACTTTCTAACATATAATGTGTTAGGAGGTATTTTTTTATGTTAGATGATTCATTTTTTAAAAAAGTTGAAAAGAAAACAAAGGTGGATAAAAATACCATTATAAGCCTAGCAGAAAAATTACAAAAAGGAAACATGAAAGATGAGAATACTTTAAGTGAAGTAATAGATACTTTAAGTAAAATGACAGGTAAAAAAGTAAGTAGTGACTTAAAAGATAAAATTATAAAAAAGGTTGTAAATGATGATGTACCAAATGGAGTAGATAAAATGTTTTAGATTTTTATAATGTTTTTCTTGCCAATTGCCAGATTTATTTGCTATAATAACTAACAGGTGGAGTCAAATGAATCAAGTAAAAAATGTTATTGATATTTTAAATTCTTTAGAAGGAATTGAATATGGTTGGATGGATATTGAAAAGAATACCTATTTAAGCGCTGATAAAGGATATAAAAAGAATTATGTATTATCATCTCCTGAGGAAGTAATCAAAAATTCTTTAGGAACATGCTTTGACTTAGTGGAACTAGAAAGAAGCTATTTTAAAAGCATTGGAGCTAAGTTTAATACATATTTTATGATTTACTATGAATCAAAAAAAATGTTTACACACACATTTGTAGTATATGAAGAAAACGAGAAATTTTATTGGTTTGAATATTCTTGGACTAATAATAAAGGAATTCATGAATATTTAAGTCTATATGATTTACTAACTGATGTAAGAAATAAATTCAAGAAAAATAATAATTTAAAATTTATGGATTTAGATTATCTATGTGTATATAAATATAAGAAACCTAAATATCACATAGGACTAAAAGATTTATATAAGCATTGTGAATCTGGCGAGAATGTCATTATATAGAGGTATTTTAAATACTTCTTTTTTATGTTATAATATAAATATTGTAGGTGTTATTAAATGAAAGATTATAGTATAGAATTATTTAGAAAAAATGTTTCTAGAGACTTAAATATATTAGAAACAAGTTATTTAAAGAAAGTAAATCCTAAGCTTTATAATGAATTAAAAGCAATGTTCGATAGTTTAGACAAAAATATTTCTTTATATGAGTCTAAAACAGGAAAAGTAACTAGAGAAGACCTTGGAAATGAATGGGCAACACTTAGTGCTTTATTTGATTTTTATATGGACAATATTGGTAGCAAAGAAGTCATAAATTATCAAGTAAGCGAAATAAAAGAAAATTTAGAAAAAATAGCTCAAGAACTAAACCAAAATAATTATGAGGAAATAGCAAAAAAACTTAAAGCTTCTCTAGATTTATATTCTAAAATACTTAATGTAGCTTTTAATACTAATGAAATAAATGTTTTAATAAATAGATTTAATTATCAAGTTTTAAAATATAAGATAGAAGATTTAATTTTAGATGATAGCAAAGATTTAAATATATATATTCCTTTTATACTAAATGATATAGAAGCAATACTAAATAGTAGTGCAGTATCAAGTAATATTAAAGGTGTTTTAAGAATGTATGCTATTGATAAATCTTTAATATTAGATAACTTTATAAAAGTAATGCAACTTATTGTATTAGCAGAAACTAAAAAACAAGTTACAGATGAAGAATTAAATGAATATTTAGAGAAAGTAATTTATAAAGAAAGTGATATCCAAAAGGAATATCATGAACCGTCAAAAGAAATGCGTGAAAAAGCTTATGGAACTTCAACAGATTTAGAGAAAATATTTAAGTATGAAAAAGATTATGCAAAAGAAGCAGTTCCTGTTGCAGTATTAGAACATATTAGGATAGGAAGTTTTAGAGAAAGTAGAGCAGCAGAAACTTTAATAGAATACAATTTTAAAGATGTAAGATATTTATTTGACGCTCTTTTTAGTAAAAAACAAATTAGTTGGGCAGTACAGATTGAGAACGAGTATGCGAATAAAGGGATAGATGTTAGCTATGAGTTTATTTGTACCTTAATAGCTTACCTAGATACTTTATCACCTGCTGAACTTGCAGCTTATATCATAAAAACAAATAATGAATTTCTTATAAATTATTTTATAAAAAATAAAATAAATTTTTTTAATGAAGATTTTATTAATTATATAGTTTCTTCCAAAAATTCTAAATTAATGAAATGTTTAGAAGAAAATCTTTTAAATATTTCAATAGGCGAAATAATATATACAAAATTAAATAACGAATCAAAGATGAAAGCTATTAAAAATGCCATTTTAAAAAATAGATCTAATAGAGATAAATTATTAGATATCTTTAATTTATTTGATAGAATAAAAGATGAAAACTTAATTAAGGATATAAATGAAATTATTATAGGATTTAATGATATAGATATATTATGTGAATATGCTAGAAGATTAAATGGAACTTTAGGTTATAATATAGCAAAGATATTAAATCAAATTGATGAAGGCAGTTTTGAAAATGAATTATTAAATGTGTTATATGATACTAATAGTGCATGGGGAAAAATATTAATTAATAATAATGAAAATAAATGGCAATTTGAATTTGGAGATTTTTCTATTGGAGAACCTGTTTTTAGCAGTTTAACGCCATTTGAAGCAGCATATGTCAGTAATAGACTAATACAAAAATATCACTTATTACCATTTGTAAGACTTCATTATAGGGCAAGACTTAATTGGACGCATTTATTGGAGCTTTCCAAAGAATTATCTCAAGATGAAAAAGAAGAATTTAATAAATATTTTTATTTAGGAAATAAAGAATTATTTTTTAAAGAAGTTAAAGATTTTAGGTATGAATTTGCGTTAAAAATGATTAATGAATATCCTTCAAGTGTCATAGACTTTTTAAAATATTTACATGCAAAAGAAATAATTAGTTTGCCTACCGAGGCCTTAAGTATTTTTAAGCAATATTATCAAGAAAAGATTGATAATGAAAATGTTAGTTTATCTGATAGAGTCCATAATACTTTATCAAAAAGTGCAGCATATTATCAAGACATTCCAGATATTATTGAACTTTTAACTTATATAATGTTAGATGGCACTATTAATAATGAAATATTAATGTATGCTAAAACTATGTCTTTTGCATCAAATCTCAATGATTTATTTGTGGCAGCTGTTGGTAATACTAAACTTCCATATCTAAGAGCTAGCTTTGCACCAAAGCTTCATTATTTAAGTGCTAGTGATTGGAATATTATATTTTTAAGTGATAAAGAAAAAGAAGATATATTAAATAATGGAGATAGTGAAGATGCTAAAGATTTGAAATTTAGAAAATATTATGGAGACTTACTAAAATTAATACCAAGTGTTCCTGAAAATATAAAATACCGAATAGTTATTGAAATAACTAAAAGTAAAATAGAAGAATACATTAATTATATTGTTGTAAATTATCCAGAATTAATAGATATAATACTAGAAAATACAGATGATAATAACCTTTACAAAAAAATAATGGAAATGAGTTTAAATAGTGGTGGAAGAAAATAACTTGTAAGAATAAAGCTTTTGTGCTATAATACGTAATAGAAACAAGTAATTGTTTAGATTAAAACGTTTGATGAAAGACACGATTTATGAATATTATTTTTTAGAGAGTTAACGTTTGGTGCAAGTTAATAAATAAGTTTATAAGTTACTACTTTCAGAGGTTAGAGATTAATACTCTCCGTTACTCGCGATAAGAGAAATTAAGTAAAATAAAAGGATGGTACCGCAAGACATTGCTCCTTAGGAGTGTGTATTGTGGTTTTTATTTTTTAGGAGGAAAGAATATGATAAATATTAAAGAAAATGAAAAATTAAGTGTATTAAATCATAGTTGTGCGCATTTACTAGCTCAAGCTGTAAAACACTTATACCCTGAAGCTAAATTTTGGGTAGGACCAGTAGTAGAAGAAGGATTTTACTACGACATTGATTTAAATGATAAAACCTTAACTGAAGAAGATTTACCAGTTATCGAGCGTGAGATGAAAAAAATTGCTAAAGATGGTAAAAGAATAGTAAGACATGAATTAACAAAGAGTGAAGCTTTAGAAATGTTTAAAGATGACATGTATAAAATTGATTTAATTAGTAGAATGGATGAAAGTGATACAGTTATTTCATGTTATACCCAAGGAGATTTTACCGACCTTTGTCGTGGACCTCATGTTGAAACAGTTAAAGAGCTTAAAAACTTTAAGTTATTAAAAATAAGTGGCGCTTATTGGAAAGGTGATGCTAAAAATCATATGCTTCAAAGAATATATGGTGTATGTTTTGAAACACCTGAAGAATTAGAAGCACACTTACAAGAACTTGAAGAAAGAGCAATGAGAGACCATCGTAAAATAGGTAAAAACTTAGATATATTTATGACTCATGATTTAGTAGGAAAAGGAATGCCTTTATGGTTACCAAATGGTGCAATAGTAAGAAAAGAGCTTGAAAATTATATTTATGAAAAAGAAAGAAAATTAGATTATAAGCATGTTTATACTCCTTGTGTTGGAACTGTTGATTTATATAAGACATCTGGACACTGGGACCACTATCAAGAAAACATGTTTCCAAAAATGCAAGTTGATGATGAAGAATTTGTTTTACGTCCAATGAATTGCCCACATCATATGTTAGTGTATGCTAATACTCTACATAGTTATCGTGATTTACCTATACGTATAGGCGAATTTGCATCAGACTTTAGATATGAAGCCAGTGGCGCAGTTAAAGGTTTAGAACGAGTTAGATGCATGTGTCAAAATGATGCTCATCTATTTGTAAGACCTGACCAAATAGGTGAAGAATTTAAAAAAGTAGTAGCCTTAATATTAGATGTTTATAAAGATTTTGGTATTAAAGATTACAAGTTTAGATTATCATTAAGAGACCCTGAAGATAAAGAAAAGTATTTTGATGATGATAAAATGTGGAATGAAGCCGAAAATAAACTAAGAGAAGTATTAGATTCTTATGGAGTAGAATATTTTGAAGCCATAGGGGAAGCTGCATTCTATGGACCAAAACTTGATGTTGAAGTAAAACCAGCAGTAGGACCAGAAGTTACTTTATCAACTTGTCAATTAGACTTCTTACTTCCAAGAAGATTTGAATTAACATATGTTGATAATGAAGGTAAGAAGCTTACTCCAGTAGTAATTCATAGAGCTATACTAGGAACATTTGATAGATTTACAGCATTCATATTAGAAGAAACAAAAGGATTATTACCATTATGGTTAAGTCCAATACAAATTAATATTATCCCTGTTAATAACGAATATCATTTAGAATATGCTGAAGAATTATATAAGAAATTAAAAGATTTAGGAATTAGAGTAGAACTCGATGATAGAAATGAAAAATTAGGTTATAAAATGCGTGAATCAGTTATGAAAAAAATACCATATGCAGTTATAATCGGTCAAAAAGAAGTTGAAGATAATAGTATTAGTTATCGTAAATGTGGAAGTGAAGAAACTACTACAATGAGTAAAGAAGAATTTATAAATAATATTTTAGAAGAAATAAAAAATAAAAGTAATTAAAAAGAGATGCGCTTTAGCATCTTTTTAGTTTGTAATAAGTTCTTTAATATCTTTAACTTTAATCTTATTTAGTTTAGTTCGAAAAATAAAAGTATCAGTATTACCAATTAGATAATCGGAACTAACTCCAAAAGTTTCGCATATTTGCTTTAAATCAGCGGTAGATATCATCATTTTACCTATTTCATAATAGCTAATACTACTTCTTTTAGTATCTAGTTTTTTAGCAAATTTATCTTGAGTTAAACCAAGGCTTTTTCTTGTTTCTTTAATTTTATTGCCCAGATAATTTAAATCAAGCGATGATATATATTTATATTGTATATTATTATCTATATTGTCTATGATTCCTAAGATATAATCTAAAGGCACTTTATAGATTGATGCAAGTTTAATAATTTGCTTTAAAGAGATATTAGCATATCCTTTTTCCCATAAACAAATTAAGCTTCTAGAAATTCCCATTAATTTTGCTATTTCATTTTGGGTATACTTATATTTTTCTCTTAAGTTTTTAATACGTATTTCAATTATTGTTAAATCTTCTTCTATATCCATATTCGACTCTCTTTTTCTACAAGTATTTTTTCATATTTCCTTTACGCAACCAATCTTTTGTTAAAAATAATCACAAAATTATTGTAATTTTATCAAGGATGTTGTATATTAGATATAGTAGAAAAATTCAATATAGTAGTCACATCATGAATCATAGGGAAGTTTTGGCAACTTTTGTCGAACATAATGAAAAAATATAAGAAAAGATATAAAATGGAAAAGAGTTAAGGTGAGTAGAATGAAAAAAAGATATCAAATAGCATTAGTAGTAATAGGATGTTTGGTAGTGCTTATAGGCTTAAGTTATGCTTATTTTATGGCAACTAGTACAGGTGGAGGTATTGGTGGAAGTACTACTGTAAACACTGTAACAATAGATGATATAGGATTTAATGTCGAAGGAGTATTAGAATTTAATGACTTGGATATATATCCAGGACATAAAAATATTTCTAAAATAAAAGTAACTGCCTTTGGAAATAATGATACGATAAATTATAAGTTAGTATGGGATGGAATAAACACTTTAAATACACCACTAAATTATTATGTATATGAGACAAGTGCAAACGAAGATGCCACAATTACATGTAAAAAAGAAATAGAACAAGTAGGAGCAACAAAATATTATTATGAGACATGTACAGAGAATAACTTTGATAATTTAGGAACAATAATAAATCAGGGAAAAATAACTAAAGCAGAAACAAGTACAGAATTTATACTATCAAGTGATGAAGTTATAAAAGGGACAGAAGAAGGAAATGTAGTATATTATTATGTAGTTTTAGAATATCCAAATTTAGAAGAAAGTCAAAATATTGATATGGGTGGAAAGTTTGAAGGAGTTGTCACTGTTAAAAAAGAAGAAGAAGTACTCGCCGATATCACCATCAAAAAGATGTATAGAGAAATAGATAATGGCTATGAAGAAATAACACGTATGCCAGATAGTAATTATATAATAAATGAAGAGAAAAGCACATGTACAAATAATGCAACTCCAACAATTAAGAACAATAAACTATTAATTACAAATTTAAGCACAAGTGGAACAGAATGTAATATATATTTTGATAAAGATAATATAGCGCCAGAAATAATAAATCTAACAACAAGTGTAACAAAGACAAGTATAGCAGTAACAGTAACAGCAAGTGATAATGTAGGAGTAACAGAATACTGGTACCAAATAGGAACAAATGCAGCTGTAAAAGGAACAGGAAATACACATACATTTACAGGGCTAAGTGCAGGAACAACATATACAATTAAGGTATATGTAAAAGATGCAAGTGGAAATCAAAGTGACACAACAACAAAGAGTGTAACTACAAGTAGTTTAACTGCTGAAGATACGTTGACAAAATTAAATATAACAAGTTATAAAACTACAGTACCAGATTTTAGCCAAATAGCTACAACAGATGAAGGGATTTTTAGAGTCAGCGATGGAATGTATGGAGGATATTCGTATTACTGGAGAGGCGCTGCAACAACAAACTATGTTAAATTTGCAGGCTTTTGTTGGCGGATAGTACGTATAAATGGTGATGGGTCACTACGTTTAATCTATGATGGAACAACGTGTCATGCAAACGGCACTGGGACAACAGAGAGTATAGCGGTTGTAAACACAGAATACAATACAGGTTCTAATCAATCAAACTATGTTGGGTGGACATATGAGGGCGCGTTACAAAGACCAAGCTCAATGACAAGTGGAATAGACTCAAATGCAAAAACACAATTGGAGTCATGGTATAATAGTAATATAGGAAATAATGCTGCGTATAGTGCAAAGGTAGCGGATGGAAAGTATTGTAATGATAGGAATGTAGCATCAGTATATACATGGGCAATAAATGGAAGTGCATTCTATTATGCGGGATATGCAAGACTATATACAAACTATACACCTACATTGTCATGTTCAAGTAATGATGTATATACATTAAAAGTAGGATTAATCACAGCTGATGAAGTTGAATTTGCAGGCGGAAAGAATGAGAATAATACATCATATTACTTATACAATAGGCAACAATATTGGACTATGTCTCCATATTATTGGAATAACCCTAATGCTTGGGTGTTCCTTGTGACTGCGAATGGTATGCTTCAGTACAATGGTGCAAATGCTACTATAGGATTGCGTCCGGTAATAAATCTGAAGTCTGATACTACATTTACATCAGGAGGAAACGGAACGCGTACAAATCCATATGTAGTCTCTTAGATTATGTATGGATAACTTATTTTAGAAAGGAAATTTTATGAAAAAGAAAGTATTATATATATGTATCTTTGTATTTATAGTATTAGGAATAGTATTAAAACTTAATAGTAATTCTAATGTATATATAGATAAAAGCAATGTAGAAGAAACTAATAATAGATCTTTAGCTGTATATTTAGAAAATGATAATGGAAAATATGATAAGAGTGATAGTTTTCCTATAAAAAATAGTGGATATACATTTAATGCAAGTAAAAGCGTATGCAATGGAAGTGCAAATCTCTCATGGAATGATGAAGAATGGGGATTAGAACTTGAAAATATAGATAGAGAGAATACAAAGTGCTATTTGTATTTTGATAAATAAAAAAAGGCATCAATTGATGCTCTTTTATAATACTATAGCAATTAAGTTATTAGCGCCTTTATTAACTATTTTAGTTACAGTTTGGCTTAATTTATATCTTGTAGCATCTGGCATCATAGATAGTTTTGCTTGTATGCCTTCTTGAACTATATTTTCTAGACTTCTACCAAATATTTCACTTTGCCAAATAGAGTTAGGGTCTTTTTCATAATCTTTCATTAAGTAATTAATCAATTCTTTAGATTGTTGTTCACTACCTATAATTGGTTCAAATGTTGATTGAACTTCAACTTTCATAAGATGTACAGAAGAGGCAGTAGCTTTTAATTTAACTCCGTATCTAGTTCCTTGTTTTACTATCTCTGGAGTTTCTAATTTCATATCTTTAATAGTAGGGTATACAATACCATAACCAGATGATTTAGCAACTTTTAAAGCCGATTTAATTAAATCCATTTCTTCTTTAGATTCTTTATAAGTAGTAAATATTTTTATTAAACCTGCTTTTGATGTCGCTGATTCTCCCATAATACTAGTTAGGACTTCATTATAAAGTTCTTCTCTTGTTTCTAAATTAATTGTAACAGTACCAGTTGCAGCATCAAGTTCACTTATATAAGATTTAGAAATATATTCACTATCTTCAAAATGATTTAGAATAAAATCAATATCTTTAATTTTTTCAACACTTATAACACTTTCTTTAATTTTATCTAAATAGTGTTGTTTAATTTCATGTGTTTTAGGAAGAGCATCAATCCAAGCTGGAATTTTAACCTCTATATCTAAGACAGGGAATTCATATAAAGCTTTTTTTAGAATTTCCATAATTTCTATTTCATTCATTTTCTCAGCACTAATAGGAAGAACAGGAACATCATATGTTGCTTCTATGTCTTGAGCGATACGAACTGTTTCAGTGTTTGTTGGATGCACACTATTTAAGATAACGATAAATGGCTTACCAATTTCTTTTAGCTCTGATATAACTTTATTCTCTGCATCTAAATAACTATTACGTGGAATTTCTCCAAAAGAGCCATCACTAGTTACAACAATACCGATAGTCGCATGATCTCTAATAACTTTTTCTGTTCCAATTTCCGCCGCTTCTATAAAAGGAATAGAATCTTCAAACCAAGGGGTTTTAACCATTCGAGGATTTCCATCCTCGTCTTCATAGCCATTAGAACCAGGAATAACAAAACCAACACAATCAACTAATTTAATATTAGTTTTAAATTCATTAACTGTAACTTCTGCACCATTAGAAGGAACAAATTTAGGTTCTGTAGTCATAATAGTTTTTCCTTGTGCACTTTGAGGTATTTCATCTAGACAATGTTTTTTTTCATACTCATCGGTGATATTAGGAACAACTAAGTTTTCGATAAATCTTTTAATAAAAGTAGATTTACCAGTTCTAACCGCACCTACAACTCCTAAATAAATACTCCCATTTCCTCTTTTGGCAATAGATTCAAGTAATTCTTTTTTTTCCAAAATTTCACCATCTTTCAAACTTTCTAATTAAAACTATGATAAATAATTTAAAAATATAACTAATAAATTTGATGTCCGTTTATTATTTATGCTATAATTAGTTTAACAAAAAGAAATAGGAGGCATTTATATGTTACTTGATAAATTAAAAATAGAGTTAATAGAACAAAAAAAGTCCAAGTTTAAAGGAAATATCTATCATTATTCTCAAGTTAATTTTGCTTATAATTCAAATAAAATAGAAGGTAGTAAATTAACAGAAAATGAAACAGAGGAAATATTTGAAACTAATTCATATATCTCGAAAAGTGACGATATAGTTAAATTAGATGATTTAACTGAAATGAAAAATCATTTTAGACTTTTTGATTATTGTTTAGACATTATTGATATTCCATTATCTAAAGAAATTATAATAAATATGAATAAAATTTTAAAAAGAAATACCACTGATGAAGAAAACCCTAGATATAATGTTGGAGGTTTTAAAATTGTTCCTAATAAGATTGGTTTAATAAATGTTATAAATACTTCTGCACCAGATGAAGTTGAAAAAGATTTAGATTTACTGCTTTCTGAATATAATAATTTATCTAATGTTACTATCGAAGATATTATTGAATTCCATTATCGCTTTGAATGTATTCATCCTTTCGGCGATGGTAATGGCAGAGTTGGACGTATGATAATGTTTAAAGAATGTTTAAAGAATAATATAATACCTTTTATAGTTCTTGATAGCGATAAACCATATTATATGAGAGGTTTAAAAAATTATAAAGAAGATAAAATGTTTTTAATTGATACTATAAAACATGAACAAGATTTATATGAAAGCATTGTTAAAGAATTATTAAATTTCGAATTAAATGAGGAATAATTACTCATTTTTTTATCTAATAGGAAATTGCATAATTTGAAATTAATGCGAATATTTGATTGACAAACATATATTCTTTTGATATGCTTATTTTAAGTAGTAAGGGGGATTTAT
>CARJCM010000018.1 GCA_948999435.1 uncultured Bacilli bacterium
TATTGAATGTCGAGAATATGCCTCCGAACCGATACGGAAAGAAAACCGGGACACAGCCGATATTTTAGTATTAGCAGGTGGTGCTCATAAATATTTTGCTTTAGAATCAGGGATAACATATGAAAATAATATACTTTATGAAGACATAAATGCTCCTATAATGATGAGTATTGAAAACAGAATTAAAGATACAAAAAGATACTTTGAGAATATTTCGCTTGATGAAATAAGAAATAGAGTCGAAGATTCGAAATGGTGGTATGCAACTCGTGCTATGTGCGCCTTTGCATTAGTAATCGCTGAAGAAATAGAAGCAAAGTATATTGTTCCGACTGATATAGCAATGGCTTATGGGTTAATAAATGAGTAATTCAGAATTAAGATTAATGGCTATTGAAGAAGCTTATTATAATATGGCGCATATATTAAATAAAAGTGATAAAGTAGATGAAATAATAGATGCTATTAATAAAGCTTTAAGATCCCTATTAAACTCAATATTTAATGGAATACCAGCAAATAATTATATGGCTTATAATATAATACTAATAGCAAGTGCATTTATTAAAAGAAATGAAGAAAAATATTGTTATATTGAATCTTTTTGTAATTTAAAAACTCTTTTAAAAGTTATAAATTCTCACCGAAACAAAGAAGAAATATCTTCAAAACGATAAAAAACTGCTAAAAATGATGTAAATTATGAAAAAACATCATTTTTTATTTGACAAAACCATATAATTTACATATAATTTTAAATGGTACATTTTATTTGTTGGAACTACCAAACTGTGGGAAGGTTGAAGTAGTGAAAACTAATGAAAGGAATAAATTTATGAAGACATTCATGCAAACAAAAGAAAACATTGAACGCAAATGGTATGTTATAGACGCTGAAGGACAAACTTTAGGACGTCTAGCAACAAAAGCTGCTACTATTCTTAGAGGAAAACACAAAGTAACATATACTCCTCATGTAGACTGTGGAGATTATGTAATTGTAATTAACGCATCAAAAATCAATTTAACTGGAAACAAATTAGAAGACAAGATGTATTACAATCACTCTGGTTATCCAGGAGGATTAAGAGAAAGAAATGCAAAAACAATGGTTGAGAAATATCCAGAAGAAATGTTAGAAAGAGCTATTAAAGGTATGCTTCCACACAATTCACTTGGAAGAAGCATGGGTAAGAAATTATTCGTTTATGCTGGTGCTGAACATAAGCATGAAGCACAAAAGCCTGAAAGCTTAAAAATTGATTAGGAGGTTTATTAATGACTAAACAAGTATGGACTGCAACAGGTCGTCGTAAAAGAAGTTCTGCATCTGTTAGAATTACAGGTGGAACTGGAAATATTATTGTAAATGGTGTAGATGTTAATGAATATTTCCCAAATCAAATTTTAGTAATGGATTTAAAACAACCATTAACAGTAACAGATAATGTTAATCGTTTCGATATTGAAGTATCAGTAAAAGGTGGCGGATATTCAGGACAAGCTGGAGCTATTCGTTTAGGTATAGCAAGAGCTTTATTAGAATTTGATGCTAATACTGATCAAACAAGAGAAGACTCATATCGTAAAATCTTAAAAACAAATGGTTTCTTAACTAGAGACGCAAGAGTTAAAGAACGTAAGAAATACGGACTTAAAAAAGCTCGTCGTGCTCCACAATTCTCAAAACGTTAATATGTTTTCAATACAAGACTTGGTTTTCCAAGTCTTTTTGCATTTAATTATTGAAGTAATAATCCTCCAATCAAAAAATTGACAAAATAGTTCAAAGGTGTTAAAATACCATTTTGTAAAAAGAAGGGGATAATATGGAAAGATATATTATTAATGGCTCTTTATATATAAAAAGAAGACCATCAGTTAAAAAAGAAGATAAATTATTAAACCAAAATACTTCGATTTATAATGCCACAACTGGCAAAAATATTATTTTAAAAAGTATAAAAGATTTAGAGCAATTGCCTCCCCAAGTTATAAATGTTCTAAGACAACAAAAGATTTTAGGTACAGAAGAGACAATAATACACGATAATCTAGGTTTTTATCAAATTTTTTCTGATGGCAGCTCTTTATATATGTTAGGAAGAGAGAATAATCAAACATTTAAATATCAAAGTTTAGATGAATTAGAAAAAGATTTTATATCACTAGAAGACTTTTTAAATAGTGGAAAATACATAGGTAGAGAATTAAATGGAGAACATGGAACAGTGGAATTATTATACGAATTTGAAGGTATGTATTTGTTAGGTTCAATTTCAAGGTCATTTTTTATAACTATCGGAAAAGATACCAAAGTTATGTCACGATATGTAATAGGAAATATCCTTCCACATTATTATAGTAAAGAAGAAATATACCAAGCAATAATTCAATCATATATAAATAAAAATAATGGAGAAGCTAGAAGATAACACAGATTATCTTCTTTTAAAATGATAAAAAAGTTTTGTCAAAACTATAAAAAAATGTTATAATATACACGCTTAAGGAAGCGGTTAACTATGAATGATACTATATGTGCAATATCAACATCACTTGGTGTTGGAGCAATTTCAATAATAAGAGTAAGTGGAGAAGGTGCAATAAAAAAAGTTGCAAATCTTTTTGATGGAAAAGACTTAACAAAAGTAGAAAGCCATACTATTCATTATGGTCATATAATTCATAATAATGAAGTTATCGATGAAGTATTAGTTTCCGTGTTTAGAGCGCCAAAAACATATACCAAAGAAGATATAGTTGAAATAAATTCCCACGGCGGGATAGCTACCACTAAAAAAGTATTAGAGATACTACTTGAAAATGGTATTCGTCTCGCTGAAAAAGGAGAATTTACTAAAAGAGCGTTTTTAAATGGTAGATTAGACTTATGTGAAGCTGAAAGTGTTAATGCTCTTTTAAGTTCAAATACAGATTTAGAGCGAAAGTTAGCTTTAAATGGTATAAGTGGCAAAGTATCACGAAAAATAAAGAAAGTAAGAGATATAATTGTTGAGTTAATGGCAAATATCGAAGTTAATATTGATTTTCCAGAATATGAAGATGCCTTAGAAATAACTTTAGAGAATTTGCCACCAAGATTAAAAGAGATAAAGAAAGAATTAGAAAATCTTTTAGATGAAGCAAAGGTTGGAAAGTTAATAAGTGAAGGAATAAAAGTAGCAATTGTAGGTAGGCCCAATGTTGGAAAAAGTAGCATATTAAACCATTTATTACAAGAGAATAAAGCAATAGTTACAGATATAGCAGGTACAACCAGAGATATAGTTGAAGGCGAATTAGAGTTAAAAGGAATAAGGTTAAAGTTTATTGATACAGCAGGAATTAGAAAAACAGAAGATGTAGTTGAGCGCATTGGTGTAGATAAATCTTTAGAAATGATAAAAGAAGCTGATTTAGTTATTCATGTATTAAATAATAATGAAGAATTAACAAATGAAGATAAAGAAATTCAAGAAAAAATAAAGGGAAAAACAAAAATAACTTTTATTAACAAAAGCGATTTAGAAAGTAAAATAGAAATAAAAGATGATTATATTACAGGAAATACTATGTCTGATAATGGGTTAGATAATCTAAAGAATAAAATAATAGAATTATTTGATTTAGAAAAATTGGAACAAAGTAATTTAGAAATAGTATCTAGCACTAGAGCAATTAATTTAATAAAAGAGGCATTAAAACACATTGATAATGCTATAAATAATATTAGTAATGAAATACCAGTTGATATGATAGCAATTGATATCAAAGCTACCTGGGATGTCTTAGGAGAAATAACAGGAGAATCATATCAAGATGAGTTATTAGATACTTTATTTAGTAAATTCTGTTTAGGAAAGTAGGGAATATATGATACGATTAGCAAGGATTAATGATTTAGATACTATAATGAGTATTATAAAAGAAATACAAAAAGAAATGAAATTAGAAAATAATCCTCAATGGAATGAAGAAGATGATTATCCAAGTAAAGACAAATTTTTATTAGATATTGAAAATAATGCTTTATATGTTTATGAAATAGAAAATGAAATTAAAGGCTTTATATCAATCACCAAAGATGAAGGAGAATATGACGAGTTATTAAAGACTACAAATAAACCTGCGTTTATATTACATCGTATAGCAATAAAAAAAGAAAACAGAAAAGAAGGAATAGCATCAATTCTATTTAAATATGCTGAAGAATTAGCAGAAAAAGAAAATATAAGACTTTTAAAAGCAGATACAGAAGAGTGTAATGTAAAAATGAATAATTTATTTACAAAATTAGGATATATCAAAAAAGGTGAATTCGAATATGAAGATTATCCAGGACATTATATTTATTATGAAAAAGAATTATAAGAGGTAATTATGAACAATAAAGAATTAAAAAATGAAACTTGGAAATTTTTAATAAATATTAGTGCCATATGTTTTATAACAATAAGTTTTGTTATATATGTCATTATAAAAAATGTGAATGTAGCCTTTTTTGTAACATTACTATTTTGGCCTTTAATTATTTTATTATTAATAGGAGGCTTATTAAGTTTAATTATATTTTTAATATCAGTTATTAAATTAAGAAAGTTAAAAAAAATGAAAGAAGTGGAATAAAATGTATAATTGTATTGTAGTAGGAGGAGGACACGCTGGTTGTGAGGCCTCACACATCGCCGCCATATTAGGTTTAAAAACTCTACTTATAACTATGAATATCAAAAATATTGCCGATATGCCTTGTAATCCATCTATTGGAGGAACAGCCAAAGGAATAATTGTCAGAGAAATAGATGCTTTAGGAGGCATTATGGGAGCAGTCGCAGACCAATCTCACTTCCAAATTAAGATGCTTAATAATGGAAAAGGGCCTGCTGTTAGAAGTTTAAGAGCCCAAGCTGATAAAATCACATACCCGAAGATAATGCTAGAAACATTAAGAAAAACCAAAAATCTAGAAATAATTGAAGGAATGGTTGAAAATCTTATAACTAACAATAATAAAGTAACTGGGGTCATTTTAGAAGATGGAACAAAAATTGAAGGCAAGACAGTTATATTAACAACAGGGACATATACCAAAGGAAATATTTTAATAGGCTCTAAAAATACGCCAGGTGGACCTCATGGCGAAGCTAGAAGTAACTTTCTAAGTGATAATTTAAAAAAATTAGGATTAACAATTCAAAGATTAAAAACTGGAACTCCACCACGAATAAAGAAGAGTAGTATTGATTTTACAAAGATGAGTGAAGAAAAAGGTGATGATAAGTATTATACTTTTTCGCACGATTTAGCGCCACTTTATGAAATAAATAATCAGCAAAAATGTTATTTATTATATACCAATGAGAATACTCATAATATTATAAAAGCTAATCTAGATAAATCAGCGATGTATGGTGGCTATGTTACAGGAGTTGGTCCAAGATATTGTCCATCTATTGAAGACAAAATAGTAAGATTTGCGGATAAAGAAAGACACCAATTATTTTTAGAACCAGAGAGCTTATATTATGATGAATGGTATTTACAAGGCTTTTCAACATCTATGCCTGAAGAAGTTCAAGAAAAAATGGTTCATTCATTAAAAGGATTAGAAAAAGCAGAAATTACAAAATATGCCTATGCCATTGAATATGATGCTATTGACCCCTTAGAAATGAATCTTTCTTTAGAAAATAAAATAATAGAAAACTTATTTACTGCTGGACAAATAAATGGAACAAGTGGATATGAAGAAGCAGCAGCGCAAGGACTAATCGCTGGAATTAATGCTCACCACAAGTTAAAAGGAATTGACCCATTAATACTTAAGAGAAATGAAGCATATATCGGGGTACTAATTGACGATTTAGTAACAAAAGGTACAGGAGAACCGTATCGTATGCTAACATCTCGTGCAGAATTTAGACTAATACTTAGACACGATAATGCAGATTTAAGATTAAGAGGTATTGGTTATAAAAATGGTACAATAGATGAGGAAAGATATCAAAAATTAACAGAGAAACAAGAAAAAATAAATGAGATAAAAAATATATTACGAAACAATAATATTCAATTGAATGATAAAACAAAGGAAATATTTAAAAATAACAATTTAGAAGTACCAACATATAGTACATCTTATTACATATTACTAAAAAGACCAGAAATAAAAATAGAATTCGTAAAGAACTTTATTGAAATAAACGCTTCTAATGATATTTTAGAAGAAGTTGAAATCGAAGTTAAATATGAAGGATATATAGCAAAAGCTTATAAAGAAGCTGAAAAAATGTTAAAACTAGAAGAAAAAGAAATACCAAAAGATATAGACTATGCGAGTGTTTTAAATTTAGCTAGTGAAGCTAGACAAAAATTAGAAAAAATAAGACCTGAGACAATGGGCCAAGCTGCTAGAATATCAGGAGTTAATCCTTCGGATTTATCAATATTATCAGTATATTTAAAGAAAAAGTATTCTAAGTAATTAGAATATTTTTATTTAGAAATATTTGCTTAAAGCATTTTATCATGTTATAATTTAAATAGCAAGGATGTGTTATATATGAAAAATAAATATAATATGACAACGGAAGATAATATCTTTTTTGCTAAACGAAAATTAGTAGATAACATTTATAAAAGTGCTAATTTAGAAGGTATCGCTGTAACTTTTGCTGATACAGTAGCTTTTATTAACAATGTTAATACTGGTAATATTAAAATTGATGATATGTTAAAATTAAAAGGGTTAAAAGATGCTTGGGAATTAGTATTAAATACAATTGAGGAAGAATTAACCATTGATTATATAAAGAAAATCCATTTCGAAATATGTAAAGGACAAAATATCAATCCACTAGGAGAATTTCGTGATAAAGGTGTAGGAATTATGGGAACTTCATGGCGTCCAAAGCTTCCAGACGAATGTGATTATGAAAGCGAATTAAAAGAATTATTAAATATTGAAAATGAATTAGACAGATGTATAAGTATTTTTTGTTGGATTCAACGAAGTCAAATGTTTATAGATGGTAATAAAAGAGTAGCAAATTTAATAGCAAATAAAGAAATGATAAAAAGTGGTTGTGGCATAATTGCTGTACCAATTGAATTAATTGGTGATTATTTTACAAAGTTAATTAATTATTATGAAACAAATAATATGGAAGAGTTAAAAAAGTTTATCTATGATAATTGTTTAGATGGAATAGAAGATTAAAGTGTCAATAGAAATGACATTTTTTAATATATTCTTGTTTATAGCAAATCTATATCGTAAAATAATAATAGAAAGATAGTTGATTTTATATGATAAAAATAGATTTTACTGAAAGAGAATACAGTTTAGATGAAATTATCGAAGCTTATACAGATGGTAGTTTAGATAATTTTAAAGGCGACCAAGACTTTTTAGATTTTATTATATCTTATGCTATTGGTAATGACATAGTAGGCCCAGACGCTGACAAATACAAAACATATGCAGATTATGATGGTTGTTTAAATATAATGTCATTAGATTCACTTGGATATTTAGGAAAGAAGTTATATAAAATATATGAAATATGTGAAAAAGATAAATTAAAATTCATCGAGTTTTGTGCCCATATTGGAAAAATAGCTCTTAGTCGTATGATAGATGAGTCATTGATAGATAAAAATTTAGAATTAAAAGAACCTGTACCATTTATTGATAAGACTATTATTTTAAGTACAGGCAAAAAGCCTAAAGCTCAATTGAAAGAAATGATTCCCTTTATAGATTTAACAATAGAAGAAGAACAAGAATATAGTAATGAAATAAATCGTTCTCTAAGTAGAAGAATTAATGAAAGTATAAGAAAAAATAACGATAATGTTGAGCCAGTACCAGAAATGTTATCATATGTGGCTCAAAAGCAAAAAAAAGAGGAAGAAGAAAATAAAAAAAGAGTGCTTGATAATTATATTGTTAATATTAATAATTTATATTATGGTACCGAAATTATGGATACTTCAGGTGGAGTCTTAGGAATAAATATGAAAATGGTGGCATGGTTTGAATATACGAATATGGATTTTCTAACCTATCATTTTTTTAGAAATATACCATCAGGGGATTATTGTCTAGTCGACAACAATGGTCAAATTCATATACCTGAAACTATTATTAAACATAATAATATATCAGTAGGTCCAAATACCCCTATAAGAAGTGTAAATATTGCTAACGTTCCAACTATTTTATTAAGTGCAATAAAAAAATTAGAGGAAGATCCTCTAACTAATGAAATAAGCATTATGAATTTAAGAAGTTTATTAGAGTTACTAGAAAGTAAAGGAGCAATCTCAGTAGCGGACATAAATAAGTTTGATTCTATAATTAGAACAGCATATGAAATAGCATATGGCGAAATATTTCCATCACGTCCTGACACAGAAAAACAGAATGATGGTAATTTAAGCTTATAAAAAATAACAAAAAATTATCTTATTTATGATATAATATCATCAGGTGAAAAAAATGAATATAAAAACTTTTATAAATGAATTACAAAAATTAAATATATCTCCTACTAAAGAACAACTAAAACAATCAGAAACATATGCAAAAATGTTACTTGAATATAACAAAAAATTTAATTTAACAGCTATCACCAAACAAGAAGACATTTATTTAAAACATTTTTATGATTCATTAACCATTACAAAAGAAATAGATTTAGATCAAGAATTAAAAGTATTAGATATTGGTACAGGCGCTGGTTTCCCAGGAATAGTATTAAAGATATTTTTTCCTAAGTTAGACCTAATTTTATTGGACTCTAATAATAAAAAGATATCATTTTTAAATGAAGTTATAAAAGAATTAGGTTTAAAAAAAATAAAATGTATACATGGTAGAGCAGAGGAATTACCAACTAACTATCGTGAATATTTTGATATTGTCACATCACGTGCCGTCGCAAACCTAAGAGTTTTAACTGAATTATCTATACCATATTTAAAAGTAAACGGCTATTTTATATCTTTAAAAGGAAAAGCAGATGAAGAATTAAAAGAAGCTGAGAGTACTTTAAAAGTATTAAATTGTGAAATTGAAAAAATAGATAAATTTATTTTACCTGACCAAGTAAGTGAAAGGGCAATTATAAAAATAAGAAAAGAAAAAGAAACGCCAGACACTTATCCAAGAAAATACGACAAAATAAAGAAACAAGTCTTAAAATAAAATTAGACATAAAACTAAGAGTGTGTTATTATATTTATAATAGAGGGATAGTATGAAAAGAAATCTAGCTTTATTATTTAGTATGATTGCACTTTTTTTGTGTCTTTATTTTTTAAGCTTTAGTGTTGAAAAAGAAGGAATATTAAAAGGTAACAAGATTGAGAATTTTCTATATGTTTACAAATTAAATGAAGCTGAAGAAGAATTAAGTGGCTACTATATAAAAGATAAAGAAATATACTATTTATTAAGAAAAGAAAATAACTATCAATTATATAAAAGAGATATAAATAAAGAAAAAAGTTCAAAGGTAAAGAGTTTTACTAATAATTCAAATTGTACTTTAGTAAATGATTACATTGAATGTACTAATGAAGATAAGAAAGAAATATATAGTTATGAATATGAAAAACTTTATGAAACAAGTTTAAATAATAGTGACAACTACCCTAAGATAATTAAGTATAAAGATACATTTTTAAAATATATAGATAATAAATTATATTTGAATCAAAAAGATAAAGAAAAGTTATTTAGGAGTTTGCCTGAAGAATTAAATGAAACATTTATAGAAGACTATTACACCAGTAAAAATAATAGTTATTTATTATTATTTAATATCGATAAAAACATTCATTATATATATGATATTAGTAAAAATGAATATAAAGAAATTATAAGTAAAAATAGTTATAAATATGAAAATGGATTTTATTTTTATGATAAGAATACATATAAAGTTATTAATTTAAAAGAAAATAAAGAGCAAGAATTCTCTAATTATTTAGAAACAGAATATTATTTTACAAGTTATTTAAAAGATAAAACATTATATTACTTTAACATAGTTGATAATGAAATAAGCATATTAGATTTAAATAAAAGTATATTAAAAAAAATATCATTAGATATAACCAAAGACAATAATTTAAGCAATATAAGTTTATACAAAGATTATTTGTATTTTGAAATAGGAGAAAATACAGGAAATATATATCTAATAGATTTAAAAAATATTAAATATGAAGAAATAAATATCGCAGAAGAAAAGCAAAAGGAAGAAGAAAAACTAACTAATACGATAAATAGATTAAAAAGTGATTATAATATAAATATTCATATAAAAAAAGAGACAGATATTAAATATCCTGATTTTAATGCAGAGGTTGAAACAAATAATTTAAAAATTGAAAAAGGTTTAAAAGAAATAGAAGGTATTTTACAAAAATATAACAAAGATTTTTTTGATAGTTTCTATTTTGAAAAATATGAAGGACTACATATATATTTAACTTCCAAATTAACTCCAAGCAATTTAGAAAATCAAATATCCAATCCAGCTGCTTATTCACTTTTAAATAATTATAAATTTATGATTGTAATTGACATAAACCAACCAAATATCAGTGAATTATTATGTCACGAGTTAATCCATAATACCGAATTTGCTTTAAATAAAAAAAGTAAAGACATTTTTAATGAATGGAATAAATATAATCCCGAAGATTTTAGTTATAATGACTCTTATACCAAAGAATATATATATAATTATACAATTAATGAAGAAAACAAAGAAAATATATATTTTATAGATAAATATTCGCATACATATGCTACCGAAGATAGAGCCAGAATATTTGAAAATATATGTTCTTGCAATGAAAATAGCATTATAAAAAATTATCCTAATATTTATAAAAAAGCCTTATATTTAGAAGAAGAGATATATACATATTATCCAAGTTTAAAAGAAACAAATCTATTTAGCAGTTTAAAGTAATCAATAAAAGATTACTTTTTAAATTAAAAACTATATTAAGAATTGCAAAACCTAACAAAAAATGCTACAATAAAGTATAAGTAAAAATAGGGGCTGATTATAATGAATTTAGAGGAAAGAGTACTACAAGTACCTATTGAGGACATAATTCCCAATCGTTTTCAACCACGATTAACTTTTGATGACCGTGGATTAGAGGAACTAGCATCTTCTATTAAACAACATGGCATTATTCAACCATTAGTATTACGTCGTGTAAATGATAAGTATGAAATAATCGCTGGCGAAAGAAGATATAAAGCGGCTACAATGGCAGGTTTAAGTACAGTTCCGGCTATCGTATCTAACATTGATGATAACCAAAGCGCTGAAGTAGCAATAGTTGAAAATGTTCAAAGAAGAAATTTAACTCCTATTGAAGAAGCGAGAAGTTACAAAAACTTATTAGATAAAGGATATTTAACCCAAAGTGAACTTGCTAAAAAGATGGGCATATCCCAAAGTGCTATTGCAAATAAACTAAGACTATTAAATTTAGATGAAGAAGTGCAACAAGCTTTATTAAACAATCAAATCAGTGAAAGACATGCTAGGTCATTATTAGTATTATCAAATCCAGAAGATCAAAAAAAGTGGTTACAAAAAATCACCGCTGAACGTTTAACAGTAAGACAATTAGATGATGCTCTTAAATCACAAATGAGTGATAATTCGTCAAATAATGAAGATGATGATACAGACATTCCATTAGTTAGATCATTAGATATTGAAGCGATTAGAAAAGAAGCAACAGAGTTACCAAAAATAAATGAAGATAGTGACATCGCTAAAAAGCTTCAGGAAATTGAAAGAGAAAGAATGTTTAACCCAGACGTTATTCCAGTTGAGCAAGCGACAAATGAATCAAAAGGCAATTTCTTTAATTTTTTAGAAAATGAAAAAGTAAACATGAATATGGAAGAAATAAATTTACAAGCCCCAGCTATAAATTTAGATATGCCTAAAATAAATGAAAATTTCAATAAAGAGCCTATGCCTGAAATGGTAATGCCAAAAGTAGAAGATAATCCTATAAAAAATGAACCAACAATTAATATTAATGTAACAGAGCCAAAGCAAGAATTAACATCAAATGAAGAGGCAGCATTAAACTTCAATTCTAATTTTGGAACAAATCCAGTAATAGATATTAAACCAGAAATAAATTTAAATGACGATAACTTTGACCCAGTTAATCTTATTGATACATTAGACCCAGCATATCACACTAAGGTTGAAGAAAAAATGGGAATAGATTTAAAAACTGCAATCAATGAAATACGTGATGCTAAAGATACATTAAGTATGAAAGGATTTAATATATCATTAGAAGAAACGGATTTAAATGATTGTTATCAATTTACAATAAAAATTAAAAAAAATTAAATGTTAGTAAGTAAAAAATTATTAACATTTTTTAATTATTACTAATAGTAAAATATTTGACAAAAAATGGGAATGTGATATAATGATAACATAAGTTACCTAATAGATAAAGGGAGTGAAAAAAATGGCTGGAAAAAGTATTATAACCAAAGAAGAACTATTAAAAGTTGCAATGAATATGATTGAGAAAAATGGTGCAGAGTGTATAAATGCCAGAGATTTAGCTAAAGAAGCTGGCATATCAACTAAACCCATATATCGTTTATATAATAGTTTAGAAGATTTAAAAAAAGATGCAAATGAAATAATAAAAAAAGAATATGATGAATTTATTATGAAACGAGTAGATAATAAAAATGCTCTAATAACAGTATGTGTAGCATACATTGAATTTGCCCAAATGCACAAAAACTATTTCCGTTCTATGTTTTTATCTAATAATTTAAAATGGCAAAGTGTAGATGATGTTTTAAATGAAAAATGGAATCAATCAACGATAATTAATTTAGTTAATAAACATAGTTTAAGTTTTGATAATGCCAAGAATTTATTTATGAATGTTTGGATATATGCCAATGGTTTAGCAACATTAATCGCTTCTAATGAACTTACGATAGACAATAAAGAAATATTAATAAGAATAGTTAAAATATATAAAGAATTCTCTAAGAATTTACCAGTAAAACAATAAAAAGGTTTGTAGAAATACAAGCCTTTATTTTATGTAAATAGGAATATTAGTATCAACATTTAATAATTTATAACCACCATTATTTTCGAATATAAATCTATAATATTTATTATTAGATTTAATAAACACACTTATAGTAGCATTCTCATTTAAAGTAGCTTTAATATATTCATAATCTAAATTATTAGCATTTAAACTTTTAAAATAATTAGTTATCGCATATTTAGTTTGTTCTTCAATTCTGTTATTAGCAAATTTATAAGCAAATAAATTATAAAAGAGCAAAATAAATAAAACAGTTAAAATAATAAAATAGTTTTTTACTTTCATTTTCATCAACCCATATATTCATATTTTAGCATAAAAAAGCATAAATATAAATAATATGTAATATTTAGTACTTGACAAAGCCAAGTACTAGAGATAAAATAATAGCAAGTAGGAGGGGATATTACGAATACACAATATAAAAAAGGCGTTTTAGAATTACTAATACTAGTCATGGTTGAAAAACAAGATATGTATGGTTATGAATTAGTAGAAGCAGTAAGTAAAATAGTAGATGTTAATGAAGGAACGATATATCCGATTTTAAAACGATTAACAAATGAGAAATATTTTGAGAACTACACCAAAGTTTCTACCGAAGGTCCTATCAGAAAATATTATCATATAACAGCAAGTGGAAAACTATATAAAGATAATGCTTTAGAGGAATGGAAAAAGTTTTCGAAAGAAGTAAACAAATTTTTAGAAAGAGGGAACAAAAAATGAGTAAAGAAGAATTCCTAAAAACATTAAGAAAAAGATTAAGCATTCTAGAAGATAGTGAAATAGAAGATATAATCAGTGAGTATGAAGGTTATATTGAAGAAAAAGTAAATGTTGGCTTAAGTGAAAGTGAAGCAGTAAAAGAATTAGGCGATATTGATGAAATAGTAAGTGATTTACTAGCAGCCTATAAAGTAAAAGAACCAAAAAGTGACAACTTCAATAGTATAATCAATAAATTTTGCAATGCCATTGATAATTTTATGAGTTCACTTGATAACAAGAGTGCTAAAGATATAATAAGAATATTAATAGAAGTAATAATAATTTTACTAGCTATATGGTTATTAAAGATACCATTCGCTCTTATCAGAAATTTAGGAGAGAGCATATTCTATGAATTACATGGACCAATTGGAAATATTTTAGGAAGTATATGGTGGATAATAATAGAATTTAGTTATATTATTGTAGCCATTATATTTTTCTTTAAAACTTTTGAAAAAAGATATTTTAAAAATATGAGTATTAAAATAGTTGAAGAAGTAGAAGACGATTACAAAAAAGAAAAAAGTAAAAAAAGTAATAAAGAAGAGAAAGAAACAAAGAGTAAGAAAAAAGATATTGTAGATGAAACCAAAGAAACTAAAAGTTATGAAACTAAGAAAGTAAACAAAGTAGTAATAAAAGAACGTACATTTGTAGATACTTTAACAGATGTATGTATATTGATATTAAAATTCTTTGCAATTATCTTTATAATAGGAGTAATAGGATATCAAATAGGAATATCTATCGCTTTAGGATTTGCAATATATTTAATATGTAGAGGAGTTACATACATAGGGATATTAATATTATTAATCGCTTTCTTTACGGGTGGAGCATTTATATTAGAACTTTTAATAAACTTTATATTTAATAAAAAGATAAAAGCATATCGTGTTTTTGCTAGCTTAATATCTTGTATTATATTGTTAGGTGTTGGCCTTACTATGAGTGCCATAGAAATAAGTAATACGGAAATAATATATGATAGTTCATATAAAGAAATGAAAACGATAACTAAGGAAATCCCTATCAAAAGTAGTAATATGCCAATTTATTATTATGATAATATAATAATAGATAATAATTTAAAAGATACTATCAAAATAGAATATAGTTATCCTGATATTAATGATATAGATTTAGAGATTGAATTAGAAAATTGTGAAACTGGTTATTGTTTATATAGTAATGTCAAAAGATTCAAATGGAATAAACAAATCTTAAATTATTTAGTAGAAAATTTAAAAGACAAAAAAATATATTCATATGATTTTAGAGTTATTAAAAACATATATGTAAATGAACAAGACATAAATAAAATAAAAGGAAACAAATACTACTATCATCACGATGAAGAAAGAAGACATCATACTGTTACCAAAACGCTAAGTGTTTTAAATATAAATGAAGGTAATAAACATAATTATTTATATTTAACAGTAAAAGACATAGAAGATAACGAAATAGAAACAGTTGAAATCAGAAGAGATTTAGTGCCTAATATTGAAATAAACAAAACCTATAATTTTGCATTTACATATTATGGCTATGACCTAGATGATGATGTATATGAATTATTTAAAAAATGTCATTTATTAAATATAACTGATGTAAATCCAACTTTTAATGAATAACGGTCAAATCATTTAATTGAAATTATAAGAAAATTATGTTAAAATCAATCTAGTAGGGTGTTTGTTATAAATGCCTACTACTTTGTGTAATGGACATTAACTTTTATTTCTTTATCATTGATAACTATGTTATCTTTGATAATAAAAATAATCGTTGATGTCTTTTTGATTTCTCTAAAGAGGAAACTTATGATTTTCGAAATTACTATCTTAATCACTAATAAAGAAACACCTACTTTCTAACCAAAACCCCACTGGATTAAGGGAGATAATAAATGTCTTAAATTAGCAGACATCATTCCTAACGCAAGTTTTACTTTATCTTAAAAAACAGAAATAATCAAGGAATCTATTAATTTAGGGTAAGAAATGACTTATCCACGACAAAATATAACAATATTCGACTTAAATAAAAAATAGAACTCTTCTTTTTTTAACTAAAATATGATAAACTTAAATTAGAAAGAAGTGAATAAAAATGCAAAGAAAATTTTTAATATGTAAAACTTGTGGCAACTTAATTGAGATGATAATTGATAGTGGAGTTACACCTAAGTGTTGTAATAATGAAATGGTAGAATTAATCGCAAATACTACTGAAGCTGCAACAGAGAAGCATATTCCTGTTATAGAAATAAATGAAGATATTGCTACTGTTACTATTGGAGAAACACTTCATCCAATGACCGAAGAACATTTCATCCCTTGGATTTATTTAGAAACAAATAAAGGAATCAGAAGAAAAAACTTAAAATCTGGTGATGAACCTAAATGCGAATTTATATTATTAAAGGACGAAAAAATAATTTGTGCATATGCTTATTGTAATTTACATAGCCTATGGAAAAAAGAGTTATAAATGGAGTTAGAAAGAAAAACAATTGCAAGTGATGAAGAATATTTAAGACAAGTATCTAAGCCTGTAGATTTTAATAAAAGTGATTGGCAAGAAGCGGCCAAAAAATTAGATGAATTTTGTAAAAGCTATGATAATTGTTTAGCAATGGCATCGGTCCAACTAGGAATACCTTTACGTATGATATATTTAAAGAAAACCGATTTAAATCGATTAGAAGAAGATTATAACGAAGAAAAGATTATGATAAATCCTAAAGTTATTAATAGTTATGGTTTAACTACATACTGGGAAGCCTGTGCTAGTTGTCTTACAAATACAGGGTTAGTAGAACGACCTTACAAAATTGAATTAGAGTATTATGACATAGAAGGGAAAAAATACAAAGAAGTATTTGAAGGTTTCGCTTCTACTGTTTTATCACACGAAATAGACCATTTAGATGGCATATTACACATCGATATTGCAAATGAAATCTTACAAATGGAAAAAGAAGAGAGGAAAGCTTGGCGAAAAACTCATCCATATAAAATCATAAGAAAAGATGGCGAGTACAAGCATCCTAAAAAAGACAAAAATTAGTAAAGTAAAAAACACTTTACTTTTTATTTTCCTAAATATTTGCTATAATAATAATAGAAAATAAGGTGAAATTTTATGGATAATATAGGTATGTTGGAACGCTATGGAGAAGATTTAACTGATAAAGAATATATTACAGACCCAGCCATAGGAAGAGACTCTGAAATAAAACAAATGATATTAACGCTTTTAACACCAGAGAAGAGCGCATTATTAGTAGGTAAACCAGGTATAGGTAAAACAGCTATAGTTGAAGGCTTAGCCTATAGAATTATCAAAGGCTATGTTCCAGATGTATTACTTAATTATCGTATAATTAAAATTAATGTTAGTAGTTTAATAGGTTCAGCGAATATTAATGGCGAAACAGAAAACCGAATGGATTTACTAGTAAGAGAACTAGCTACTAAAGAAAATGTAATAGTATTTATTGATGAAACTCATTTATTAATAAACAAAGATGGTGGCATGGATTTTGCTAATATGTTAAAAGCAGGGCTTGATAGAGGAACAATAAAAATGATTGGAGCAACTACGACTGAAGAATATGAGCATTATATATTAAGAGATAGAGCCTTTTTAAGACGTTTCCAGAAGATTGAAGTATTAGAAGCAGATAAAGATACCACTGTTCAAATACTATTAGGAACCTTACCAAAATTAGAAAAGAAAATAGGAGTTAGTTGTACATACACAGAGTTTATAAAAGAAAGAATAATGCGCTTTATAGTTGAAATGACTGATGAATATAAAAGAGTATATGAAATAGCGTCTCGTTACCCAGATATATGTTTAACCATAGTATCTAATGCATTAACCTATGCACTTTATGATAATAAAAAGAATGTTACATTAAAGCATTTTTACAAAGCAATATGCAGTGCTAAGAATATATATGAAGATGCAAAACTAAAAGAAATAGAAAGATTTAAAATCGAATTTCAAGATATAATAAGAGAAGAAGGAGTTGATTTAAATGAAACAAATTAAAGTAGTCCAAATAGGCTGTGGCAAAATGAGTAAATATATTATGCGTTACATTTACGATTTAGGAGGAAAAGTAGTCGGCGCAGTAGATATTTCTGAAAATATAATAGGAAAAGACATTGGAACTATTATGGAAACAGAAGCAAAAGGAATATCTATTAATGACATTTCTAGATTAAGTGAAGTTTTAGAAGATACAAAACCTGATATCGCTGTTATAACAACGTTAAGTTTTTTAAATGATATTGAAGATACAATAAGAACTTGTATAACTAAAAATGTTAATGTCATAACAACATCAGAAGAGTGTTTTTATGCCGAAAATTCCAACCCCACTTTATATAAAGAATTAGATATTTTAGCTAAAAGTCATAATGTAACAATAACAGGATGTGGTTATCAAGATATATTTTGGGGCAATATGATTTCCACAATAGCATCATCAACTCATAAAATAACAGGAATTAAAGGCAGTAGTTCTTATAATGTTGAAGATTATGGTATAGCTTTAGCGAAAGCTCATGGAGCAGGCCTAACTTTAGAAAAATTTGAAAAAGATATAGCAAGCGCTGATAATATTAGTGAAGATGAAAGAAAAGAACTAATAAATAATCGAAAGTTCAGCCCTTCTTATATGTGGAATACAGTAGGATGGTTAGCAGATAAATTAAAATTAAATCCAACAACAATAAACCAAAAATGCATACCTACAACATCTGAAATAGACATTCACAGTGATACATTAAATATGGATATCAAAGCTGGTTTAGCAACTGGTATGAGCGCAGTAGTTACTATGGAAACAGAAGAGGGAATAACAATTGAAGCCGAATGTATTGGTAAGGTTTATAGTGAAGAAGATTTTGATAAAAATGAATGGACAATATATGGTGAACCAAATACAACTATAACAATTAATAAACCATCAACAGTAGAGCTTACTTGTGCAGATATAGTAAATAGAATACCAGACGTTATTAATGCTGAGCCAGGATTTATTTCTACAAGCAAAATGCCAGAACCTACATATAAAATAAAATATTAGCTTCTAAATACTTAGAAGTTTTTTAATAATTAAATCTGTCGACCTATAAAAAAGTAAAAAACATAGGAGTTCGACAGAAAAATTTAATAAAAAGTATCAAAATATATAGAAATTTACATAAAAAATGTTATAATAAAATTGATTTTACAAGTAAAATCACCAGTTTTAATCTTACTATACTAGAATTTAAAGACTAATTCTACAACAGATGTGCAAACTATTTATGCTCGTTTTAATCTTACTATACTAGAATTTAAAGAAAAATACAAGAAAAGGAGGACATTTTGATATATGAGTTTTAATCTTACTATACTAGAATTTAAAGTTATATAATCCACGATAACCATAGTTATTAAATTTTCGTTTTAATCTTACTATACTAGAATTTAAAGCTTATAAAAAAATGGTATGATAAAGCAATTGAAGTTGGTTTTAATCTTACTATACTAGAATTTAAAGTTTTTATAGGAAATACAAGATATATTAGCAATAAAAGTTTTAATCTTACTATACTAGAATTTAAAGGCGGACATCAACAAGTATAATGATGTAATTCTAGGCTGTTTTAATCTTACTATACTAGAATTTAAAGTTACAATTGTATCTACATCAGAAAAATCTACACCCTGTTTTAATCTTACTATACTAGAATTTAAAGAGCTTATATTTGTCTATTTCCATAAACTTTTTTAAGTTTTAATCTTACTATACTAGAATTTAAAGTCAAGGCTTGGAACAATAAGAGAATTATACATCTCAGTTTTAATCTTACTATACTAGAATTTAAAGCCAAAATAATAAGCTTCACAAACTAAATCTTCATTTGTTTTAATCTTACTATACTAGAATTTAAAGATAACGGGACAAATGATACAAATACTGGGACAAATGGTTTTAATCTTACTATACTAGAATTTAAAGTCGAGTCTTTCGATGGCAGAAGAATTTGATATGGAGTTTTAATCTTACTATACTAGAATTTAAAGGAGCTAAGTGTATATGTTAATTATTCTGACAACTTAGTTTTAATCTTACTATACTAGAATTTAAAGTAGCATACTTTGTCAATAAGAGTAACTGGCATTTTAGTTTTAATCTTACTATACTAGAATTTAAAGACTTTAGAGTTATATGCATGGCGGCTTTATAATTGTGTTTTAATCTTACTATACTAGAATTTAAAGCAAAGATTTTGGTTAGTTGTCTTTAATTTTTCAATTTGTTTTAATCTTACTATACTAGAATTTAAAGACATTCAAAATTAATGCTTTTGTTTTCATTTTTATTTGTTTTAATCTTACTATACTAGAATTTAAAGGTATAAAGCGCTTTTACATTACGATGTGTAACTAGGTTTTAATCTTACTATACTAGAATTTAAAGATAGGTGTTAATGATTACTGTTTCTATTTTGCTAGGTTTTAATCTTACTATACTAGAATTTAAAGCTTTTCTTACATAATCTAAATCTATATGTGCCTTTTCGTTTTAATCTTACTATATTGAAATTAATGAATAGTATGACTACTTACTATTCTTTTTAAATGCTCTTGAAGTTTTTCATCACAGGCATACACATAACAACCTTTCATTCCTCTAGTAAGAAGAACTCTATAAGTATTTCTAATAATAGTATCTGCTAGTTTTTCATATTTTTCTTTATCTTCTTTAAGTAAAACTTGTAAACCATATAAAGATTTCTCAGTAGAAGCGCGTTTAGTATAATCAGTATAAAGTTTTCGGTCTTTAAAATATAAATCTGGACCAATAATAACTCCAACATAATCAAATTCTAATCCTTGAACATTATAAATACAGCCAACTTCATTAATAGCATTTTCTCTAATAGCAAATTCTTCGCCATGTTTAAGATTCCAACTAAGAGAAAAATCACCAATTTTAATATCGTGATAATCCTGATTATCAGCTTGTTTTGAATATCTATTCCAACAAAAACCAGCGAGTAATCTTGCGTTATTAGAAGTGTTTTTCTTTTTTACAAGTTCATAAAGTTCGCAAGGTGTATCAATAACTCTAAAATCAAAATGAAAGTTAACCTTATCTTTTTTATTATATAAAAAATCATCGATAAAATCCAAATAAGAATCACTGCCATTACATCTAAATTGACTTACAAGTTCAAATTCATTAATATTAGCATCAAGTTCTTTAGCAAAATAAGAAATATTTTGAATAGAACCAATATCTTTTAAAGTAATAGCTTGATGCTCATCAACAAAAAATATGCTACATTTAGCTGCTTCAATAATTTCTTTAATTTGATTTTCGCCAACATTATTTCTTATACCTGATTTTTCTTGTAATCTATGGGCTTCATCAACTAATAAAAAATCATACTTATTAAGTCTTTCTCTAAAAAAGAAGCCTGAGCTTTTAAATAAATCATTAACACTAAAAGTGTTATCAGGGGTAGACAAAATATTTTTATAAACTTTTCGAGGGGCCATATTTTTTGAAACATAAGAACCAACTAAACCAAGAGAAAGAAGTTCTCCAAGCGCATTCAAAGCTAAAACGGATTTACCAGTACCAGGTCCACCTTTAACAATAATAACTTGTTTATTAATAGATTTATAAGCATTTAAAACTATATT
>CARJCM010000019.1:0-6536 GCA_948999435.1 uncultured Bacilli bacterium
GCCCAGTAATAAATCTGAAGGTTGATACGCTGTTCGCAACAGGAGGAACAGGAACCCAATCAAATCCTTATGTTGTAAGTTAATTATTCTTGCTCATATAGCTATTTTATATTTATTTGACTATTGAATTTTTCTAAATTTTAACTTTATTCATATATGGGCAAGATTAGAGACTTTTGGTCTCTTTTTTCTTTTAATTAGTTTTATTGTATTATATAATATATGTGAGGTTATATTATGATTTGGGCTAAAGAATATTTAAAAAGTATTAGTGAAGAAAGCTATAAAGAGTTTAATTCTAAAATTATTTTTACTAATTATGAAATGTTAGGTATTAGATTACCTAAACTTAGAGTTCTTTCAAAAGAAATATTTAATACTGATTATAAAAGTTTTTTAAATGTTAATATTACTTATTATGAAGAAGCGATGCTTTATTTACTTGTTATAGCTTTAATTAAAGATATAGATGAATTAATGTTATATTTTCCTAAAGCTTTAGATTTAATTGATAATTGGGCTTTATGTGATAGTTTTTGCGGAAGTTTAAAAATAGTAATAAATAATAAAGAATACTTTTTAAAAGTAATTGATAAACTTTTAAATAGTGATAAAACTTATAATGTTAGAGTTGGGCTTGTTTTACTTTTAAATTATTATATAAGTGAAGAATATTTAGATTTAATATTTAAATATTTAGATAATATAAATAGTGATGAGTATTATATAAATATGGCTGAAGCATGGCTCTTATGTGAAATATTTATTAAATATCAAAGTTATGGTTTAAAATATTTAGAAAATAATAAATTAAATAATTTTACAATAAATAAAACAATTAGTAAAATTAGAGATAGTTATAGAGTAAATGAAGATGTTAAAGATAAAATATTGATTTATAAGAAGTGACTTGTGTGATATAATAGATTTGAGTTGATAAAATGAAAAAAATGGATATTATTTATGAAGATAAAGAATTATTGGTGGTTAATAAACCTCCTAAACTTTTAACTATTAGTGATGGTAAAACAGATAATACTTTATATAATATGGCACGGAGTTATGTTAAGAAACAACATAAAAGTAATAAGATATTTATTGTCCATAGACTTGATAAAGATACTTCAGGTGTAGTATTATTTGCTAAATCAGAAGATGTAAAAAAATATTTACAAGATAACTGGAATAAAATTACTAAAAGAGAATATTTGGGAATACTAGATGGCTATTTAGAAAATAATAATGGAGTTATTAAAGAATATTTAGTGGAAGATAAAACTCATAGGGTGTATGCTTCTAATAAAAAAATTGGAGAATATGCAGAAACACATTATGAAGTATTAAATAAAAAGTTTAAATGTACTTTAGTCAAAATTGAAATTAAAACTGGTAAGAAAAATCAAATAAGAGTAGGGTTTAGTAATTTGGGACATCCAATAATTGGTGATAAGAAATATGGAAGTAAAAATAACTATATTAAAAGACTTGGATTACATGCTTCTAGATTAGAAATAAATATTAAAGATAAAAAATATGTATTTGAAGCAAGCATACCAAAAGAATTTTTAATTTATCAAAAATAATACTTGACCTTAACCTTAGGTTAGCGTTTATTATGAAGTTATGAAAGGGAGATGTTATATGTTAAAAGTAGAAAATGTAACAAAATATTATGGAGATATAAAAGCAGTTGATGATTTATCATTTACTATCGAACCTGGTGAAATATTTGGACTTTTAGGGGTAAATGGCGCTGGTAAAACAACAACATTTAGAATGATTATGGGACTTTTGGAACCTAATAAAGGATCTATTACAATTAATGATAAAAAAATAGATTATAGATTAGTTGAAAAAATAGGCTTCTTAACAGAAGAGAGAAGTTTACTTACAAAGTTAACTGTTAAAGAACAAGTGATTTATTATGGAACTTTAAAAGGAATGAAGGAAAAAGATATTTTAAAGAAATTAGATTATTGGTTAGATAGATTTGGAGTATCAGATTATAAAGAACGTAAAATTAAAGAATTAAGTAAAGGTAATCAACAAAAGATTCAATTTATTACAGCGATTATTCATGAACCTGATTTATTAGTTTTAGATGAACCTTTTACAGGATTAGACCCAATAAATGTAGAGAATTTTATGAGTGTAATTAGAGAATTTAAACAAAAGGGGAAAATGATAATATTCTCTAGTCATAGAATGGAACATGTGGAACTATTTTGTGAAAAGTTAGTTATATTAAAAAAAGGTAGGGCTGTTTTAAGTGGTAATTTAAAAGATATAAAAAGGAATTATCAGAAAAAGATTATTAGAATATCTGGAGATGTAGATATTGATAATTTAAAAAATACTAAAGGTGTAATTGATGTTATTAAAGAAAATTTAGAGATTGTGGTTAAAATAGAAAGTGATAAGTTTATTACAAATGTTTTTGAGGTAGTAAAGAAGTCTTCTAATATAACTAAATTTATTGTAGAAGATGCTTCTTTAAATGAAATATTTTTAAATACTGTGGGTGAAGCTTATGAGAAATAAATTTAAATATTTGACTTTATATAGTCTAAAAAAGAAAATTGATACTAAATGGTTTAAAGTAGTTAATGTTCTTCTATGTTTATTATTAGTATTTATATTTAATATGGATAGTATTATTAAAGCTTTTGGAGGAGATTTTGATAAGAAAAATAAAATATATGTAGTTGATAATGTTGGTAAATATAATAGTTTTAAAAATAATATGGAAGCTATATATAAAGAAATAGAAGAAAAAGAAATTGAAATTATATTAGATAATAATGCATTAAATAAAAAAGATGAAATAAATGATGATATAATTATTGTTATTAATAAAAGTGATACTGATTATATTGAAAGTGAAATTATTTCTTATGATGCGGTACCAAGAACTACTTATGAAATAGTTAATAGTTCCTTAAATAGTTTAAAAACCGAAATAGTTTTAGAAACAAGTGGTTTATCAGCGGATGAAATTAGTAAACTTACAAGTCCAGTGAAAGCTACAGAAACAGTTTTAAATAAAGATGCTCAAGATAATGCTACTAAAGAAATGTTAAGTGGTGTTATAACAACTATATTTATCGTTCCGTTCTTTATCTTAATAGTTAGTATGGTGCAAATGCTAGGCGCGGAAATAAATGATGAAAAATCAAGTAGAGGAATGGAAATAATTATTTCTTCAGTATCAGCGAAAGAGCATTTCTTAAGTAAAATACTTGCTTCCCTTAGTTTTGTACTTATTCAAGGTGGTTTATTATTCTTATATGGTATTTTAGCATTTATAATAAAAGAAATTATTAGTGTTAGTGGAGTTAGTGCAGGCGTAGGTGGTATTATTAATGAAGTTTATACAATGGTTAAAGCATCAGGAGTGTTTACACTTTTATTTAAAGGTGCTCTTCCACTTTTAGTATTATTTGTCGTAAGTTTTATTCTTTATGCAATTGTTGCAGCAACTCTTGCTAGTATGACTACTAATATTGAAGATTTTCAACAATTACAAACACCTTTAATGATTATTATGATGGTAGGTTATTATATTGCTATTATGGCGGTTATGTTTGATGGTTCAATATTTATAAATATTTTAGCTTATATTCCAATGCTTTCAGTACTTATTGCACCAACTTTATATTTAATGGGTGGAATGTCATTAATATCACTTGTTGGTTCAGTTTTAGTAACTTGTATTTCTACATTTATAATTTATAAATATGCCCTTAGAATATATAAAGTAGGAATACTTAATTATTCGTCTAGTAAATTATGGGGTAAAATGTTTAAATCAATTAAAAAAGGAGCTTAGTTAGCTCTTTTGTTTTGTAATTGACCCAATGTCTTTTTGATTTCTGAAGATTTAATGTTAGTTATTTGATACCAACCACATTCAGTCATTTTAGTATATACTTCATATTGCATTTTTAATATTTCTGCTAGAGATTCTTTTAAAATCTCATGAACCTTTTTATTACTAGCTTCCTGCGAGCCATGAACATAAACTTCACAAGTTCCTTTTAGAAGAAGTAAAATATTTTCCATAATAAGCTTATCATTCATTTTTTAAATCCTCCATAACTTTTAATAATTTTTCACTTAAACTATGATGCTTTTTAGCTAACTTTTGGATAAATGAAGCAAGACTTTTATCTTCTAATTCATTACTGAAATTATTAAAAATTGTTTCTAAGTTTTGTTCATGACCAATAGCATCTTCCATATAAAGTAATTCTTTTTGTGTCATTATTTTTCCTCCTTGTTTTTATTATGGAATATATTTCTTTTTTAAAACGTTTTTTTGATAATAAAAATTATTTTTTAGGATAGTTTTTTTTATGAATGTGTGCTAATATATTTAGTACCATATCAAAGACATCATAATTTATTTTGTTTTATTTATTATGTTTGTTTTGATATATTTATTTGGAAAGAAAAGAGAAAATGGTTAATGAAAAGAAAAAAGATAAATAATATTAGGAGTGTTGTGTTATCAGGAGTTACTTATGATAATAATATATTTGAAAATGCAGAAATTAATAATTATGATGGATTAAAATTAGAAAGAAAATTAGATAGAGCTAATTATTAGCATCTGAAAAGAGAGTTTAAAGCTCTCTTTATTTATTGTAAGTATTTATTATGTTAGTAAATATTGTTTTTAAGTTTTCTAAACCTTCTGGTGTAGTTGCTTCACAACGCATTGTAATATTTGGTCCAGTATTACTAGCTCGTACTAAAGCCCAACCCGTTTTAAAGTTTACTTTTACACCATCAATAGAATTTATTGGCCATTTTTGAGTTTCACAAAAATATTTTATTTTTTCAATTATATCAAATTTAGTTTCATCTTTAGAAGGAAATTTAATTTCAGCAGTACTATAATATTTAGGGATATCTGAGAGAAGTTCACTAAGAGATTTGTTTGTTTTACTTAAAATTTCTAATAATCTTAAACCAGCATATATACCACTACCGACATCAGCTATTTTATCACGGAAAAATAAATGTCCAGAATATTCTCCTCCAAATGGAAGATTGTCTTCTTTAGTTTTACTTTGAGTATAACTAGCACCAGTACGATACATAAATGGAGTGCCACCTAATTTTTTGATTTCATCTTCTAAAGCTTTGGAACATTTAACATCATAAAGAAAAGTTTTGTTTTTAACTTTAGAAATAATATCTCTGATGATTAAAATCATAAAGTGGTCAATAGGGACATAATTTCCTTTTTCATCTATAATACCAATACGATCGCCATCGCCATCAAAAGCAATACCACAATCAGCTTTATTTTTTAATACTTCTTGTTTTAAAGAGCTTAAGTTTGCTTCTACATTAGGGTCGGGATGATGATTAGGAAAGTGGCCATCATTTTCTTCATATAACATATCAAACTCAATATTAACACGTTCAAATACTTTTCTCGCAATAATAGAAGTAGTACCATTTCCAATATCAATAACAACTTTTCTTTTACGTCTACCAAATTCTAATCCATAACGTAAAAATTCAACATATTTTTCAGTGATATTACCACTTGATACTTTGCCAACTCCTTGTAAGAATTTACCAGCGAAAGTATAGTTTTTAAAATCTTCTATTTGCTCTCCACGGGCATTTGCTAAATTATCAAAAGAAAATTTAAAACCATTATCATCTTTTGGATTGTGACTGGCTGTAACCATAATACCATATAAATTATGTAAATATCTGGCATAATAGTGCATTGGTGTAGTAGTTAAGCCATAATTGTAGACATTTAAACCACTATCAGTGATACCTTTAATAAGATAAGCAGCAAGAGCAGGGCTAGATAATCTATTATCATGAGAAACGATACATGTTTCTTGATTTAATTTTTCTTTTAAATAACTACCATAACTACGACCAATAGTATAAGCAATAGTTTCATTAATTGTTTCAGGGTAAGTACCTCTAATATCATATTCTCTAAAAATACTAGGATTCATTTTATAACCTCTTTCTATAATATATATAATATCATATTTTTTTGATTTTTGTAGTGTAAGTTTTATGTTTACATTATTGCACTATTGATATTTATATGGTATAATTAAGTAGATTTTGGGGTTTCCCTGTGTTTTTTATTATGAAAGTGGGTTATAAAAATGAATGAAGAACTTGAAAGACTTAAAACGGATTTATTAACGATTATTAAGGAAGGTCAAAATTTAACAGAAGGTTATGTAGAAGTAAAACCTGGTATTAGAATTAAAGCGGGACGTGAAAGAGAATTTGGACGTTTATGTGATAATTATTATGAACAAGCTTTTAATCAGTTTATAGAAAATGATACTGACACTATTACACCTGTTTATGAATCTTTGAATAAATTAGTGGAAACTGAGACTGAAGAATTTTATACTTCTAGAGCTTCAAATTTTGTTTTAGAAACTAAAGATGAAGTTGAAAGATTTAAAAATTTAGTTAGAAGTTATAATTCCGTTGATAATGCTTATAAATTAACAATAAGAAACTTAAATGATTTATAT
>CARJCM010000019.1:6546-21425 GCA_948999435.1 uncultured Bacilli bacterium
ATTTATATTTAAAAAGAGAAAATACTAAAGAATGGCAAGATAGAGTTGATGAACTTAATGATGAAGCTAAACGTTTATCTGAGAATAGTTCTATTATTGTAAATCAAATAAATGCAGCAAGAAGAAAGGTTAATGAAACTTTAATAAAATATGCTGAAGAACAAATGCAAGCAATTAGAGATAATTTTACGACTGCTACTAGAGATTCTAATAGAACTGAGACTCTTGATCGTTATTTTGTACTTGCTAATGATAAGGAAGAATATGATAGTTTATATCGATTAACTGCAATTTTAAAACGCGCTAATGAAGTTGAAGAATTTGATAAGCTTGTAGTCGTTGATGATGCAATGATGGTAACCGAAGATCAAAGAGATGTTCTTACTTCAACCACATTACCTAATATAAAATTAATGGATTATATAAAAGCTCCAGAGAAGAAAGTTGTTAATATTCCATTCGAAAAAAATAGTGAGTTTATTGAAAGAATAAATGAAGCTTTAAAGGCATTAGATGAGATTGGAAAGAAAGAAGGAAGAGCACAGGAAGCATTAGAAGAAAAACAAAAGTTAGAAGAATTACTAGATATTATTGGTAAAGCTAATGTTAGTGGTAATGATTTGGAAGAAGTTTGGGATTCTTTTTATGTTTTAAGTGAAGACAGAAATAAAGTAATTGGTTTGCTTAATAGTTCGAGATCTTTAAGAAAATTAAATCCGGAACTTGCTCAAGATAGAAATAGAAGAGAAGAAAATGCTGAATTAATAGATAAGTTATATAGTTATTTAGATGAACTTGCTAGTGAAGTTACTAATTATCAAGGGGTAGCTAATTTACCATATAGAACAACAAATTCAATAGGTGATAGAGCCTGGGTGGTAGTAGATAAAGATTGGAAAGAAGCTAATAGAATTATTGAATTAATAGAGTTGTTACAACAACAAGAAGATGATTTAATTTCAGTATGGGGAATAGCTAACATTAAAGATACAGATATTCCTAAGTTTAAAAGCCTTGCCAATTCTACATTATATTTTAATGATAAGATACCAGATGTAACAGAAAATATTACAGAAATTGAAAATGTTCGTGAACAATTAAGAAGTTTAATTAAAAAAGCTCGAGAAACTGAAAATGCAAAATTAGCTACTAATGGTTTAGTATTAGATAGTGATTTTGAATTATATACATTATTAAAAGAAAAATATAATTATTTGATTGGTGCTAGAGCTAGTAGTAATTTAGCTTCTATAGGTGGAGTATTAATTGATTCAGATTATGTAACTAAATATAATGATGCTAATAACAAAATTGATAGTTTAATAAATGCTTCAAAAGAAGAAGTAGTAGATAGTACTGTAAAAGAACCGATTGGCGTATCAAATGAAGAACCATTAATTGAGTCAAATAATGAACCAGTAAGAGCTAGTTCGACTTCATCAACTCCGAATGAAGTAATTGATTTTACGGAAAATAATAAATATATTCAAGAAATGAAGGATCTTTTGAAATATCTTAATTCTTTAGCTATTCATAATGAAGAGGAAACAGAACTTGTTGAACTTGCAAATGAAGTGATTGATATTTTAGCAAGAGCAAAGAGTAGCAAGCACATTGTTGATGATTATGGCTTAAAACTTGCTAGTGAAGATGATTTAAATAGATGTAAAATAATAGTAAAAAGATATAACGAATTGATTAGAAAACTTAATGCTATGGGTAAGCAAATAGATTTAGATAAATCTTTAGTGCCAGTTGGTTATTTTGGCTCTGGTGTAAGTAATATGAGTAGTTCTTCAGAAAAAATTGATTTTAGTTTAAATGATAAAGAAATTGCCGATTTAAAAGCAAGATTAGCAAAACTTAGTGCTAAATCTAGTCATAATGAATTAGAAAGAAGAATGTTTGATATCTTAAGTGAAATGATTGAGATATTAGAAAATGCTAAGAAGAGTGAAAAAGTTGTTGAATTTGATGGCTTAAAATTTGCAAATGTATCAGCTCAAAGTAGATATTTTGATTTATTACTTAATTTTAATCAAGTAATTCAAAAATTAAATGAAATTAATCCTAATGAATATAGACCAATAGATTTAGATAAGTCTTTAGTGCCATCTGATTATTTTACTAGAACTGCTGGAGAAATTGATTTTAGCAAAAATGATCAAAAAATTGCTGAATTAAAAGAAGAAATGTCTAAATTAGAAGATAAAGTAGAAAAGGATGAACTGGCTTCTGCAATATATGGACATTTAAAAACACAAGTGGAAATATTAGAAAGAGCTAAAAATAGTAAAAATGTTGTTGATATGTCTGGCATAAAGTTTGCAAGTGGCGAAGATCAAATTGAATATTTAAGTGCTCAAACAAATTTAGATGAAATAATGGAAAGTCTTAAAAATCCAGATAATAACAATGGTAAAAAGAATCGTTGGAAAATAACTGGTATAAGAGAACATTTAAGCAAACTAAGTAATTTTAAAATAGGTAAGTTTGTCAAAGAACATAAAGCTATGATAAGATTATTAGTGGGAATAGGTTTAGGAATTAGTGCTTTAGCATTTGTTTTACCACAATTAGTACCAGCGATTATATTCTCAAACGCTTGTAATGCAGCAGCGATTCCTGCTCTTAGCGGGTTCTTAAATGCAGCTAATGTTGGTCTTGCAACATCTTTTAATGTTGATTTGGCTCTTGCGACTGCAGGTGCAGGTACAGAAGTTGCTTTAATGGGTTTTGTTAATGCTCTTGCTGCTACTGGAGTAATAGGATTAGGCACAGCTTTAACGTTCAAAGGGTTAAATGTTGGTGTTGGTTTATCGGAATTAGAACAAAAAAGTGTTATTCAAAAAATGGCTGATTTAATTGAACAAATTAATAAACAATGGTTAAAGTTAATGGTAAATGTTCATGAAAGTATTGAACTTGCTGGTAAAAAAGCACATGCTATGAAAAATTCTGCTTTATATAATAAAGATAAAATGGCTGTTAAACTCTTTAAGTCAGAAAAAGCTGCCGAGAGAATTAGACAATGGGAAGAATATCTAGAAAGTAATTCAAAAGAAGTAATAAGTGATGAAAATGATTTAGAAAATATTAATATTCCAGTACAATTTGCTGATGGAACTTTAGATGATGTTATTGAAAAGAAAGAGTTATATGAAATATATAGTAGTCCAGTTGAAAGTTCTGATGTAATGGATGCTATTTCAGAAGAGAAAATGGAAGCGGAACGTGAAAAACAAATTGAGAGTGAACCTTTAGAAGGTAATCCAGAAGTTAAAGAAGCATTAGAAGAGCAACAACCTGAAAATATCGGAAGAGATACTAGCGAAGCTCCAGCTGTAGAAATGACTCCAGAAGAAAAAGCAGAGTTTGAGCGTAAAAAATTAGGAGAAGAAATTAAAGCACGACAAGCTAAGAAAAGAGCAGAACTTAAAGCTAAAATAGAGGCACGAAAGGCTGCAGATGAGCAGATAGATAAAGAGATAATTGAACGTATTGAAAAAGGTGCTAGTGGTTCTGATGCTATTCCAGTTGTAGAAGTTCCAAGTACTGATGAGGTTATCGGAGCTCTTGGAAGTCAAATGATTTCAGAACAAGAACCTGAAATGTTAGATGTTAAACCTCAAGAACCTGAAAGTGAAGCTATTTCGCAAGATGATACTGCTGAAATTGAAAAACAAATAGCAGAAAGAGAAAGTCAAATAAAGGTACTTCAGGATCAAGCAGATAGAACTCGTTCTGAGAGTATGAAAATTACTTACTTAAGAGGTATTGAGATTTTAAATAAGGAAATTGAAGCTTTAAGAGGCGAAAATAGAGGTCGTTAATGAATAATGAGAATGGAGTTACAAAGGAATTTTTAGCAGAAAAACGTTTTAGGGGACTACAAGAGAGAATAGAATGGTTTCAGAAAACTATTGATACACTTGGTCCTGAACAAGAAGTTTTGCGTAAAAGATATGAGGAATTATTGAAGCAATGTAATGCTGCTTTAGAAGAAGAATTAAAAGGAAGAGGCTTATAATGGAGATAGGGAAAGTTATTACTTTAGATGATAATAAAGATTATTTATTATTAGAAAAACTGGAATTAGATCATAAAGAATATTTATATATGGTAGAAGTTGATGCAAATGATATGCCAACTGCTAATTACCATTATTTAGAATTAATTCATGAATCTGATGGAGATTATACAGAAGAGGTTGAAGATAAAAAAATTATTGAAGCAATTACTAGTTTGCTTACAATTAAGTATTTAAATGATAGTCAAAACGATGAACAAGCCGCTTAAAAATAAAAACTATACAGAGAGTTAACGTAAGGTGTGAGTTAATTAGTTTTGTTTTAAGAGATCACTTGGGAGTTTAATATTTGAAATTTTGTTTTAAAAATTTAGAGTATTACGAATAACTCGCGTTAAGAGTAAAAGTTAAAAATTAAGGTGGTACCGCGATTTATTCGCCCTTTGGTATACACCTTTTTTATATTTTTAGGAGGGAAATATTATGAAGAATTTTAAAGAATTAGATAAGAGAAGTTATCCAGAGGTTGAACAAGATATATTAGATTCTTGGGGCGGTATTAATGAGATAAACAAGCGTCAAATAGAAAAACATAAAGATGATGATTATTTTGTGTTTTATGATGGTCCAGCATTTGCAAATGGTTTTCCAGGACTTCATCATATGGTAGCCAAAAATCTTAAAGATGCAATTTGTAAATATCACGTGATGAAAGGTAAAAAAGTTATACGTAAAGTAGGATGGGATACACATGGACTTCCTATTGAAAATCATGTAGAGAAAAAACTTGGTATTTCTAGTAAAAAAGAAATTGAAGAATTAGGTATTGAAAAGTTTAATGATGAGTGTCGAAAAAGTGTTAGAGAAAATGAAGATGCTTTTGTTAATTTAACTAGTAAAATGGGACAATTTATTGATACTGAAAATCCATATTTAACTTTTAAAAATGATTATATTGAAACTGAATGGTGGATTTTAAAGAAGTTTTATGAAGAAAATTTATTTTATGAAGGAACAAGAGTAGTACCTTATTGCCCGCATTGTGGTACAGGACTTGCGACACATGAAGTTGCTCAGGATTATCAAAGTGATACTGCTTTAACATGTTATGTTCCTTTTAAGAAAAAGAATGAGGATGTTTATTTTCTTGCTTGGACAACTACTCCTTGGACTTTACTTGCTAATGTAGCTTTATGTGTTAATCCAGATGTTACTTATGCATTAGTGGAATCTAAAGGTACAAAGTTTATTTTAGCAGAAGCGCTTGTAAAAGCTGTTTTAGGAGAAGAAAGTGAAATATTAGAAACATTTAAAGGTAAAACTTTAGAAAATACAGAATATGAACAATTAATTCCTAGTCTTAATGTAGAGGGTAAAGCTTTTATTGTAACTTGTGCTGAATATGTTACAACTGAGGATGGTACTGGTGTAGTTCATATTGCTCCAGCTTTTGGTGCAGATGATGCCGAAGTATGTAGAGAATATGGTATTACAGAAGTTAATCCAGTTGGTAAAGATGGATGTTATACAGAAGGTTTATGGAAAGGTAAATTTGTTCATGATGTAAATGAAGAAGTTGTAGAGTACTTAAAAGAAAATGGTAAACTATTTAGAAAACAAAAAATGATTCATGAGTATCCACATTGTTGGAGATGTCATACACCTTTAATATATTACTCTATGCCTAGTTATTATGTAGCAGTTAGTAAATTTAGAGATAAAATGGTGGAAGCTAATAAAAAAGTTAACTGGTATCCAGCTTATGTTGGTGAAAAAAGATTTGCTAATTGGATAGCTAATGCTAAAGATTGGAATGTATCTAGAAGTCGCTATTGGGGTAGTCCAATACCTTTTTGGAAATGTGAATGTGGATATAATCATATGGTAGGAAGTGTTGCTGAATTAAAAGAAATGGCAACAACAAATCTAGATGAAAACCTAGATTTACATAGGCCTTATATAGATGAAGTAAAACTTACTTGTCCAAAATGTGGTGCATATATGACTCGTATTAAAGATGTTTTAGATTGTTGGTTTGATAGTGGTTCGATGCCTTTTGCTCAATATCATTATCCATTTGAAAATAAGGAATTATGGGAAACACAATTTCCAGCAGACTTTATTTGTGAGGGAATAGACCAAACTAGAGGTTGGTTCTATACATTGATGGTTATTTCGACTTTTGTTAAAGGATGTAGTCCATTTAAAAATGTTTTAGTAAATGATTTATTATTAGACGCTGAAGGCAAAAAAATGAGTAAGAGTCGTGGTAATATAGTAGAACCTTTTACAACAATAAAAGAATATGGCGCTGATACTGTACGTTTTTATCTTCCTTATGTTTCTCCAGTTTGGACACCTTTAAAATTTGATATGGATGGTTTAAAAGAAGTTTATTCTAAATTCTTTAATCCTCTTCGTAATGCTTATAGTTTCTTTGTGTTATATGCTAATGTTGATAATATTGATACAGATGAATGTAATGTAAATGTAGAAAACAGAGAAGAAATAGATAAATGGCTAATTTCTAAATATAATACTTTAGTTAAAGATGTTAATGAAGCGTTTTTAGAATATGATTTGAATAAAGTAGTAAGATTCTTAACTAGTTTTGTTTCAGATGATTTATCTAATTGGTATATAAGACGTAATAGAAATAGATTCTGGGGTAGTGAACTTGATAATAGCAAAAAATCTGTTTATATAACTACTTATGAAGTTTTAGTTGGGCTTGCTAAGTTATGTGCTCCAATTACACCATTTTTAAGTGAAGAAATATATCGTAATCTAACAGGGGGAGAATCTGTTCATTTAGAGAAGTATCCAGAAGCTGATTTATCTTTAATAGATAAAAAATTAGAAGAGAAAATGGATTTAGTACGTAACTTAATTAGTATAGGACGTTCTGTTCGTGAAGAACAAAAAATAAAGGTTCGCCAACCTCTAAATGAAGCATTAATTGATGGTGCTAATAAAGAAATATTAGAAGATTTAGTACCACTTATTAAAGAAGAATTAAATGTTAAAGAAGTAACATTTACAAATGATTTAAGTCTTTATATGAATTATACTTTAAAACCTAATTTTAAAGTAGTAGGTAAAATAATGGGACCTAATATTAAAGAATTTCAAATGAAACTCGAAACTTTAAGTAATGAAGATATTGATTCTTTAGTAAATAATAAGACTATAACTATGAATATTGGTGGTAATGATATTACAATTAATTCAGAAATGATTGAAATTAGAATTTTAGAAAAAGAAGGATTTAATGTAGGTCGTGAAAATAACTTATTTATTATTCTAAATACAGAACTTAGTCATGAATTAATACTTGAAGGTTTAGCTCGTGAATTTGTTTCTAAAGTTCAAAATATTCGTAAGGCAGAAGATTATAATGTTGCTGATAGAATTGAAGTAACTTATAATGGTGATGATTTAGTTCAAGAAATGGTTAAAGAGTTTGAAGAGTTTATTAAAGGAGAGATTTTGGCTGTTGCAATTAATTATGATGAAAGTACTAATAATAAACTTGACTTAAATGGCCATGAAGTAAATATCTTAACAAGGAAAGCTTAGGCTTTTCTTGTTTTATTTATTATGATATAATAAGAACAATTTTGGAGGACATTTTATGATACTTAAAAATGAATTAAAAACAAACGATGTTAAAATGCTTTCATTTGATATTGATGGTACTATTACACAATGGACCAGTGTACCAGATTTTTTGACTTCGGTTTTAGCAGAATATAATCTTCATTATAGTGATGAAGTTATGGCACAATTTTTTAAAGCAGTTGATTTTTTTGATAAGCATCTTATAACTTCTAGTGAATGCACAGAAGCAATGTATGGTTTTATATTGGGAGATACTATTGAATTATTAAAACAAAATGGTATATCTGGAGATGATTTTCGAAGAAGAATGTTTTTAAAAGAAGCAGATTTTACAAAAGCTGAAGAAGGAATAAAAGATTCAGTTGGAATATTATTTAAAAATTATGATTTATATTGTTATACAAATTGGTTTAAAAACCAAGCTTTAAAAAAACTTGATAAATATGGTTTAACAGAATATTTTAAAGGCATATATGCTTATGATAATAATTATATTAAATTTACAAAAGTTGGCTTTTTAGTTGCAACTTATGATTTAGGTTTAGAAGTAGAAAATGTAATTCATATAGGGGATAGTAAAGTAGATATTGAACCTGCTAATGATGCTGGGATACAAACTATTTTAGTTGATTATAATGGTAATAAAGAAGACTTATATAGAATAGCAACAGCAGTAGTAACAGAATTTAGAGATATTCCTATGATGTTAGAAAGAAAAAGATAAGTTTGTTTTAAGAAGATTATAATGTATGTAATCTTTTTAGATAAATTTAAAATTTCGTTTGTAAGAGAAAAATTGTGATATAATTAAATAGATGTGTAAGTATAACTTATATTTTAAGGAGTATTGATGAATTATTATTTTAAAACTAAAATTAATAATTATTTTTTTACAATAGTAGAAGAAGATAATTTTATAACTTATATAACTTTAGATGATTTAGAAATAGATGGAAACTTTAAAAAAAGTGAATTAATCGCTAAAACTATAAATGAATTAGAAGAATATTTTAAAGGTGTTAGAACAAGATTTGATATACCAGTTAAATTTCAGGGAACAGAATTTCAAAAAATTGTATGGCAAGAAATGATGAATATTCCTTATGGTAGTGTTCTATCTTATGGGGAACTTGCTAAAAAAGTAAATAATCCTAAGGCAGTGAGAGCAATAGGAAGTGTGTGTCACAAAAATAAAATATTAATTATTATTCCGTGCCACAGAGTAGTAGCTAAAAATTCAATTGGTGGCTTTGGTTGTGGTGTAGAAATGAAAATTAAATTGTTAGAACTTGAAAATAATAAATATGAAAGGAAGTAATTAAATGATTTTTTTAGAATATCCAAAATGTAGTACTTGTAAGAAAGCAAAAGAATTTTTAATAAAGAATAATGTTAGTTTTGAAGATAGAAATATTGTAGATGTTAATCCAACATATGAAGAATTAGCTACTTGGATTAACGCATCAAAGCGTGATATTAAAACATTTTTTAATACAAGTGGTAATCTATATAAAGAACTTAATTTAAAAGAAAAACTTTTAGAAATGAATGATGAAGAAAAAATAAAACTCTTAGCTTCTAATGGAATGCTAGTTAAAAGACCTATGCTTATAAGTAATGATTTTATATTAAGTGGTTTTAAAGAAGATATTTGGAAAAAGAATATTAATAAAATTTAATCTTTGTCTAGCACTTATCAAGTGCTTTTTTTCATATTAATAATTAGTAGCATAAAAAAGAATTATTTTATTTATTATTTGTTTTTTCATAAATTATATCCTTTCAAACTTTTATCTTTTTTATGTTACGCTAAAGATATAATTATTAGTTGTCTTGGAATATAAAACAATTGAAAGATTGTTTTTTTCTGTTATAAGCGCCGACAATTCATTTTTTATTTTAAATAAGATAAATTAGGAGGTGTTTATTTGAAAAATTTAAAGGGCTATATAAATATTAAAACAGATTTAGATTTAATTAAGATTAATATAAATAGAATAGAAGAAAAAGAAAAAACATTAAAATTAGAAAAAGATATATATTTAGAGTTAGAAAATAAATATAATAAATTATTATTACAGATGGAGGAAAAATTAAAAGAATGCAGAGGTGTAGATAGAGAATTATTATATGAAATTATGATTAGAGGAACTAATGTAACAAGAGCAGTTGATAAAGTAGCAATTCGTTATAATATGGATTCTTCGACTATATGGAAGAATTATTATCCTAAAATAAAATTAAAACTTAAAGAATTGGAGAGCTATGCTAATGAATTACCAGTATAAAATTATTTATTAATTAATAATTTGTTCTAATGAAAGTCCAGCAATAGTTTCATAAGATAAAGTGAAGTGATAATTTTAATAAGATGAAAAATGTTTTAGAGTTGTTTCTAAAGTTATTTTAAAGAAATTATCACTTCTAAAGTTTTTTTAAAAAATTGAGGAGGATAAAAATGTATAAAAAAATTGATTTTAAAAATAATGTTTTAAAAATGGGTGAGCATTATTTAGTGAGTGATTATAAAACCAGAAATAGCACGAGAAAGAAACATAATGGAATGGATATTGTTGGTAAAAATGGTGATTATGATATAGTTGCAATTGAGTCTGGTAAAGTTACTTATATAGGTTATGAAGCTGGTATTGGAGGATATTATGTAATTATTACTACTAATGGGATAGAACATAGATATTTTCATTTAGCTAAAGGTGGTATTAAAGTTAAAAAAGGAGATATAGTTCAAAAAGGTGAGGTTATTGCCAAAATGGGTAAGACTGGTAATGCTGATATTGTTTCTTTACATTTTGCTATTTATAAAAATGGTTATGTAGATCCACTTCCATATTTAACTAAAGATAATCCTTTTAATTTAGATAAAGGTGATTATTCTTTTACAGATTTTGTCAAAGAAGTACAAGAAAAATTAGAGGCAAAAGTTGATGGGATACCAGGCGCTGAAACTTTAAATAAAACTATTACAATAAGTACAACTAAAAATTGGAATCATTCCGTGGTGCTATCTATTCAAAAATATTTAAAGAGTTTAGGGTATGATTTGGGTAAATATGGTTTAGATGGAAAGTTTGGTCCAGATATGAAAAAGGTTATTATGAATTATCAAAAGAATATTGTGGGCTTAAAAGGTAATTTAGTAGATGGGGTTATAACTGCTAAAAGATATACTTGGAAGTCATTACTTAAATTAGATTAGATTTGGTTTTTAATTTATAATTGTATTTTACTCTCTTTTGACGTATAATTAACTTAGGTAGGTGATTGTTTAGATATGTGGATTTTATGGCTAATAGTAATTGTTTTATTGGTATTTTTAGAAGTATCAACTATTAATCTTGTATGCGTATGGTTTATACTTAGTGGTTTAGTAAGTTTAATATTATCATTCTTTATTGAATCATTTTATATTTTATTTGCGGTATTTGTATTATTAGGTTTAGTTTTAATGGTTTTAACAAGGCCAATTTTAGTTAAAAAGTTAGCACGTAAAAATGTTAAAACAAATAGTGATAGAGTCTTAGGCATGGAAGGTGTTGTAACTGAAGAAATCAATAAATTAAAAATTGGTGAAGTAAAAGTTGATGGCAAACGTTGGAGTGCTATAAGTGATGAGAAAATTGAGGTTGGAACTACAATTATTGTAGAGTCAATAGATGGCGTAAAGCTAGTGGTTAGGAAGGGTGAAGTTTAATGTTTGAATTTTTTATTGCGATTTTAATACTTGTAGTAATTATTGTTATTCCTTGTATTAAAATTGTACCACAAGCAAAAGCATATGTTATAGAAAGGTTAGGAAGTTACGAGACTACTTGGCAAAATGGATTACATTTTAAAATTCCTTTTGTTGATAGAGTAGCAAAAGTAGTAAGTTTAAAAGAAACTGTTAAGGATTTTGCACCACAACCTGTTATTACAAAAGATAATGTTACTATGCAAATTGATACAGTAGTTTATTATCAAATTACGGACCCTAAGTTATATACTTATGGAGTTGATATGCCAGTAAGTGCTATTGAGAATTTAACAGCAACTACATTACGTAATATTATTGGAGAGCTAGAGCTTGATCAAACTCTTACAAGTCGTGATATTATTAATGGTAAAATGCGTGCTATTTTAGATGAAGCAACTGACCCTTGGGGAATTAAAGTTAATCGGGTAGAAGTAAAAAATATTTTACCTCCACGTGATATTCAAGAAGCGATGGAAAAACAAATGCGCGCTGAACGTGAGAGAAGAGAGAAAATACTTCAAGCTGAGGGTGAAAAGAAAAGTAGCATATTAATCGCTGAAGGTGAGAAAGAAAGTGCTATTCTTAGAGCTGAAGCTCAAAAAGAAAGTCAAATTAAAATTGCCGAAGGTGAAGCAGAAGCTATGCTTAAAATTAAAGAAGCAGAAGCAAAAGGTATTGAGCTTTTAAAAGGTGCTAAAGCAGATAGTGCAGTTCTTACTTTAAAAAGCTATGAAGCTTTAGGTAAAGTTGCAGATGGACAAGCGACTAAATTAATTGTACCAGCTAATTTACAGGATATTGCAACTTTTGGTACGACTTTAAGTGAGGTTATGAAAGATAAGAAATAAATCTTATCTTTTTTATAGAATATGGAAAAACATACTTTAAAACCTTTTTATAACAAGGATTCTAAAATACTTATTTTAGGTAGCTTTCCAAGTATTAAATCTCGGGAAGTTGGTTTTTATTATTCGCATCCGCAAAATAGATTTTGGAAAGTTTTAGCCTATACTTTTAATGAAGAAATTCCTAATTCTATTGAAGAGAAAAAAGAACTATTAAAAAGAAATAAAATAGCTTTATTTGATGTTTGTGCTGCTTGTGATATTAAAGCTAGTAGTGATGCTAGTATAAAAAATGTTGTTCCTAATAATTTAGAAGAAATATTTAATAATTCTAATATAGAAGTTATTGCTTTTGATGGTAAAACTGCTTATGATTTGTATCAAAAATATTTTAAAAATAAATATGATGTTGGGTTAATCTCTCTGCCTAGTACTAGTCCTGCTAATGCAACTTGGAATATGCAAATGTTAATTAATGAATACAGAGTGTTAAATAAATATTAAGAAAGTGTAAAATATATGCTTTCTTTTATTATTTATCTTTAATCTTTTTTTAATTTGTGTTATACTCTTTATTGTAGGTGGTAAAGGAAATATGAATAGTTTAAATAAATTTGGATATACTAAGATGGAAGTTCTAGTTGTGGCAGTACTTCTTGGAATTGTAGCTTTTATAACGATTAATAGTACGTCTTATGCATTTGCTATTGATACAACTGATTCTGTTAAAGAAGTAAAAGCATTGATTGAAAAACAAGCAGAGGAATATGCTTTAGATAATTTAGATTTATTTAAGGAAGCTGATACCAATTATATTTTAGTTAGTGATTTAGTAGATAATGGCTATATGATGACTAATAATGATGGAATGGTAACAAGTCCAGATAACTCTGGTAAAACCTTTAATGATAACAAAATAAAGGTTGAATATAATAAAGATAGTAATAAAGTAGAAGCAACTTTTATAGATTAAAAGAGATAATCAAGGGAAAAACTTGATTTTTTTTGTAAGTGGGTGTATAATACAATAGATTTTGAGGAGGAATTTGTGATGAAAGATAATCAAACAGAAGCCAAACTAGAAAGAATAGATACAAAATTAAGAAATTTAACTTTTATTGTTATATTAGGTTTTGTAGTTATTGCTTTATTAATTATTGGATTATATTTTAAAGATGGTAAGACAATTAATAGTGGTACAACTAATAATGGTAGTCAAGATACATCAGTTAAATATGATGTAAGTAAAATGAAAAAAGTAACTGGAGAAGAAGCTGCTAAATTATTTGATGAAAAAGGAACTCATTTCTTGTATATTGGTCGTTCTACTTGTAGTGTTTGTGTTAATTTAGTACCAGAACTTAATACTGTTCTTAACGATATGGCTATTACAATTAATTATTCACCACTTGAACAAACCTTTAGAACAGATTTTAAAAACTTATTTAAGAAATTAGATATTGAAACTACTGTTAATAAAAATGAAGGTACTTTTGGGGAATTACTTGAAGAATATGGTTATACTCCAGTAGTAATAGTTATTAAAGATGGTAAAATGGTTGATGGTTTTGTTGGTTATAGAGATGCTGATAAAATCAAAGAATTATTTAAAAAATATCTATAATATTTAGAGAGAACTTGAAAAAGTTTTCTTTTTTTAGTTTTGCTGACACCATTCGACAAAATATACTCTTTTGATGTGTTATTATAACAAACATTCTTTGGAAGGAGGTTTGTTTATGATTACCGAAGAATTAAAAAATTTAAAAAAAGAATTTGAAAGAATAAAGAAAATGGGATATGTAAAAGCGACTAGAATGGGATATACTGGTATTGGTAAAACCTTTGAAGACTTACTAGGAAAGAAAGAAGATTCCTTGGAATTACCTGATTATAAGGGAATAGAAATTAAAACTAAAAGAGGGTATACGAGATGTTATACAACTCTTTTTGGCGTGACACCTCAAGGGAAGAAAGAGTTTGAAATTAAGAGACTTAGAAGCATATATGGCTATCCAGATAATGTCTATCGCAATCAGAAACTTCTTCATGCTTCGGTGCAAGCTAATTGTTCTACTTTAGTAGGTAATAGATATTTATTTAAATTGGTTTCAGACTATGAGGAACAGAAATTGTTTTTGCTTATAACTGATAAAAGTATGAATTTTATTGAAAAAAAGTCTTATTGGACTTTTGATATTTTAAAAGAAAAATTAAATCGGAAGCTGCAATATATGGCTTTAGTTAAGGCTTGGCCTAATAAAATTAATGGTGAAGATTATTATAAATATTATGATATTGATTTTTATAAATTAAAAGATTTTAATGAATTTCTTAAATTAATTGAAGATGGCACAATTAGAGTTACTTTTAAAATTGGGGTTTTTAAAAAGGGAGAACGTGCGGGTGAACTTCATGATAGAGGTACAAGCTTTGAAATTCAGGAAATTGATATGTTGAAACTTTTTGATAAAATAGATATTTAAAGTCTTGATTATAGTTCATTTTGAAAATATGAAGATTTGGCAGCCATGAGGAATTGCAGGTATGTAAAAAAGACATCGTTAGATGCCTTTTCCTAAATTAAAATTTGAACCGCACCACAAAGGTGTGGTTTTTTGATATAATA